>JBKPHA010000098.1:0-13188 GCA_046729615.1 Actinomycetota bacterium
GGTCGGGGCCGGACGGGCGGGGTCGCCACTGGGCGCCGGGCTGGGTCGTCATCGGGGGCCCTCGACGGCGCGGACGCCGCCCTGGCCACCGAGAACCGCGAGCGGGCGGCGGGCTCCTCGCCAAGCGCAGCGGCCAGCTCGATCGCCAGCGCGCACGCGCTCCGAGGGCGATCCTCACTCTCTCGTGCCATGCCTAACTTCAGCACTTCCGCGGCTTCCGCCGGCGCCTGTTGCCAGGCTTCGCGGAGGTCCGGAGGCGGCACTGTCGCGATGGCGTGAGCCACCTCCACCGGCGTCCGCCCCCGCCGCGCCTTGCGCCCGGTCAGCGCCTCGAATGCCACCGTGGCGAGCGCATAGACGTCGCTCGCCGCGATCGGCCGCCGTCCTTCGAGTTGCTCCGGCGCCATATAGGAAGCCGTGCCGAGAACCGCGCCGCTGCGGGTGATGCGTGTGTGCTCGGCTGCGCTGGCGATCCCCAGGTCGGCCAGCTTCACCGCCCCTCGGACGCCCAGAAGCACGTTCGCCGGCTTCACGTCGCGGTGCACCACACCGTGGGCGTGCACATGGTCCAGGGCCGCGGCCACACCGCTGATTGCCTCGACGGCGCGTCGTGGCCCTAGCGGTCCTGCCTCGAGCTCCCGCGCCAGCGTGTTTCCGTGGACGTACTCCATCACGATCAGGACGCCGTCCTCGTCGGCCACGGTGTCGAACACCCAGACGAGGTTGGGGTGGTTGAGCGCCGCCCCTAGCTTGGCCTCGCGGGCAAACCTGCGAGCGGCGTCCTGCGGACTGTCCGCGTGCAGACGCTTGACCGCAACGCGGCGGTCGAGGCGGTCGTCGTGGGCGAGGTAGACCGCCGCCATGCCGCCGCGCCCCAGGAGCCGCTCGACGCGGTACCTCCCGGCAAGCAGAGAGCTAGTCGCTCGGACGGCCACAGGATCCGTCTACCGCGGCGCCCCGAACGACAAACCGTTCGCTGGCCTGCGGGTCGCTCATGTCCACGAGCGGCGGGTAGCGGACGATCGGTCCGACGCGTGGCTGAGGCGGCGCTCGCCCATTGGCAGAGCCTGCGCTGAGGTAGATACTGGGCGAGAGATGTCACAGGAGAACGTGGAGGTCGTGCGCCGCTCCTTCGAGGCGTTCAACGCACGTGATATCGATGAGCTCGTCACCCTGTTCGCGGAGGACTGCGAGTTGCTGCCATTCCGGGCCCAGCTCGAGGGCAACGTCTATCGAGGGCACGAAGGCCTGCGGCGGTTCGCCAGGGAGGGGGACGAGGACTGGAAGGCGTACCGAATCGATCCTGTCGAGTTTCATGACCGCGGGGATCGCGTTGCGGTGATTGGGCGGTTGCGCGCTCTCGGCCACGCAAGCAGCGTTGAGATCGACTCGAATGCCGGCTTCGTGTTTGAGCTGCACCGGGGTCGAATCAGGGTCTTGATCAGCCACAGCGATCCAGAGGCGGCCCTCAAAGCGCTGCGGCTGCGGGCGTAAGGCGGCGTCGAAGGAGACCAGGGCCCGCCGAACCGCGGGCGATAGGGTGGCAGCGAAAGCCCGTTTGCCAAGCCCGACCAGCCAAGGAGGAAGCCATGGCGGACGCCAAGCCGATACCCGAGGGCTATCCGCAGGTCACGCCGTATTTGCACGTGGATGGGGCGGATGCCGCAATCAACTTCTACGGGAAGGTCTTCGGCGCGAAGGAACGGATGCGCATGCCCGGACCGGGCGGCAAGGTCGGTCATGCCGAGCTCGAGATCGGCGAGTCGCTCATCATGCTCGCGGATCCCTTTCCCGAGATGGGTGTGCAAGGCCCGAAGGAAATCGGCGGCACGCCGGTGATGATCAGCGTCTACGTGGAGGACGTGGACTCCGCTTTCGACGCCGCCGTGGAGGCGGGTGCCGACGTTCTGCGTCCCGTGGAGAACCAGTTCTACGGGGACCGCACAGGTCAGTTCGAGGACCCCTTCGGGCACCGCTGGAGCGTCGCGACCCACGTGGAGGACGTGCCGCCCGACGAGATGGAGAAGCGGGCCGCCGAGGCCATGGGCGCTTGATGCCCGCGCGGAGACCCTTCGACGGCATGGCGAAGCTCGCGCCGAGGAAGCATCGGCCGCCTCCGCGCGGCGGGAGCCCGTCGGCCGGCCCCTGATGCGAGAGCCCGTCCCACTCGATTCGCAACCCGGGGCGGCGATCGAGCTCGTGGACGTCGTCAAGGAGTTCGGTTCCGAGCGGGTCCTCGACGGGGTCGACCTCGCCGTGCCGGCGGGCGCGATCACGGTGCTGCTCGGGCCGTCAGGGGCGGGAAAGACCGTCACGGTCAAGCACATTCTTGGGCTGCTCAAGCCCTCGGACGGGACCGTGAGGGTGGACGGCAAGGACCTCGCGGCCGTATCCGAGGCGGAGCTGTACGAGGTCCGGCGCGGGATGAGCGTCGTGCTGCAGGGCGCGCTGCCGTTCACCTGCGGGCTCTTCTACTCGCTCAGTGTGTACGAGAACGTCGCCTATGGCCTACGCGAGCGAACCCGCTGGTCGGACGAGCAGATCGACCGGGTCACGCGAGACGCCCTCCGCATGGTGGGTCTCCAGGAGCACGCCGAGCGGATGCCGGCGGAGCTGTCCGGCGGGATGGCGAAGCGGACGGCGCTCGCGCGGGCGCTCGCCCTGGAGTCGGACATTCTCATAATCGACGATCTCGACGCGGGGATCGACGATGTTCGCCTCGCGCTGCTCTGCCGGGTGATCCGCGACACGCAGGAGGACACGGAGGCCACGGTCCTCGTCACTACCCATGACATGAAGGTGGCGCGTGACCTCGCCGATTACATCGCCGTGATCCACGAGGGCCGCATCGTCGCGAGCGGAGAGCCCGGGGCCGTGCTCGGATCCGACGAGCCGTTCGTGCGCCAGTTCGTCACGGGCGGGCGGTCCGGTCCGCTCCAGCTCCGCGACGCATAGGGCGGCGACCCACCGGTGCCGCCGCCCGAGTCGGAGGTTCGGTCGGGAAGACCGGCCACCTGGCCTTCGGGCGTCCATGCGAAAGGATGCCTCCTTGATGCGGGCGATCGGGATCGCGCTGATAGTCGCTCTCCTCGCGCTGACTGGTGTGCTGGGCTGGGTCGCCGCGGAGTGGCACTACGACAATTGCGTCAGCAACGCGAACGGGCGCTATCCGACGGTGGTCGACCGGCAACGTGGAGAGCCTGTGGACGTCAACGAGCCCCGGCGCCGGCGCGCGATCGACGACTGCTCCCGCTCGCCCTTCTAGTCATAGCGGCTCCTGGTGCCCGTCCACATGCCGGTGGTTCAGGCGCGGAACTCCCGCACCCGCTGCAGGATCAGGAAGGCTGCCAAGGCGATCAAGGCGCCGAACAGCACCGGCTTCCAGAAGTGCACCAAGAGGATCACGGTTGCGACGAGCGCCAGGATCACGGCCACTCGGTTCACCGTTCGGACGAAGGTGGCGCGCAGGATCGATTCCCCCAGTACCAGGGCGATCAGGAGGATGACCACCCCGGCCCAGGCGTCCTCGGGCGCGAACTCGATCAGCGCCACCAGCCCGATGAGCAAGAGGCTCAAGCTCGCGGCCGCCCATATCTCCGCCGCCCGGCTGAAACGCATGTGCGCCGGCGGCACGGGTTCAGCGGCGTGCCGGATGTGTGAACGTGGGTCGTCGCGACGGCCCGCGTGTAGCCGCTCGAGTCGCCGTGTGATCCCATCGAGCACGCCCTCGTTCTCCGACTGCTCGCGGCGGAGACCCTTCACCCGGGCGGCCAGCTGGTCTACCTGCTCGGCCAGCTTCTCGTGTTGTGAGGCGAGGTGTGGATTTCCCTCCATGCTCTCGAGCCGGATGCCGAGCTGCTGGAGCGTCTCGCCCTCGCGGGCGATCAGGGAGTCGAGCTCCTCCTGTCGCGCGACCAACGTGGCGCACTCGGTCTCGAGCAGCTCGAGCTCGAGTGGGGGAGGAGGCAGCTTGTCGAGCTCGGCGAATCCGAGCGGGTCGAACCAGGACGGGCGCGGCGAGCCGTCGCGGTTGTACATCGGCCCGGCCGGCGCGTTCTCGCCCGAGATCGGGTCCTGCGCATAGAGGCCCCAGAGGCCGCGATAGGCCGCGACCCACGGCGTCTTCTCGTCAATCGAATCAGGCGTCCACTCGCGCTCCTGCCCAGGGCCGACACCGAGGCCGTCGCCGCGGGCGAAGTCGATGAAGGGCGCGCGGAATGGACTCTGCCTGTCCCCGGCCTGCCCGAGGGTCCTCCTCCAGAACCGTGCGAGCGCCTCCATGGCCTGCCGGATCCGCTCGGGGATGGGCAAGGGCACCTCCGCCTGGTACTCGCCGCGCCTGAAGTAGGAGGCGTGCGATCCCGCTCCGGCGTGGACGACGGGATGGAGGCCCTCGAACGCCAGGTCGCTGCGGTCGTCCCAGCGCCGCCGCAGGTCGGCGCCGTGGAAGTCGTGCGAGGCGTAGGCGACCCACTCCGGCAGGAGCCGGCCGTCCTGCTCGTAGAGGTAGATGTTCACGAGCTCCCAGTCGGACTCGTGGTCGTTCACGCCGTGAAAGCCCGACCGCCAGTTGTTGTAGGCGAAGAAGAACCAGTACTGGCAGATCGTCCACCCTCCTTGACGCACCACCCGGCCGTGGTAGACGTACTTCTCACCCTCGTCTTGCATCGCGGCGTAATCGACCACTGCCGCGGCGGCGGTCGCTTTGGGCACCCGGCCTCGCAGCAGCAGCGTGGCCGAAAAGAGAGCGTCGACCAGCCGTGGCACCAGGCCGCCTCGCGCCAGGCGGCCGAGGCCGGTGCGAAAGCCGTACTTCTGATCGCGCCTCAGACGCTGAAACGAGGCCAGCGCCCGAGCGCTCTCCTGGATGCTCAGGGGGCGGACGAAACGTAGGTAGAGCACCGAGCCGAAGGGAGCCGCCCGCGGCTCGACGAGCTTCTCCATCGTCAGCTCGCCCTCCGGGATCAGCTGTTCGTCGTGGTCGTCCGGGTGGTAGAGCCAGAGGCTGCAGGAGCGGACGTAGCGCTCCACGTCCATCGGAAAGAACTGCTCGCCGCTCGTGAAGCGGACGACCGGCTCGAACGCCCGAAGGAGATCCGGGTCAGTGGCGGTCGAGGGGATTCCGGGTGGCGCGGGAGAGCTGGACATTCTCGGTGTGCCTGACTCCGAAGGCGATCTGAACCTCGAGCGGGCTCAGGGCAAGCACGGCGATGGTGTTGATCGCCATGTCCACGTAGTCGGGGTCCTCGAAGAAGAGGGAGCGCAGGATCTGGTTCGTCAGGCCGATGACCGCCCAGGTCATGAAGAGAGCCCAGGCCCAGGGGCGCAGCCAGAACGCGCCCAGGCCGGCGATGAGCGCACCGGGGGCCAAGACGAGGTGGAGGATCCCGTCCGCCAGCCGATCGTGTTCGCCGCTCTGCACGGCCAGGATGCCGTAGACCAGGCTGTAGACCGCGTACCCGACAGCGAGCACCGCGACGAACGTCACCGACGATGGTCGCTTCGGCTTCTCAGGGGGGGCGCTCGTCTGCTCGCTCTGAGTCGTCACGAGCCTTGGACCGTATCCCGGGGAGTCCCAGGATGCGAGCCGAACGCCCGCTGCTCGTCCGGACGGGGATCCCACCTACATCGAGACCGAGGGTGGTCGTCGGAAGGTCCTATTCGGCACCAACTACCCGATGGTCTTCCACCAGCAAGTCGCGCTCCCTCACACCGAGTTCACTGCTCTCGGTGCGATGATCCTTGTGTCGTGTACCGCGAGTACCCCGCTCCATCGGCGCTCGCAGGATTGGTCGAGTGCTTCTGGCGGAGTGAGTTCTTGGAGCCACACTCGGACGAGAGCGGAGTGATCCTCCCGGACGGACGTGTCGACGTCATTTGGACCGCCGGCGGACGCACCCTGGTGGCCGGACCTCAGAAGCGGTTCTTGCCGCGCCCTCTCCAAGCGCCGTTTGTCGCGATCGGGGCGCGTTTTTACCCGGGCGTCGGCCCGCCGCTGCTGGGCCTGCCGGCGCATCAGCTCATCGACATGCACGTTCCTCTTGCAGCGATCGACACCGGTACCGCGGCGGCCCTGAACGCACGGCTCGCCGCGCTTGCCGATCCCGGTCTCGCGGTCGGAAGGCTCAGTGGAGCACTCGCTGAGCTGACGGATAGGGCCGGGGCCTTGGACCCGTTGGTCCTGGGGGCCACACGCCTGCTCAACGGATCCGACGCGACGATCCGCCACCTCGCGAGCGAGGTGGCACTGAGCGAACGGCAGCTGCAGCGCCGGTTTCGCGAGTCGGTCGGCTACGGACCGAAGACCCTGCAGCGGATCCTGCGCTTCCGCCGCTTTCTCACCGAGCTGGGACGAGGGCGGGGCGGCTCGGGCGGCCTCGCCAGGATCGCCGCCTCGACGGGCTACGCGGACCAGGCCCATCTGACCCGGGAGAGCCGTGAACTTTCCGGGCTCAGCCCGGTTCAGCTCGAGCGCCTTTGGCGGGCCTGACCATCCCGGCCGCCGAGCGGTCCAGGCGCCCGTTCGCCTTCAGGATCTTCAGCGCCCGCACCGTGGCGTCGCCGCGCCACTCGAGCGTCGCCGCGGGGGAGTAGACCATCCAGTCGACGTCCCATCCTCCGTCCGGCGGCTGCTGCGCGGCGAGGCGGTCCAGGTCGTCGGCGATCACCTCCGCGGCGAGCAACGTCCGCAGCGGGCGGTCGGGCTCGGGCGAGAAGTCGAGCGGCCTCATCTTCTCGTCCTCGGCCCCGCCTTCCACGGGCATCGTCCCCGATGTGGGGAGGAAGGCGCCCAGGCGCTCGAGCTGGCCGGCGGCGCCGGCGTCCTTGTCGTGGAGGGCGTCGAGGAGCTGGAGGGCGAAGCGGAACTCGATCGCCATGCTCGGCCGGTCCATGGCGGCGATCTCCCCCAGGCAGTAGTCGGTCGCCCGAGCGAGCCACCGGTGCTCGGCGACGGCCGTATCGTGGCCCGCGACCCGGTGGGCGACCCCGCACACGGCGCTGGTGATCAGCAGCGACGAACGCGAGGGATCGGCGCCGGCCCACATCGGCGCGGACCCAGGCGTGGCAGCACCCGGCAGCGCAAACGGCAGGCCGCCGTCGGCGAGCGAGGCCTGGTCGAGCCAGTCGCACAGGCTCGCGGCCAGCGGGCTGGTGAGCGGTGCGATTTCCTCGAAGACCTCGAACGCGTGTATGGCAGCCACGGGTTGGCTGCCCGGGCTGCGCAGGTCTGGGTGTAGGGCCCAGCCGAAACCGCCATCGGCGTTGGCATAGCCGGCCAATGCGGCGACGGCCGCCTCGGGTTCGCCGTCGCCGAAAAGGAGGTCGAAGCGGCGTCGGTCGATCAACCTCGCCTGGGAGTCGAGGAACTGCGATGCCTTCTCAAGCTCAATCATGCATCCCAGACTGCCGCACCTGGCCGAGCCGGTCTTGAAGATTTCCGACGTCTGAGGCCGGCGAGAGGAGCTGGCAGATGCGGCTCCATCACCTCATCGAGCGTGAACTTGTCGCCGTCCTCGCCGCGGTCGTACTCGAAGGTCCAACCGCCGTGCTCGTAGTCCTCGGCGCCGCCCGGGTCCTCGAACACCCCGTCCACGGATACGAGCTCGGTCGCCACCAGCGTGCCCATCTCGATACCTCCTCTTTCGGTCGTGCTCCCGACCAACGACCGAAGTCCGCCGTCACGCGGCGACTCCGCCGGCTGACGGCCGATGACTGGCGCCTCCACCCCGGGAGTATCAGCCCTTGACGGCGAACAGCTCCCATTCGCCAGGCACCCCTTTCAGCTGCCTGGCTCCGGCCTCCTCGAATTGGATCCCCGATCCGACGACCAGGTCCTTGACTGTGCGTGACGCGAGTGTCTGGCCAACCCCGGCCAGCGAACTCACCCGAGCGGCGATGTGGACGGCCATCCCACCGACGTCTTCGCCAATCAGCTCGATCTCACCCGTGTGCAGCCCGGCTCGAATCTGAATTCCCTGGCGCGAAAGTGACTCGCGCAGCGACTGCGTGCAGCGAATTGCCGCAGCCGGGCGGTCGAATGTGGCCAGCAGGCCATCGCCCGTGCTCTTTATGAGGTTCCCCTGATGAGCCTTGAGTTCTCGACCAGCCGTAGCGTGGTGATCCTCGAGCAGGCTGCGCCAACGCCGGTCGCCCAGCTCGGCGGCCATCTCGGTGGAGCCCACGACGTCGGTGAACAGCACCGTCGCGAGTGCTCGATCGTGCTCGCCGGCCTGGCGTCTCCCGGTCAGAAACTCCTCGATCTCGTCGATCACCGCATCGGTATCGCCCAGCCATGGCCAGTGCAGCGTGCCGGGTAGCTCGACCAGGCGAGCGTCCGGCATGCGCTCCGCCATGAGTCGCGCTGCCTCAACGGTCATCACGGGATCATCGGTTCGGTGGATCAGCAGCGTGGGAACGTGTACGGCCGGCAACACCCCGCGAATGTCGAGCTCCGAGTCGAGACGCAGCGCGGAGATGACCAGGCCGGGACTCGCCGAGGCTCGCTCGTACCGCCCCCACCAGCGACAGAAGCCTGGGTCCTCCATCTTCTCGAAGGCGAGGAAGGACAGGCTGACACCCTCTCCCCAAGCCTGGCCCACGCCCTCCACGATGACCTCAAGCCCCTCTCGCGGGCCGCCCTCAGGGTAGTCCGGCGACTCGTACAACTTCGGGAACGCGCCGTAGAGCACGAGCGACTGGACGACTCCCGGGTGATGCGCCGCATAGAGCGCCGCGACGGCCGCACCGTCGGACCATGCCATCACCACAGGCTGCGTGGCTTCCGCGGCGTCGATCACCGCGGCGAGGTCGTCGAGGTGCTGATCGAAACCGGCGGCAGCATCCAGGGGATCGGAGAGGCCCATCCCTCGTTTGTCGTAGACCGTCACGTGGGCGAACGAAGCGAGGCGATCCATGAAGCGGCGATACGGGGGATGCTCCCAAGCGAACTCCAGGTTGGAGACCAGCCCGGGGACGAGGACCAGGTCCCGTCCTCCTTGACCGAACGATTGGAAGGCGAGGTGGACTGAGCCGTTCCTCGCATAGCGCACCGCGGGGGTGCTCGTGCTTGATGCTGCGATGTCTGGAGCTTAGAGCTGTTCAAGGCACCCGCCGCGCTGTGCGATCGAGCTGGGCGAACCCGGTCGGGCTCGGATCAAGCGCTGCGTGCTTTTGCCGACTCGATCGCTTCGGTGCAGGTGGGGAATGGCAGCTTGCACTCCGTACAGTCCGCCAACGTGAGCCAGCCACAAAAGATCGTCGCCACGCACCTGCCGGAGCTCGACGAGCGATCTCGTGGGACGGTGGAGCGGCTGATCGACTTGATCCTCCATGTGCTCCCTGACGCGCAGCACGAGCGGAAGTGGGGACGGCTCACGTTCACTCGGGAGGGCGACTGGCACCACTGGATCTGCGCGGTCTCCGCCACCAAGAACACGGTCAAGCTGGTGCTCCACAAGGGCGCCCTTTTGGCCGATCCTCGCGGCGTCATGGAGGGCATAGGTCGGTATTCGCGCGCCATCGCCCTCCGCTCGCCCGAGCAGATCGACGCCGACGTCCTGGCGCCGATTCTGCGCGAGGCTGCCGCCCGCCGGAGGGAGATGTGATCCAGCGACCCTGCCTGCGCAATTTCGCCGCGGCGCGGAGAAAACCTCCGGCGGCGATCGCGGCCGCCTCGCGTGCGGTCAGCCCTCTAAGAACTCGTTTCAGAATGATGCTTCGTCGACCGGCTGCGCTGGAGGTCGCGATTGGCGATCTGTCACACGCGAAACGGCACCCATCTGACGACGCTCGCACGCGCTCGCGAGCACCGGCGACTGACACTTCGCGGGCACGCGGGCCTTCCAACCAGAAGCCGATGACTTCTGCGTCGGAGCCAGGTCCTACTCATCGACGACGGAGACGCAGCTTCACGAAACGGAGAAGACCATGCACGCGGCACTCGTGAACGTGACGATCGACCCGGACCAGGCGCCGGCGGCAGCCAACGCACTCACGCAAGACATCCTGCCAGCGATCCGTTCGGCTCCCGGCTTCGTCGCGGGCTATTGGTTAGAGCCTGTCGATGGCCACGGCTTCTCGTTCGTCGTGTTCGAGACCGAGGAGCAAGCACGGCGATCAGCCCCGCCGGCCAGCAACTGGGCAGCCCCCGGCGTCAGCATCAACGATGTCGACTTCCGACGAGTGGCTGCCAGCGCTTAGAAATCGATCAGCATGACGATCGAAGCCTCCAGAAGCAGACGAGGCAGCAGCCGAGTGCGAGGAAGGGAGTGGGTCCCTTCATTCCGATTCGAGCTCCTAGAGCTCGATCTGTGCCTCGACGCTCACGGCCTTGCCGTCGCGCAGCTTCCAGACGTGTCCGAACGGCGCGGTAAGCGGCATGTTGCTCCTGCGTCCCCGGGCTCGGATCCGTCCGGTGACGACGACATGGCCCGGCTCGGGCTCGCGGAACCCTTCGGCGTCGTAGCGGAACTCCGAGAAGTCCTCCTCAAGACCCTGGACGAAGATCGCGAACTCCCGCAGTCCGTGCAGGGTGCGGTCCCCGACCTCCGGCGAGATGCGGGCTTCGATGTCCGGCGCGAGCACCTCGGCCGTGACCGCCAGGCCGCGCTCACGGTCGGCCACGGTGACCCAGTTGAAGCCGTAGACAGTGCGGATCAGGTCGACGTTTTCCTCGGGCATCAGCGCGAGTATCGCCTGTTCGCGCTCCCGAAGCCAGGAGCCCGTCATGCCTCGACCGGAGGCAGCGGCACGCGGACCTAGGGCGGAATCGACCGAGCGTCAGCCAAACAGCGGCAGCCTGCGCCGCCGCGCCAGCGCGTCCATCCCGCGCTGGATGCCTCCCTCGGGTTCCAGACGTACTTCTGGAGCTCCATCAGCTGGGGGTCGCGCTCGTCGAGCGACCAGTCGCCGGCCCGAGATGCGACCCAGCCGGCGGCGCCGGACATCTGCCGGCGGCGGTCATCGGCCTTCTTGCGGGCGGACTCAGCCTCCTGCTTGCGTCTGTCGGCGAGGGACCCGTCCTGTGAACCCGTCCGCGGTGAATGCTGCGAGGTCGCTTGCGGGTTGGGATGCGCCATGTGGCAACCGCTACCCGACCGCGCATGGCCCTAACGGGGATTCAGTCGGGGCGGCTAACCGGGGACGCGCCCGTGTCGCGGCGGGGGCGCTCGAGACGGCTCCGGACCCAGAGGAGGATTCCCAGACCAGAGGCCCCGAAGAGAACGATGCCGAACCCTAGGAACGCGGCGAAGCTGTCGATCCGGTCGACCATCCAGCCGAAGTTCTGGCCGAAGAAGCTGGTGACGACCGTCAAAGGCAGGAAGATCGTCGCCACCACGGTGAGCCGTTCCATGATCGCGTTCATGCGGTTCGAGACGCCGGAGTTCAAGAGATCGAGCGCCGCGGCCAGGCGGTCGAGCGCGTCGGCCACGCCGTCGGCTACGCGGATCATCTGACCGGCCACGTCGCGCAGCTCGTGGTGCTGGGAGGGCTGTAGACCGGGGAGGTCGTCCAGCTCGTCGACCGCGCGGTCCACATAATCCCGCTGGCGGCGCACGACGCGCAGCGACCTCAAGAGCCGCGAGCGGCCGCGGAGGATCTCACGGCGCGGCTCGCCGGGGGAGGCGCGTCCCTCCTCGACGTCGGTCGCCAACGACTCGAGTCGCTCGATCTGCTGGTCGAACGGCTCGAGCAGCTGGTCGAAGCTTTGCGCGAGGGCGCCCAGCACCATTCCGACCACCGATTCCTCGGCTGGCTGGGGACCCCGCTCGAGCTCTTCGCGCAGCTGGTCGAGCGCGGCGCAGGCATGGTCGCGGAGAGTGATGACCCAGCTCCCGCTCACGTAGACGTGCACCGGGACGAGATCTGTTCCCTCGACGCCGTAGAAGCCGAGCCCCACGTGCTCCGGGTAGCCGCGCAGCTCCGGGGGACGGCCGAAGTCGAGCGCGCGCTCCGCGGCCTCGGGGTCGAGGCCAATGGCGTCGACCTGCTCGCGGCTCGGGTGAAGCAGGTCGAGCCAGAAGAACTGGTCCTCCGCGATGAGGCGTCGCAGCTCGTCGGCGCTAGCGTGGGTCAGCCACTGCACGCGCCGAAGAAGCTAGTCCCGCGTGTGGACGGCTTGCGTACCTGGCCACCCTGTCTCACCATGGAGCTCGGTTTGGACATCGGCAAGCCGGAAAGAGACGAGAGATAGAAGTGGTGCCCGTCGAGGAGCCGACGCCTGCTCCGGCTCCCGCACCCGCGGACCTTCGCCGCGAGTACGCGGTAGACGTGGCCCTCGCTTAGCTCCAATCAGCCCAGCACGAGCTCGGCGGCCTGGCGCAGCATCGCGGCGTCGCCCGCCACCATCATCGTCGTGACAATCGAGTCGCGCCACGCCTCGAGGTCGTGGCGGATTTTGTCCGGCGGGCCGATCAGCGTCAGCGCCTCGACGAGCTCGGTGGGCACGGCGGCCGCGGCATCTTGCTTCTTGCCCTCGAGGTAGAGGTCCTGGATCCGCTTGGCCTCCGCCTCGTATCCCATCCGCACCGCCACGTCGTGGTGGAAGTTCGCCTTGCGCGCGCCCATGCCGCCGAAGTAGAGGGCGTACATCGGGCGCAGCATGTCTGCGGCCTGCTCGACGTCGTCGTGCACGATCAGGGGGACCGTGGCGACGACCTCGAAGTCCTCGAACGAGCGGCGTGCGCCGTCGCGCGCGAAGCCTTCGCTGAGTGCGTCGCGGTAGAAGCCCTCATGGTGCGGGGAGAAGAAGAGGGCGAGCCATCCGTCGCAGATCTCCGCCGCCAGCGCGACGTTCTTGGGGCCCTCGGCGCCCAGGAAGATCGGTATCTCCTCACGCACGGGGTGGAGCGTCGACTTGAGGGGCTTTCCCAGGCTGGTGCCGTCCGGGTATGGGAGCGGGTAGTGAGGGCCCGGCGCCGTGACCCGGTCCTGCCGGGCGACGATGTCGCGCACGATCGACACGTACTCGCGCGTGCGGGCCAGGGGCTTCGCGAAGGGCTGGCCGTACCAGCCCTCGACCACCTGCGGGCCGGAGACGCCCAGGCCAAGGATGAAGCGTCCGCCGGAGAGGTGATCCATCGTCATGGCCGCCATGGCGGTCGCGGCGGGCGTGCGCGCCGACATCTGCACGAGTGCGGTGCCAAGGCGCAGGCGCTCGGTCGAGGCACCCCACCACGCCAGCGGCGT
>JBKPHA010000099.1:0-12255 GCA_046729615.1 Actinomycetota bacterium
ATCAGCAAGCCGTCATCCACCCGGTCGCGGAGGAGATCGCGAACCCGATCGCGCGTTCGGTGCCCGGCCTCCGGCCCCGGCTCCAGCTCCAGCCTGATGCCCATCAATAGCTCCGGTACCCGCGGCGGCTGTGCTTCGAACCCGGCGTGAGGACAGAAGAGGGGGCGGCTTGAGCCCTCGCCTGGAGTCGCGCTCCTGCTTTGCGCGAGGAGCAGGAGCCGAAACCGCGCTACTGGTCTTCGGTCCCAGGGCAACTCCTGGGCAACACGAGCCCCGCGGACAGCCGTGAATCCGGCGACGCTAGAAACCGCGGAAACGTGCTGATTGCAGGGAAGAGGCCGAGCAGCCGTAGATGGCGGCAGGCGCCGGGGACGACAAAATCGTGGTGTCGGCGGTTCGATTCCGCCCCTCGCCATCGCATAGACAAGCGGCTGGCGGCGGCTGCGGGCGCCGCTTCCGCGTCCGGTGGCCAACGGATTGGGCAACGCGGAGTGTCGGATGAAGCCCTCCAGACGTCCCGGGTCCTCGATCAGCAAGGTTGACGGCATAGGCAGGGGCCTGGTGCGGTCAACGGCAGTGCGCGTCGCGACTGCCCATCTGGTCTTCAAAGCCAGCAGGGCGGTGCAGCCCACCGCTTGGAAGGTTCGATTCCTTCGCCGCCTCGCTCCCGAAGCGCCTGCAAACCCGCAGTCCGGCTCCCTCCCGGCGCAACGAGTGATAACGAGGCGGATGATCGCCGATCTCCGGTCACGCCTGGCGGGACCATCGCGCAACCATCGCGCGGAGCCAAGCGGTGGAGCCAAATCTGCCGCTTCTACAACTGACACCGTCGCGCGAACCGGGCACGCTCTCTCGCTTCGGACTCGCCACTCCGTCACAGCGCTGCGCCCGGATCCGTGACGGCCGCGACCGAATCGCGGCGCCGCGCTACGGCCAGGCGCGCGACTCGAGCAGGCCGCCGTCGACCGGCAGGGCGACGCCGGTGACCATCCGGGCGCCGGGGGAGGCGAGCCAGACCACCGCCTCGGTCACCTCCTCGGGCTCGATCAGGCGCTCGATCAGGTGCATGCGCGCGAACGTGGCGGGGTCGCCCTCGGCGCCCGCATCCTGCTCCAGCGAGCGGTCGAGCATCGGGGTGCGCACCCATCCCGGGCAGACGGCGTTGACGGTGATCGCGTCCGGCCCGAGCTCGTTCGCCAGCGTCCGCATCAGGCCGAGCACGCCGTGCTTGGATGCGTTGTAGGCGGCGTAGCCGGGCGAGGTCGTGAGCCCGCAAACAGACGAGATCAGGATCAGTGCCGCGTCGCCCGCCTCGCGTAGCTGCGGGACCGCGGCCTTCGCGGTGTGAAAGGCGCCGGTGAGGTTGACGCCGACCACACGCCGCCACTCGGTAGGGTCGAGGCCCTCAACGTGGTCGCCCGAACCGACGATGCCCGCGTTGGCGACGACGACCGCCGCGGGGCCCAGCCGGCCGTGCAGCTGCGCGGCCCCACCTTCGACGGCGCCCCAGTCGGTGATGTCGCAGGCGACCGCCTCGGCCTCGCCGCCCGAGGCCCGGATCTCGCCGACCACCCGCTCGAGCGCCTCGTGCTCGACGTCCCAGCACCCGACGCGGTCGCCCATCGCGGCGAACCGCCGGGCGTGCGCGGTCCCCATCCCGCTCGCCGCGCCCGTGACCCAGACGGTGCGTGGCTCGCTCATCGTCCGGGGGTCGCGGGCTGGATCAGCTCGACGGTGACGCCGTCGGGGTCGTTCGCGTAGAAGGCGCGGTCGCCCTGCCAGGCACTCGGCGAGGTTATTTTCATCGGCTCGCCGACGACGCTCACGCCCGCCTCGCGCAGGCGGCCATAGACGGCGTCGAGGTCGGCGACCCGCAGCGAGATGTGCGTCGCGCCCGCGTCGTTGGGCCGCGCCCGGCTGGGCTCGCCGAGCGGGTGAACGTACTCGACCAGCTCCAGCACCTGCCCATTCGAGAGCTGGAGGTCGGCCCAGCGGACGGTCGGGTCGTCGATTCCCGTGATCTCGAACTCGGCCCCCCGCGCCTCGCCGCGGGCTCGCAGCTCGAGGCCCAGGAGGTCGCAGTAGAAGTGGAGCGAGCGGTCGAGGTCGCCACTCGTCACGGCGACGTGGTCGAGCCCCGTCGGCCGCCAAGCCGCCGCGTCGTCGGCGGAGCGATCGCGAAGGCGCTCCGGGACGAGGTCGCGACGGAAGACGTCCTCGAGCGTCTCGTGTCGGCGAATCACCTCAGCCTCGCCGCCAGTGACCAGGACGGTGCCCGGCCGGGGCAGTGCGTTGAAGTTGGTCGCCCCGGGGTCCTGGTAGGCGCCGGTGTCGAGGAAGGCGAGGACGTCACCGGCCTCGACCGGGGGCAGCTCGGCGTCGGGCACGATCACGTCGAGCGCGCACGTGCGCCCGGTGACGTCGGCGCGGATGGACGGCTCGCCGTCGGCGTTTGCGACCGGGAGGCAGCTCCAGCGGTTGAACTCGAGGTTGACGTCGGCGAGGTAGGCGTCGGAGGAGTCGGTCTCCACCCACGCGAGCGGCATCGGCTCGGTCTGGCGCTTGACGTTGCCGACCGTCGCGAGGTGGACGCCGGCGTCCGCGTAGAGGGCGCGGCCGGGCTCGATCTCGAGCCGAAGCTCCTCGACGGCGAGGCCGAGAGTGCCGAGCCGCTGTGCCAGGCGCGCGCAGATCGCCTCGGCGTAGGCGTCGATCCCGGGCGAGCGGGCCGGCGCCTCGGCTCGCTGGGGCAGTGCGCGCCCGAACGGATCGCGCGGCGCGGGGAACCCGCCACCCAGGTCGAGCTCGCGCGGGGTCCAGCCGTCCCAGCGCGCCCGCGCGGCCTCGAGCAGCTCGCCGAGCCAGTCGATCGCCGCGGCCCACATCCCCGGGTCGGCGGTGTGGCGCCCGAGGTGAAGGTGGATGCCAGCGACGCTCAGGCGCGGATCGAGAATCTGGGCCGCGGTGATCGCGAGGAGGTCCTCGGTCGGGATCCCGGCCTTATAACGCTGGATCGCCTCGCGGACCGAGACACCGGTGGGCGACATCTCCGAGGGCTCGTCCCAGCCGATCAAGTCGGGCCGCACCCGCAGGCGAACGTGGGCGCGCTCGCCGAGCCGCTCGGCGGCATCCGCGGTGCGCTCGAGCTCGGCCACGCTATCGAGCGTGATCCGAACGCCGGCGCGGACCGCGCGCTCGAGCAGCGCCGCGCCCTTCATAGGGCCGTTCAGCGAGATCCGCCCGGGGTCGGTTCCGGTGCGAAGGGCGGCCTCGAGCTCGCCCTCGCCGAAGACGTCGCACCCGGTGCCCTCCTCGGTGAGGATGCGGCGCAGCGCGAGCGAGGAATTGGCCTTGATCGACGGGAGGAGGAGAAAGTCGCCCGGCCAGCGGCCAGCGAACGCCTTCCCCAGCCGTCGAGCGTTTCGCCGCAGCTGGTCCTCGGAGACGACGTAGAGCGGGGTGCCGAAGCGCTCGGCGAGCTCGGCGGCCGCGCACTCCTCGACGTAGAGGGCGCGGTCGCCCACCGAGAGGCAGTCATCGACTCGTCGGACGCCCTCCATCATCCCCGTCTCCTCACACCATCGCCTCGCGAGGCGCCGCGGCCTGGATCACAAGGCCCGCCACCCGCTCGCCCGTCTCAGGCGCGAACTGGAAGCCCTGGCCGTTGCAGGCGGAGGCGACGACGACGCGGCCGCGCCGCTCGAGGAGAAACCGCTCGCCGGGCGCGTTGGTGTAGAGGCAGGTCTCGACGCTGACTGGCTCGCGGCTTGCGCCTCGAAACCGCGCCGCGACCCACTCGCGAAGCCGCTCGACCCTGGCCGGGTCGGGCTCGTGCGCGCCGTCCGGATCGACGACCGGGCCCCGGGCGTGAAGCGCCGCCTTCACGCCTCGGTCGGGATCCCAGAGAGCGTAGGGCTCCTCGCCCTCGTAGTCCATCAGCGCGATCGGCCTCCTCGCGCGCGACTCGAGCCCGAAGTAGGCGACCGTCTGGCAGGAGACCGAGAGTGGCACCTCGAGCCCGGCGCCCACCAAAAGCTCGCGGCTCCACGGGCCCGCGGCGACGATCGCCGCCGCGAAGCGCCCGCCCCCTGAATCCGTCTCGACCTCGACCGCGTTGTCGGTCGGCGCGATCGAGCGCACGCGCACCCCATCGCGGAGCTCGGCGCCGTGCGCCGCCGCCAGCCACAGCAGCGCAGCCCGCGCCCTGTTCGCGCGAATCACCCCGGCGTCCGGCTGGTACAGGAGCGGAACACCGTCACTCACCCGGACGCCGAAGCGCAGACCCGCCTCTTCCGGGGAGATGGGCTCGGCCACGACCCCGGCCGCCCGCAGGGCTGGCAGCTGGCGCTCGGCGAAGCGCCCGCAGCTGAGCGCCCCGGTGTCCACTAGGAGCGAGTCGCCGCGTTGCTCCTCGATCTCCCGCCAGCGCCGAAGCGCGCGCAGGGCCATCTCCAGATAGGAGTCATCCGGGTAGGCGGAGGGCGCGTAGATGCGCGCGGTTCCGGCGCTCGATCCGCGCGCCGCCGCCAGGGCGAGGCGTTCCAGAAGCGTCACCTGCGCGCCGCGCCGCGCGAGCGCCAGCGCCGCGGCCGCGCCGACCACGCCGCCCCCGATCACGACGATCTCGGCACTCTCCCTCTCTTGACGCCGCGCCACCAACAGGTGTACGATCGTACTGTACAGATGTACGCAAAGACGCGGGATCGGGTACAGGAGGAGGTTCGAGAGAGCGGGTCGCACGCCTCGCGCGACGGAGCCGGCCCGCGCGAGCGCCGCCGGGACAACCCTCGCCGCCTCCTCCTCCTGCAGACCACGCTGCGGCTGATCGCCGACGAGGGCATTGACGCGGTCAGCCATCGCTCGGTGGCCGAGGCGGCCGGCGTACCGCTCGGGTCCACCACCTACTGGTTCTCCTCCCGCCAGGAGATGCTTCGCCAGGCGCTCGAGGAGTTCGCCCGATCGGAGATCGAGACCGAGACAGAGCACCTGGAAGGAATGCTCGGCAAGCGGCTCTCGCGTCGGCGCCTGGTGGACGAGTTCACGGCACACCTGCTCTCCCAGCTGGAGGAGCGGCGCTGGCGAACGGTCGCGCAGTACGCGCTCATTCAGGAGGCGACCCGAGAACCCGAGCTGGAGCGGGTGTCCCGCCAGTGGACCGAGGCCTGGGTGGCGATGATGACCGAGGTGTTCATCGCGCTCGGAGCCCGCTCGCCGGAGCTCGAAGCGCGGATGTTCCTGGCGATTCTGGACGGCTTGCTCGTCGGCCAGCTCGCGGCGCCGAGCGATGACGTCGAGGACACCGTCATCCGCCCGACGCTGGAGTCCTGGTTCTCCCGAATCCCGATCAGCCAATCGTGAGCCAGACCGAGCCCGAGACGACCTTGGGGCCGGCTACCCTCTCGGCGCCGGCCGCCCCTCCCCTGGCCGGCAAGGTGGCGCTCGTCACCGGGGGCGGCCGGGGCATGGGGCGCGGCTTCGCGCTTCGCCTCGGGCGGCTGGGGGCGTCGGTTGCCGTCGCCGACCTCGACCTCGCGGGAGCCGTCCGGGCCGGCGAGGCCCGAAGCGACGTGCTCGCCGAGCTCGCGGCCCAGGAGACGACCGCGATCGGGCTAGAGGTCGACGTCGGCGATCGCGCGGCGGTGGACGGGATCGTTGACGAGACGCTCGATCGACTCGGCTCCCTCGACGTGCTGGTCTGCGCCGCGGGCACGATGGGCCAACTCGAGGGCTCGGCGGCAAGCTCCGCCTCGGCCGAGGCGTTCGAGTCGGTCTTCGCCACCAACCTGTCCGGCACGGTCAACTGCTGTCAGGCGGCCGCGCCGATGCTCAACGCAGGAGGCTGGGGGAAGGTCGTAAATGTCTCGAGCCTCGCGGCCCTGCGCCCATCCGGCAGCGGCCTGTTCGCCGCGTACGTGGCGGCGAAGTCGGCGGTGATCGGCTACACGCTCTCCCTGGCAGCCGAGCTCGCCCCCCACGGGGTGACGGTGAACGCGATCGCCCCAGGGTCGATCGACACCCCGATGACCCGCGCGCTGTTCACCGACATGGACGACCCCGAGGCCCACGCACGGGTCCCGCTGGGCCGCTTCGGGAGCGTAGAGGACGTCGCCGGCGTAATCGAGTTTCTGTGCACGCCGCTCTCCGACTACGTGACGGGCCAGGTGATCTGCGTCGACGGGGGGCTCAACATCACCGACGCCCTCGCCGGCTCGGGAGTCGACGACGGCGATCAGGGTGGGGGATAGGACCTTGGGCGAGAGGAGACCGAGATGAGCGTAATTAGATGTCGAACGACGACGAGGACCTGGCGGGCTTCGCTCGCGGCGAGCGCCGTCGTCGCGGCGTCGCTCGCCCTCGCCGCCTGCGGCGGGGGCGGCGTCGAGGGCGGAAGCCAGGGAGAGCAGGTACCTGTGGCCAAGGCGGAGGGTAAGCCCAGTGGCGATCTGACGATCTCCAACTGGGCCCTCTACATCGACAAGGAGACGATCCCCGAGTTCGAGAAGGCGACGGGCATCGACGTCAACTACATCGAGGACATCAACAGCTACGACGAGTTCTTCGGCAAGATGCAGCCGCTCCTCGCCCAGGGCAAGTCGGGCGGCCGCTCGCTGATGGTCGCCACCGACTGGCTCGCCAAGAAGATGTACGACCTGGGCTACATCCAGAAGCTCGACAAGCGGGCTCTGGCGCCCGCGTTCAAGCACCTGAACCCGGGCATCAAGGCGCCGAGTACCGACCCCAATTGGACCTTCTCGATCCCCTGGCAGGGCGGGATGACGGGCCTGATCGTGAATAAGAAGGAGGCCCCCGACGTCCACTCGGTCAACGACCTTTTCGACCCCAAGTACAAGGGCAAGGTTGAGACGGTCACCGAGATGCGCGAGGTCGTCCCCCTGGTGATGAAGGCGGACGGCATCAACCCCGACACCGCCACCGACCAGGACTGGCTGAACGCGATCGACAAGCTAAAGCAGGCCGGCCAGTCCGGGCAGATCCGCCGCTTCACGGGCGGCGACTACGCCAAGGATCTGGCCTCGGGCGACGCGGTCGCCGTGATCGGCTGGGCCGCCGACGCGATCCAGCTCCAGGCCGATAACCCCGACCTCCAGTGGCGTATGCCCACCGAGGGCTGCATGCAGTGGTGGGACGACTGGGTCATCCCCGTGGGGGCGCCCAACCCGACCGCGGCTTACAAGTGGATCAACTACACCTACCAGCCGCAGCACCAGGCCCAGATCGACGCATGGACAAGCTCGGTCACGCCGGTCGCGGGGGTGAAGAAGATCTTTAAGGAGACCGACCCCCAGGCCGCGAAGAGCAACCTGATTTTCCCCAGCGCCAGCTACACGAAGAACTGCTCAACCCCGATATCGCCCCCGGGCAACCCCCAGCAGCAGCAGCAGGTCGAGCGCGCTTGGAGCGCCGCGATCGGGGGGTGAGCCGAGACCCAGCTAGCAGGCGCTGTTTCGTCCCCCGGCTCGTTCTCGCCGGCTCTCGGAGCGGCGGCCACCGCTGATCCTGGCCGTCGCCACAGGGCCGCAGCCTCCTTTACCGGCCAGACCTGGTACGCGCAGGGATGGCGCTTTGGTCACTCCGCGCGACCGCGAGCTAGGAGGGTCGTCAGTCCGTGCCGCCCGCGCGAGATAACTACCAGCGTTCCCAGGCACAACCCAAGGGCCACGACGTATGGAACGGCGTCGCTGGTCGTGCCTGCGAGCCACGCCCCGCCCGCGCCACCGAGGACCTGACCTGCCGCCCAGGCGAGATTGAATAGAGCAAAGGCGAAGCTGAGTTCGATTCCTGCCTCCTCGCCAGCTTCGGAGAGATAGGTGCTCGCCGGGGCCCAGATGAAACCAAAGCCGATCACCGCTACTACTACCAGCACGGCCAAAAGAGCAACGGTGTCCGATAGTGCCAGGGCCGCGGCGCCTAAGCTCAAAATGCACAACCCGATCTGGATCGGCGCCAGGCGGCCGCGGCGATCCGACAGTGTCCCGAGCGCCCACGTCGCCGCGGTTTCCGCGCCGGCGGCGACTACGAAGATTGCGCCGATCGTGACACCACTCGCCCCGAGCTCCCCCAGACGCAGCGGCGCCAAGACTTCCAGGGTGCCGGCGAACAGCGACGGCAACGCGGTCAACCAGATGCCGAGCGCGATCAGCGGGCGGTGAAGCGACCTAAGCACCGAGCCGAGGTTCGCACGCCGCGGCGCCGGCGCTGCTGCCCGGACCGAGGCGGTCCAGGCGGCCAGTCCGATGGCCACTCCCGCGACCCCACTGAAGACGAAGTCGGCGCCGACGGTCCAGGCCAAGGCCCCGAGCGCGGGGCCGAGGAGCATTCCCAACACCGCCGCGGCTATCGCTGCGCCGAGAATCTCACCGCGTCGTTCCCTCGGCGTCGCCGCGGCAAGCCAGGTCAGCCCGGCAGCCCACGACAACGCGCCCCCCACACCCTGCAGGAAACGGGCGGCGTCGAGCAGCAGCGCAGAGTCGGCGAATGCGAAGCCCAAGCTCGATGCGGCGAGCAGCGCCAGGCCCATAAGCAAGGCCCGGCGGACGCCGATCCGTGCCGCGATCCACCCGCCGGGGAGGGCGAAGACGACGAGTCCAGCCGCGTAGGCTGCGCTCAGAACTCCTGCCGCCGCCTTGCTTAGGTCAAGGTCATCGGCATAGCGCGGAAGCAACGGCGTAATCGCCGCGAAGAACATCGTGTCGACGACTGCGATCGCCGCTATGAGCGGCAAGAGACGGCGGACGCTTGCGGCGTCCGCAATCGAAGGAGCGATACGAAGATCAGCCGCAGGCACCCTGGCTACCGGCCGTCACGCTCACGCTCTCCGACGATCCCGATCAGCCGAGCACCAGGGTCGGCGCCAGCGCCAAGATCTCCTCGCCTCATCGATCAGCCCGCGTGTCACCGGGGAACGCAAATAACCCCCTCGCCCACGCATCCTTCGATCGCGTGATAGCGGGCCCTCGATCGGCTTCAGTTGACCCCGCACCACTCGCGGATTAGCTCCAAGACCAACCGGCTGTGCTGCTGGCCCTCGGCGGCGTCAAGGACCGCCCGGTCCGCCCGATCGACGGGCTTTCGGAAGACGACCTGGACGAGGGCGCTCCGCGAGGCGCTGGACACGGACCCGCACGGTTCGAAAATCGCTCCGCGATCAGGTCCACGAGCTCGTAGCCGAGCTCGACCTTGGTCCGCTGGACGGGCGCCGTCCGGCGCCTTGCGCCAGAGACGAAACAGAAGCGGCAGGCAAACCGCGCGCTCGCCGAGCCCGGGCAGCTCGAGCACGATGCCAAGGTAGACGAAGAGGTTTCCGAACCGCACCAGCCGACCGCCACGCGAGTCCTGGTCGAAGTGAAAGCCGGCGGCGAAGACCCTCGGCCCGGAGCGGGGAAAGAGGGTGTCATCGACGGCGATCCTGAGCGGCTCGTCGGGGTCCAGAAAACGCCCGACGACGAACTCCGCGACCAGCAGCCCGAGCCGATCGGGCGACCAGCCGGCGGGCGAAGAAGTCGTGGGCGCGGGCGTGTGGACGCGGCCGGCGAGCCGGGCCGCCTGCCAGATGCCGGTGATCGTGTGCTCGCCGATGCGGCCGATGAAGCCGCAAACGAGCCACGAGAAGGTGTCGAAGCTCGGTGCGGTGAAGGCACCTCGAAGCAGGGACAGGAGCCGCGCGAGAGAATCAGGCACTGCAGGGGGCATCGGCGATCACCTCCAGTCGGCGTTGGACACCAACTGGATTCGGGCGGCCGCCGATTGCCCCTTCCCTTCGTTGCCCTACCTGCGTCGCTGCCGGCCGGCGTTCTCCTGCCCGGCGACGCGGAGATCACGAAAGTCGAGGTGGTGATAGGTCGCCGAAACCGGGTGAAGCTCCTCCGATGCGAAGAGGTGATCGAGACGCCAGCCGCCATCGTGACCGGCGATCCGCCGCCAGGTCCAGCTCGGCTCGCGCCGCTCGTACCCGTGTAGCGCTCGAAACGCGTCGCAGTAAGCCGAGCTCTCGAAGCCCCGGGACGATGCCGAGCTCGGCCTCGTCCCACTCGGATCCACGCTCGGCTCGCAGCCGGCCCCGGGAGTCGCGGGCGAAGGAGACCACCTGGCCGCTGGGAAGCTCGCGGCGGGGGGTGTTGAGGTCGCCGCAAAGCACCCGCGGTCCCGGTCGCGCGCTCGCCAGCCCGCCGCGGATCGCCTCTAGCGTTCGCACCTTGACCCAGCCGTTGGCGGCGTTCGGGACATGGACGCAGTGGATCTCCACTGGGCCGGTGGCCGCCGGTGGCCCTGCCGCTGCGATCGCGGTCTCCGGCCAGGGCACCGGCAGCGCCGAGGCGTCCGCGAGTGGGGCGCGCGAGGCAAGGAGCACGCCGGTGCGGCGCCGGGCCGCCGGCGCGCGCGAACTGCCTGGCCGGTTAAGGGAGGTCCGCACATGAGGCATTCCGATCGTCTCGAGCGCTGCCCTCCACAACGGGAGCGTGCGGTAGGTGATCTCCTGGAGGGCGACCACGTCGGGCTCGCGACCAGCAAGTACCGCCGCCTGCTCGGAGAGACGCGAGCTGCGCCGGGCCACGTTCCAGGTCACGATTCGCACCGGGCGAGCTTAGGACTCCGACGACACTGCTCCGGTCAATCGATCTCGCGGGTGGGAATGTCATGGTGCGGGACCAGTCGGGTCGGCGATGGCGCGATCAGCCCGTAGCGGCGTCTCGGTCGCGGCGGAAGCTCATAGCGCCTGTTCATCCATCCCCTCCGAACCGGTCGTCCCCACAAGAACACAAGACCAGCATGCAAGGCTTCAAAGCCAGCAGGGCGGTGCAGCCCACCGCTTGGAAGGTTCGATTCCTTCGCCGCCTCGTCCGTAAAGAGCCTGCAAACTCGCGACCCGGTTGCCGGGCACCGCGATCGGCGGCGCAAGCGTGATTCGAGCGCCTTTGCCGTCACGCCTGGCGGGACCAATCGCGCAACCATCGCGCACTCGTAGACGTGCAGAGTGCGAAGCCAATGGATCCGCCGCTTCCGCTTTCACGCGAAAGCAGAAGTCTCCGAGGCCTTGGACGCTTCGTGAGCCCTGCGGAGCAGCGCACGCTCTACCCGGCAATCACCCAGCCGCCGTCCACATGGATCACCTGACCGGTGATGTATCCGGCCCCGTCCGAAGCCAAGAACAGCACGGTCTCGGCGATCTCCTCCGACTTGCCGAAACGCCTTAGCGGATTCATGGAGATCGCCTCCTCGATGTGCTCGGGCGAGACTCCCCACTCTGTCTCCCATTCGCCTGAGATTGGCCCGGGGGCAAGAGCGTTCACACGGATCTCCGGGGCCAGGTCCCTGGCAAGCGTCGTTGTGAAGCCGCGGATCGCTCCCTTCGCGGTCGAGTAGGTGACGGGAACGAAGTTGATCGTGTTGTCGGGGTTGATCCCGTTGCCGTAGGTGCTCGAGAAGTTGACGATCGCACCGCCGCCACCTTCGAGCATCATCGGCCGCACGGCGTGACACATCCGCATCGTTCCAATCACATCGACCTGAAGCAGGGCGCTCGCCGCGGCCGGGTCCAGCTCGCTGAATCTCACGGTGTCCGCATCATCGAGGCGGCCGGCGGCATTGACGAGGACGTCCAACCGACCGTAGCGCTCGATGACGTCGGCGACGAAGGCGTCTATCGAGTCCTGATCCGTGACATCGAGATGGCCGGCGTGAGCCTGCCCGCCCCGCCCGTCGATCGCCTCCACCACCTCCGCGGCCCGGGAGCGAGAGGAGCGATAGCCGATCGCGACCGAGGCGCCCTCCGAACCGAAGCCTCTGGCCACTGCTCCACCAAGCGTCCCCCCACCGCCGGTAACCACCGCCACCCTTCCCTCGAAGCGCCGCCCATCATTCCATTGAGCATCCATGCGTCTCCCTCGATCGTGGTCTCTGTGACCAGGCGATTAGATCAGAGGCCGGTTGAGCCCGACGCGGAGGCTGTCTTAGCGCTCAGCGGTTCCACGCGAGCCGCTTCTGCTTTGCGCGAAACCCAGGCGTCGCCGGCTCCGGCGGCTTCACAATACGGTGGCTTGGCGGCGGTTCCAGGGGTGCTGTCGCCACCTGCCAGTCGCAAACCAACCCGAGAGAACGCCGATGCCGGACACCACCTGCCACATGTCGATCTCGCTCGACGGTTTCGTCGCTGGGCCCGACCAGAGCCGCGATAATCCACTCGGTAAGCGTGGGCGCGAGCTCCATGCCTGGCATCTCGGCGACGAGCGCGCCAAC
>JBKPHA010000100.1:0-52023 GCA_046729615.1 Actinomycetota bacterium
TGCTTTGACTCGCTGCGCGTCATGCCATGAACCTCATGACCCGCCGCAACCGGGCGCGGCACCAGCTGCTGACCAATCGCTCCCGTCGCACCTGCCACAAACACTCTCATCATCAAACTCCTTGATCGAGGATTACCTGCACCCCACAAGACAAGACAGCAGCCGCGGCTGTGACACCTCCGCGCGGCAGCCGGCACCGCAGAATTGGGCGATCTCAACACAAGGAGTCATGCGGCGACTGCCACCTCAGGTCCCCGAGGCGGGGTGGCCATCGGACGGAGACGCGGGCCGCGCACGTCGTCTCGGCGAGGTCTCGGAGGCAAAGCCCGTGCTGGTCTGTCCGCATTACACAAGAGGAGCGGTCTCAGTGTCCGCCTGGGATCCTGGCTTGCAGTTCACGCCGGGCTGCAGGCGTTTGACGCCATGCACGAGCTGCGCGAGGAGAGCCGAACAGCGCTTCGCCGGGCCAGGGAAGCTTTGCCGGAGCTTGCGCCGATGCTGTTCAAGGGTCCCGATGTACCAGCGCTTCTCGCAGCGATAGCAACCTCGAAGCCGACCTCGTTTGCGTCGGATCCCACGGGACCTCGCGGCCTGCTGGAGTCGTGTTCGGAAGCGTCGCCTCAGCAATGGCTACTACGCACCCTGCTCGACTCTGATTGCGCGAACGCCGCGCGCCGGCAGTTTCCTCGGACTGATTCTGCATGCGAACTACGGCTCAGCAGAATCTCTCACGGCCGCGCGCGTGGCTGGTCAGATCGCAGCTCGCCACGGGTCCACGATTGTCACTCTGCATCTCGGGGAGGACGGGCGAGGCGTAGCCGAAGAGGCGGTGTCTCCGTCTTCTCCGCAACCAAGGCGATCTTGCGGACCCGTCCTTGCCGTAGCCACTTGCTCCAGAGCCGGTGGGCGGCGAGCAGTTCCTCCAGTGCACGGCGTCCGATCTGCGCGGCAATGTCCGTGGCGTCGGCGGCAAACGCCTCGGTCAACGCATCCGCCACGACGCGGTGGGACCGACTGCAGTCTTCCTGCCAGCGGACAACCAGCCCGACCCGCTCCAAGCAGGTGAGCATCTCGTGCAGCGGGGTGAGCCAGACCGTGTCGGCGTCAGGCATGCGCTCTCGCTCTGCCTCCGTGAGGGGTAGGCCCTCTTCCATGCTGAAGGCGAACCGCCCGCCGGTCGCGAGCGCTCCGGATATCTCCTGAAGCAGGGTTTCCTTTGCGGGAAAGGCGAGCAGGGTCTCGAATAGGAGCACCACGTCGAACGGGCCGGGCGGGATCGGGGGGATCCGCGAGACCTCGAAGCGACAGGGAAGGTCGCCGGCGCTCTCACGCGCGATGTCAATGGCGCTGGAGCTGAAGTCCACCCCCAGATAGGTGCAACCGAGCTCCCGGGTGATGAGCCGTCCGGGCCCGGCAACCCCGCAGCACAGGTCCAGCACGGAGACGCCGGGTGCGATGCCGGCCTGACCCGCCAGTGCCCGAATCTCGCTGGCGAGCATGAAGCTCTCCTGCTCGATGAACTCCCCGGGGGGATACGCCGACATCCGCGCTCGCCGGAGGCCCCGGACGAACGGAGCGCGTTCGTCCTGCTTCATGGCAGTTCCATGCCCATAAGGTTGACGATCTTCGGCCTCACCTTGCCAACGGCCCCGGAGTGAACTCCCCGAAGCGAGGATCGCATACCAGTCGGTGGTCGGCCGCAGGGCACCTCGCGCCGCGACGGGAAGGATCGCCCGGGGCGTGGGCGTGCCCTCGACGGGATGAACTTTTCGTGGCGGCAACGGGGTATACCCTCGCGATGAGGCCGGGGTCGCGACACTCGCACCCGAAGCCCTCGCCGCCGTGCGTTGGGCAGCGTGAAACCAAAGCACGCGGTAGGGACGCGCCGCTCGGCGCGCCCGCCCGTCTCCTGGTGCCGACGACGACCAATCCCTCCCGTCACTGACGCAAGATGCGAGCGGTTCAGGCCGGCCCGGTAACCGGGATCATCGCCCAGGTGCTGCTGATCGCGGCACTCGCGGAGATCGTCGCCCTCAGCGGCGTCGGGCTCGGCGCCGCCGGTTGGATCGCCGGAGTCACCTGCGGAGTGATCACGAATGCCGCACTCGCCCGCGGCCTCTCCAACTATCGCTCCGACCGGCTGAGCCCGGCCGACTGGGTGACCCTCGCTCGCGCAACGCTCGCCGTGGGCGTCGCGGCACTGACCGCGGCCTCGTTCGACCAGCCCGTGCCGGTCGCGATGCTGGTCTCGCTCGCCGCCGTCGCGCTGGCCCTGGACGCGGCCGACGGATGGGTCGCGCGACGCACAAGCACGACGGCGAGGTTGGGCGCGCGCTTCGACGCTGAGGTCGATGCGTTCCTGATTCTCATCCTCAGCGTGTATGTCGCCCGGTCGGCCGGCGCGTGGGTGCTCGCGATCGGCGCCGCACGCTACGCGTTCCTCGCCGCCGGGTGGCCGCTGCCGTGGCTGCGTGAGCCGCTCCCGCCCCGCTACTGGCGCAAGGTCGTGGCGGCAACGCAAGGGATTGTGCTCACCATCGCGGCCGCACAGGTCCTGCCGCCGGCTGTGACCCAGGGCGCGCTCGTCGCCGCGCTCGTCCTGCTCGCCGAGTCATTCGCCCGCGACATGTGGTGGCTCTGGCGCCACAGGCACGCAACGCAGCCTCAAGCGGCGGCGCGTACAGACCCCACCTTCGGTCCGGCAGCCGCCACTCCCGCCGGTCCCGGACGCGGACGCGTGCGAACAGGCATTGCCGCCGTGCTCACGATCCTCGCCCTGCTGCTTGTGTGGGGCGCCCTCGTTGCTCCGAACCAGCCGCTTCATCTCACCCCAAGCGCGTTCGTGAGACTCCCGCTCGAAGGTCTCGTCCTGATCGCCGTGGCCATCGTCCTGCCCGGCACCGGTCGACGCGTCCTGGCTGCGGTCGTCGGACCGGTCCTCGCTCTGGTGATCATCCTGAAGATTCTCGACGTCGGGTTCTTCGTGACCTTCGACCGGCCGTTCGATCCCTATCAGGACCTGAGCTACGCCGGGATCGGCAGCGAGACGCTCCGCAAATCGATCGGTGCGCCATCCGCGAACCTGATTGTCGCCGGGACGGTCGTGCTCACCGTGGCCGTATTCGTGCTCATGACCGTGGCGGTGTTACGGCTGACCCGGGTTGCGGCCGCCCACCGCCGGTGGTCGCTCCGGGCCGTCACGGCGCTCAGCGTCGTCTGGATGCTCTGTTGGGCGTTCGGCGCGCATCTCGTCGCCCAGACGCCCGTCGCCTCCACGAGCGCGGCCAGCCTGGTCGTGGACGAGGTAAGAGCGCTGCGGGCCGACATCGCGGACCATGGGGTCTTCGCGAAGGAGATCACCCACGACCGCTTCCGCGACACTCCTGCCAACCAGCTGCTGACCGGCCTGCGCGGCAAGGACGTCATCCTCGCGTTCGTCGAGAGCTACGGCAAGGTCGCGGTCCAGGACTCCTCTGTCTCGCCAGGGATCGATGCTGTTCTCGACAACGGGACCAAGCGGCTGCGCGCTGCCGGCTTCTCCTCTCGGAGCGCATTCCTCACCTCGCCCACGTTCGGCGGCATCAGCTGGCTCGCGCACTCCACCCTGCACTCGGGCCTCTGGGTCGACACCCAGCAGCGCTATGACCAGCTCGTCGAGTCCAACCGCTTCACCCTCAGCGACGCGTTCAAGCGGGCCGGGTGGCGGACCGTCGATGACGTGCCGTCGAACGACCGCGCCTGGCCTGAGGGCTCGTCGTTCTACCACTTCGACAAGATCTACGACCAGCGTAACCTCGGGTATCAGGGCCCGCCTTTCGCCTACGCGTCAATACCTGACCAGTACGCCCTCTCGGCCCTGCAACGCCACGAGCTCGCGACTCCCCACCGTCGTCCCGTCTTCGCGGAGGTCGACCTGGTATCGAGCCACGCGCCGTGGAGCCGTACCCCGCGGCTCATCGGCTGGCGCCGGGTTGGCAACGGCTCGGTCTTCAACCGCATTCCGGCGGCGCACCACACGCCGGCAGACGCGCTCTGGAGCGACCCCGCACTCGTGCGGACGGCGTACGGCCAGTCGATCGAGTACACGCTGAGAACCCTGGTCTCGTTCGTGCAGCACTATCGGGATCCCAATCTCGTCCTCGTCGTCTTGGGCGACCATCAGCCCTGGTCGATCGTCAGCGGGCTGGGTCCGAGTCACGACGTGCCGATCTCGGTCATCGCCCATGACCGGTCGGTCCTGAAGCGGATAGCCGGGTGGGGCTGGAACGACGGCTTGCGGCCCGACCCGCAGGCGCCAGTCTGGCCGATGAGCGCCTTTCGTGATCGCTTCCTCAGCGCATTCGGGCCGCACCCGAGAGCCGGGTAGCTCGCCGTGAGTGCCACCTCGTTCCCTACGTTCGCCGGCGCACCGCGACAGCGGCTGGCCAGCATGAGCCGGACCATGTGGACGTGGGGCCGCTGGGTAGGCTCCGCCGTGACGCTCACCGTCCTGATCTGGCGCCTGGGCGCGAGTCCGTTCCTCGACGGCGTCCGCACAGTCGACGGTCGGGCGCTGGCGGCAGCGGCGAGCCTGGGGGTGCTGACCACTGTGTGCTGTGCTTGGCGGTGGAAGGTCGTGGCCGGTGGCCTCGGCGTCGGCCTAGCGCTGCCCGCTGCGGTGGCGGCGTACTACCGATCGCTGTTCCTCAATGTCACGCTGCCCGGCGGGATCGTGGGCGACGTGCACCGCGGGGTCAGCCACGGTCGCGACGTGAGCGATGTCGGCCGCGCATTGCGGGCCGTCGCGTGGGAACGCTTGGCCGGGCAGGTCGTGCAGGTCGTCCTGACCGTGGTCGTTCTCCTCGTGCTGCCGTCGCCCGTGCACTCGTACATGCCGCTGGTGGCGATTGCGCTCGTCATGGGGATGTTTTGCGTCATGCTCCTGGCTCGGGCGCGACCCGGTGGCGGTCGGTCTGCATGTGCGCGCGCCCGGAGGGCAGCGGCCGGCGACATCCGCGACGGGCTCCTCGCGCGCAGGGCGTGGCTGGGCATCGCGGTCGCGTCTGCGCTGGTCGTCTGCGGCCACGCCCTCACCTTCCTCATCGCCGTGCGGACGGCCGGTACCGCCGCGCCACTGTCCCGGATGCTGCCGCTGGCGCTGCTCGTCATGTTGGTCATGGTGTTGCCCAGCGTCGGTGGATGGGGGCCGCGCGAGGGCTCGACGGCATGGGCGTTCGGCGCGGCCGGCCTGGGCGCCGAACAAGGGATCGCCACCGCCGTCGTCTACGGCGTCATGGTGCTCGTCGCCAGCCTGCCGGGTGCCGCCGTCCTCGTGGTGTCATGGTTCCGTCGGACCTTGCCCCCGGGACGGACCGAACCGCCGCTCGCGAGGGGGAGCTGCACATGCTTGACCGCCCGTACACCCTGTTGAGCTGCGCCCTGTCCATCGACGGCTATCTCGACAGCGCAACGCCGCGGCGCCTTGAGCTGTCCAACGACGCCGACCGCGACCGAGTCGACGCCGTGCGCGCCTCGTGCGACGCGATCCTAGTGGGGGCGGGTACCGTGCGAAACGACGACCCGCAGCTGCTGGTGCGCTCGAAGGCCCGCCGCGACGAGCGGACGGCTCGTGGGCTCGCGCCGTCGCCGATCAAAGTCACCGTGACCGAGCGGGTGGAGTTGGACCGGCGCGCCGACTTCTTCACCACGGGCGACACGGAGAAGGTCGTCTACGTCGCGAGCCAGCGGGTGGCCGACGCCCGCTTGCGACTCGGACCGGTGGCGACCGTGGTCGACGGTGGCCACCCGATGGATATGCGCACGATCAGCCACGACCTGGCCGCCCGCGGTGTGCAGCGGCTGATGGTCGAGGGCGGCGGCAAGGTGCACACCCAATTCCTAACCAACAACCTCGCCGACGAGTTGCAGCTGGTCGTTGCTCCGTTCTTCGTCGGCGACTCCCGAGCCCCCCGTTTCGTGAGCGACGGCCGCTTCCCGTGGAACCCCGACCGGCGCGCCACGCTCGCCGAGGTCCGCCAGATCGGCGACGTGGTGCTGCTGCGGTACGCGCTCTCGCCGCGGTTCCGGACCGACTGACTGAGGAGATCGATGCCGCTGTCATTGCCCCCTGCGGCAATCCGCACCCAGGTTGCCCCTTTGTGCGGGATGAAATCCTCATCGGGGTAGGACCAGCAGGTCGGCGTGCTCCACGGTGACCGCAAGCTGCCGGGCTCTTGCCTCCGCCAGACGTCGGCGTGTGTAGGTCTCGGTCTCGGCGGTCAGCTCGACCTGCTGCTCGCACGCGGCACCCACCCACCCGGTGAGCCACTCCGCCGCCAGGTCGGCGTGTGTGGCGCCGAGTAGCCAGGGGCTGGGGCGGACGAGGACCTCCGCCCCCAGTCGGCCGAACTCCTCGAGGGCCACACCAACGGCGTCCGGGCCGAGCAGGCGGCCCTCCTCCCTCGTGCGACGTTGGTGGGCATCAAATGCGGCGCCCACGCGGCGGTCCAGTGGATCCGCCGGGGTCAGGTCGACGCCACCGACGACGGTCAGGGTCAGTAGCGCGGGACAGCCTGCGTCGAGACAGACGCCGACCAGCCCGGCCAACTCGTCCTCGGTCAGCAGGTCCAGCAGCGCCGAGGCGGTGATAAGCGTTGCGTCGGCGAGCTCGCCCGGACGCAGCCGGGTGATGTCGGTCTGCTTCGCCTCGACGCTGACCGCTGCCCCGTCGGCGGCCGGGCCGGGGAGATCCGCGGCGGCGACCTCCAGCAGGTCTGCGTCGCGATCGTGCGCGACCCAGCGCTGCGGCCCGGGCAGCAGTGGCGCCAACCAGCGGCCCATCGCCCCGGTGCCGCAGCCGAGGTCGTGGATCACCCGGCGGCCGGTTGGCGGGAGGTGTCGCCGGAGCTCTTCGACGAGGCCTCGTGCACGGGCCGCGGCGTCGGCCGGCTCGCGGAGCGCCAGCCATCTCCCGCTGATCCGGATGCCGTCGACGCTCATCGCGAAGCCCCCATCAGGACACCTGCGATCACCGACGTCGTGGTCGACCACCCCGAAAGCGACTTGCGCCGCTCGCAGGCCGCCCGACGCAACTGCCGCCTCAGGTCGGCGTCGCCGAGCCAGGCCCGGAGCGCGGCGCCGAGCGCCGCAGGGTCGTCCGGCGGGATCAGCAGCCCCGGCCGGATCCCGGCGGCGTCGTGACCGAGGGCCTCGGTCAGCCCACCGACGTCGGTTGCGACGACGGGCAGGCCCCGGGCCAGAGCCTCGATGACGACTATGCCGTACGTCTCAGCGCGCGACGCCAGCACCATCACGTCGGCGGCATCGTAGGTGCGGTCGAGATCGGCTCCGGTCCGCGGTCCCGGGAAGGACACGCGGTCGCCCAGCCCGCCGCCCAGTGAGCGCCGCCGGATAGCCTCCACGAACGCCGGGTCGCGCTCTAGGCTGCCCACGCACACGCAGCGCCAGGGCAGGTCCGTCATGGTTGCCAGCGCATCGAGCAGCACATCGTGACCCTTGTCGAAGGTCACCGCCGCGACGCAAAGCAGCGCCTCGCCGGTCGCGGTTCCGGTTGCCAGGTCGGCGGCGTCGACCGCGGGCTCAGCGACGTGTACCCGGTCGGCCGGCAACCGGTACAGGTCCAGCAGCCGGCGCCGGGTCCATGCGCTGGTCGCAACGACGGCAGCGGCGACCGAGAGGACCGCGCGTTCCCGCATCCGGGCATCGCCGACCCCTTCGTCCGCCGGGCGGTGGCCCAGTGGCATGTGCACGAGCACGACCAAGCGCAGCCGACGCGCCTGTGGCACCAGCACCTGGGGGACCGTCGAGGCGACCAGTCCGTCGAGCAGCACGACGGCGTCGTCGGGAATCCGCTCGAGGGCGCGATCGAGGGCAGCGACAGACGCCGCGTCGGGTCGCGGCCAGCGGCCGGGTACGGCGTGCTCGTGCACCGACCAGCCGATCGAGGTGAGCCCGCGGCCGAGATGACGATCATAGGCGTTGCCCCCACTCGGCCGGGCCGGGTCGTCGATGCCGTCGGGTACGACGAAATGCACCGCCGTCACAGCGGCCGCTCGTAGCTCGCCCGGGCGATGTGCGATTCGTGCAGCGTGACGACCAGCCCGTCGAGCTCCCGCGCCGTGTCGCCAAGGGCGCCGGCGTGCACCCTTTCAGCGAGTCGATCCGCGACCACCCGGGCGAGCGCCTCGGTGGAGGTGTTCATGCCCGCGAGTGCGGCGTCGTCGTCGAGGTTGTGGTAGGTGAGCTCGGCTAATACAGCGTGCAGCTGCTCGGTCGCTCGAGCGATGTCAACCACGATGTCGTCAGCGTCGAGGGCTGCGCGCCGGAACGTGGCATCGACGACGTACGTCGCGCCGTGCAACCGCTGCGCGGGCCCGAACACCTCGCCACGGAGGCTGTGAGCGATCATCATGTGGTCGCGGACCGTCACGCTGAACACGATCTACCCATCGTCGTAAGTGATCGTGTGGCAGAGCGCCGGCAGGCTTCCGGCGGCCAGCCGGGCCATCACGTCCGGCAGCTCATCGAAGCGGGACTGACCAGTGATGAGCGCGTCGAAGGCAGGGTCGCGCAGCAGGTCGAGTGCGAGTGCCAGTCGCTCGCTCGTCGTACGGCGCCCGCTTCGGGCCGGCGAGAGGGTGCCGACCTGGCTGGCGCGGATCCCGAGTCGACCCGAGTGGAACGCACCACCGAGCGAAAGCTGGACCTCGGTGTTGCCGTACCAGCTGAGGTCGATGACCGTGCCCTCGGGTGCGAGCAGGTCGAGCGAGCGTTGGAGCCCGGCGGACGTCGCGCTGGCGTGCACGACCAGCTCGCGACCGTCGGTGGCGTCGGCCGGCAGCGCGAAGTCGACCCCCAGCGCGGCCGCGACATCGCCCCGGCCGGCATCGACGTCTACGAGCGTCACCTGCACCGCCGGGAACCGGCTCAGTAGGCGTGCGACGCAGCAGCCGACCATCCCGGCGCCGACGACGGTGACCCGGTCGCCGAGAAGCGGTCCGGCGTCCCACAGGGCGTTAACGGCGGTCTCGACCGTGCCCGCGAGCACTGCACGAGCGGGCGGCACGCCCTCGGGAACGACGGCCACCGCGCTCGCCGGCACCACGTAAGCAGTCTGGTGCGGGTACAGGCAGAAGACCATGCGGCCCCGCAGCTCCGCCGGTCCCTGCTCCACGACGCCGACATTGAGGTAGCCGTACTTGACCGGCCCCGGGAAATCACCCTCCTGGAACGGCGCCCGCATCGCCGCGTATTGGCCCGGCGGCACACCACCGCGGAACACCAACGCCTCGGTGCCGCGGCTGACGCCCGACCGCAAGGTGCGCACGATCACGTCGTCCCGCCCCGGCTCGGGCAGCGTGAGCGGGCGGATCTCCCCATGGCCCGGCCTGCGCAGCCAAAACGCGTGCGCATCGACCTGCACGGCCTCACCTTCCGAGAGCTCGGAGTGAACGGGTCCCGCGAAGCGAAGGCTGCCCAACCGCGCGCGCCGGGGGCGCGGCGATCTGGACCGTCGAGCACCTCACGCAGTCGCGCCGATTGGGCGCAGTGCCTGTCGATGACCAGCTTGCCAACGGTGCTGAACCGGCCAGGTCGTGTGCATGTCCATCGCCCGCTGGGTGACCAACGTCAAGACCTTGTCGGCGAATCCGAAACGCGCGCACATACTACGCGCGGTACATGAAAGGTCTTGTCGATGTTCGCGTCATTGATCAGCTCGCCGTCGGCCGCGCTCGCTCAAAGCCGTGGGGCGAAGTTCGGGCTCACATGGGACCGGCGGAGTTGAGGCGGCCGGCCCGCACTCGGGACCGGCAGCGGCGCACGGTGTACGGCGCCCTTGCCCGGGGTCGCGACGTTCCGTAGCGCATTGCTCCGTGTTGCGAACGGGTAGCGGCCTCGTAGAGATGGAGCAATCGCTGATCGCTGCTAATCAGGCGTTCACGGATCCCGTGCTGCGGCAACGGTGAACGGCGTGCCGGTGGCACGGCAGTCTGCGCGGGTCGATGGCAAACAACCTGAGCTTCCTCTACGCCGGCAGCGGGCTGCTGCTGCTTCACGCGGAAGCGGCGCAGTCGCCGCCAGCCCCGCGATGGCGACGACGGTCGAAGAGTGCCAAGGGGGGCGCTCCGCATCCTCGAAACCGGCCTCGGATCTGGAATCGCCACACTCTTCGTTTGCGAGGCCCTCTTACCCGAGGTATGTGGCGGATGTACCGTCGGAGGATCATGAACCTCATGGTCCGCCCCTGCGCCCACCGCTCGCGGAGCCCTGCCCTGCTCCTGGCGGCGGTGGGTTGTGCCCTCGTCCTCGCCCTGACGGCCTGTAGCCAATCCTCGGACACGCGCGCGGCCGTGCCGCCGCCCGCGGGCTCGACGTACACGTTGATGCAGATGAACCTGTGCCTGTCCGGTCTGGGCGGGTGCTACGGCAAGGTGGCATACCCGGCGGCGGTGGAGGAGGCAGTGGCCCGGATCCGCGAAGCGCACCCGGACGCTGTCACCTTCAATGAGGCCTGCGGGGGTGACGTCGCGCTAATCGCCCGGCGGACCGGTTACCACCTGCGCTTCTCGAGGGTGATCTACCTCGGTAAGCCTCTAGCCTGCATCCAGCCGGGCGGCCGCGGACTCTTCGGTGACGCGGTGCTCACCAAGGCAGCCATCGAGAGCACAGACAGTCGTCCTTTCGAAGCACAGGCGGGCATCGAGCGGCGTCGGTGGCTATGCGTCACCACCCGAGTCGACGTCGACGTGTGCACCGCCCACCTCGCCACCCGCGAGACCGATGAGGTGGCTGCAAATGACCCGCAGTGCACCGAGCTCCGGGCGCTCCTTGCACGTCGCGCGGCCGCCCGCACCGTCATCTTCGGGGGCGACGTCAACCGTCGCTCCTCCTGCGCCCCTGAGGGATTTTGGACGCGCACCGACGGCTCCGCCGAGCAGGACCGCGGGCGTCAGCACGTCTATGGAACGGGCGCGCTCCGCTCGCCCTCGGCCGGGGTGGTCCCCGCCACGCACACCGACCATGACGTCCTGCTGGTTCGGGCGCACCTGACCGCACAACGATGATTCCAACATCTGGCCGTCGGTCTGCCTGCCGACGACAGGGCGGCCTCCCGGCGGCAGCCCACACGACGGAGACCGCATCACGGGCCAGTTGAGGGCTTCGCCGCGTGAGGACGGGAGCGACGCGTTCGACAGCCGTTGCGCAAAACAGAGGGCGTCACCGATGAGTACCGGGAAGTACCCGTTCCGGGCCCAGAACAGAGCGGGAGCGGCACAGCGGTGGCCGGATGTACCGTCGCCCCCATGCCCAACCGGATTCTCATCAAGCCATCGGGAAGCCGAGGACCGCACCCGCGAGCTGGCGTAGGTGGCGAGCCGCAGGCCTGCCCGCGCGGCCGGAGAAGCCCAGGCCGAGGCGCGAAGGAGCGCGAAGCGATGCTCGCGAAAGTCCTAGGAGCGTCCACGGCCACCGATCCCGAGCCCGCGCTGCTGGTCGCCGCGGATCTGATCCTCGGCGACGACCCTCGAGGGCGAGGTCGCAGCCCTGATGAGCCATCCTTATTCGTGCTCGATGGCTTAATCAAGCCAAAAGAGACGCCCCGCCGAAGCGGGGCGTCTCAGGGTACAGGGAGGAGAGATATGTATGTATCTATGTGAGGGGTATCGGCACCATCAGGCACCAGCCCGGACGCTGAACCGCGTCGACGCGGTCAACGCCGCGAGGGCGACGCCGATGCCGACCAAGAAGATTCCTGCGTTCCACTCGCCGGTCCCAAGCCCGACGGCGAGGCCGCCGACGATCGCCAAGGCGGCGAGTACGTACTCGAAGCCCGCGTAGGCGGAGAGGGGGATGACCCGCTGAGGCCCGACGGCCTGGAGGGAAAGGCCAAGCAGCATCACGCCGAGCACGAACGCGAGAACGCCAGCGGCCTGGCCGAAGCCGAAGATGAAGGGCGATGCCATGAGCGCCGGCGCCGCCACAGTCTGGATGGCGGCGTAAGCGCCGAAGGGAATCGTGATGCGCGAGCTCTTCATTCCACCAAGCAGGCTACGAACGTATGTGCAAACCGACTGTGAGCGCGGTCACACATCGCGGGTCGCCGACCTCGCGCGGTGATGGATCGGATGACTCCATGGTCGGACTCCCGATGAGACCTCGGTGAGAGCGGCGTCAAGGCGGGTAGAGGTCTCGATGCCTGTGCGATGTTCACGCCGACGGCCGGGCCGCCCAGCTTGGCGCCCTAGTCCCGTTGCGGGACAACGCGTCTCCCGCAACGTGGGATGCGCGCCATGTACCGTTGGCGCCCATGGAGCGGCGGCGGATCGACACGCTGCTTGCCGAGCGAGGGCTCGCCGTGTCGCGGACGCGTGCGGCCGAGTCGGTGCGGGCAGGTCGCGTGCGGATCGGCCGCGAGGGGCCGCGCGCGACAAAACCGGGACAGCTTGTGGCGCCCGACACCGAGCTCCTCATCGAGGATGAACGCCGGTACGTCTCGCGGGGTGGGCTCAAGCTGGAGAACGCGCTTGAGAAACTCGGGATAGACGTGACCGGCCGCGCGTGCCTAGACGTGGGCGCCTCGACCGGCGGCTTCACGGACTGCCTGCTCCAGCGGGGCGCGGAACGGGTCATCTCCGTCGACGTGGGCTACGGCCAGCTCGACTGGGGGCTTCGCAACGACCCACGCGTCACGGTGATGGACCGGGTGAACGCGCGGGACCTGCGTCCGGATGACCTCCCCTACCGCCCCCACCTGGCGACGATCGACGTCTCGTTCATCTCGCTGGGGAAGGTCCTCCCCGCCGTCGCGGACTGCCTGGTGGAGTCGGGTCAGATCCTGGCGCTGGTCAAGCCCCAGTTCGAGCTCGGCCGCGGTCGCGTTCGAGGCGGCGTCGTGCGCTCGCCGGAGGAGCGGCGCGAGGCGCTGCTCAAGGTGGCTCGGGCGGGGGCCGATGCCGGTCTCGCCGTCAGGGGCTTCGCCTCGTCCGGGCTGCCGGGCCCGAAGGGAAACCTCGAGACCTTCATGTGGTGTGGAGGTGGTGGCGAGCGCGTCCAGGATCTGGGGGCGGCGGTGGCGAGGGTGGACGCATGAGTGCGGACGCAGTGACGATCCGAGCGCAGGTGAACACGGCGGTTCTGTTCACGCATAGCCATCCGGAGCGGATCAGCCGTGCGGTGCGGGAGATGGTGGCGGCCGCAGCGAAGCGCAACTGCACGGTCATCGCCTCCCCCGAGGAGCACGCCAAGCATGGAGACACCGCGGCCGGGATCGAGCAGACGAGCGAGCTTCCGGACCGGCCCGACCTGTGCGTTGTGCTCGGCGGAGACGGGACGATCCTCAACGTGCTTCGCACCTACGCGGGGACTGGCGTGCCGGTCTTCGGCGTCAACTTCGGCACCGTCGGCTTCCTCGCGGCCGTGGAGCGCGATCAGCTCGCGCCAGGGCTCGAGCGCGCGCTGGCCGGGGAGTTCGAGGTCGTGACGCTTCCTGCGCTACGCGTGAACGTGGACACGGAGCGACCCGTTGCGTTTAATGACGTCTCGTTCATCCGGCGACCGCACGGGCGGATCGCGGAGCTCTCGTACCGGCTGGGGGGACAGGAGGTGGGCCACGTCAGATGCGACGGCCTCGTGGCGGCGACACCGGTCGGGTCGACCGGCTACAACCTCGCGAACCAGGGGCCGATTCTCGCCTGGGGTGTGAAGGGGTTCGTCGTTAGCTTCATCGCTCCCCACACGCTCACCGCGCGGCCCTTGGTCGTCGCCCCGGACGACGTCCTGCACGTGGTGAATCAGGCGGGACGGGAACCCGTCGACGTCATGCTGGACGGGGAGCCGGTCGGGGAACTCGAGAGCGGAGGCGAGACGGAGCTCTCGTTCTTCGCGGGAGCGGGGACGCTCGCCCAGCTCCCTGGGACGACGTTCTACCACCGCATTCGCGAGAAGTTCGGCTGGCTGGCGCACTGACGCGGAACCGTTAACCCGACCCGCGGACCACGCAGCTAACCTCGTTCGGCATGGCCCGCAAGTGGTGGACGCTCGTGGCGGTGTGTGTGGCGACGTTCATGTTGCTGCTCGACATCACGGTCGTCAACGTCGCGCTGCCCGACATCCAGTCGAGCCTCGGCGCCAGCCTCTCGAGCCTGCAGTGGGTGATCGACGCCTACTCGCTCACGCTCGCGGCGTTCCTGCTGACCGCCGGGTCACTCGCGGACCGCCTCGGCCGGCGCCGGGTCTTCACGTTCGGCTTCGCGATCTTCACGATTGCCTCGTTCCTGTGCGGGATCTCGCCCAATGCGACGCTGCTCAACCTCGCGCGCGCCCTACAGGGCATCGGGGGCGCCGCGATGTTCGCCACCTCCCTGGCGCTGATTGCGCAGGAGTTCCAGGGCCGCGAGCGCGGGACGGCGATCGGGGCGTGGGGGGCGACGATCGGCGGTGCCGTCGCCGTAGGGCCGCTCATCGGCGGAGGCCTCACCGAGGGCCTCGGATGGGAGTGGATCTTCTTCGTCAACATCCCGATCGGGATCGCGGCGATCGCCCTCACCGTCACGAAGCTTGCCAACCTCAAGGCTCAGGACCCCTCCCCGATCGACTGGCCTGGTCTCGTCACGTTCTCGCTGGGACTGTTCGGCCTGGTGTTCGGCTTGATCCGCGGCAACCCCGAGGGCTGGTCGAGCCCGCAGATCCTCGCGTCGCTCGCAGCGGCGGGCGTGCTGCTGGTGGCCTTCGTCGTCGTCGAGCTCAGGATGCGGCACGCGATGCTGGACCTGTCGCTCTTTCGCAAGCCGGCATTCGCCGGCGTCTCGATCGTCGCATTCGCGCTCTCGGCCGGGATGTTCGCGATGTTCCTCTACATCACGCTCTACGTGCAGGACGTGCTGGGTCACTCGCCGCTCGATGCAGGGCTGATCTTCCTGCCTCTGACGGTGCTCTCGTTCTTCGTCGCTCCGGTAGCCGGCAAGCTGTCGGCGCGCCTGCCGATCAGGTTCCTGCTCGGGCTGGGCCTGACGCTGGTGGGGCTGTCGCTGCTATTGATGCACGGCGTCGCGCTCGGCGACAGCTGGACGACGCTCCTGCCGGGCTTCCTCGTCGCCGGGGCCGGCATCGGGATGACGAATCCGGGCATCGCCCAGACTGCGATCGGCGTCGTACCGCCGCCGAAGGCCGGCATGGCCTCCGGGATCAACAACACGTTCCGCCAGGTCGGGATCGCGACCGGCGTCGCCGGACTCGGCGCGATCTTCCAGTCCCAGGTCTCGTCGAAGCTCGCCCAGCTCGCCCCGCAGGCGCCCCCGAGCTTCTCGGACGCTGTTTCCTCCGGCGGCATCCACGCGGCTGTTCAGTCGGCGCCGCCGGCAGCGCAGGACCAGCTGACCACCGCCGCCAATCAGGCGTTCATCAGTGGCTTCAACGACATCCTGCTGGTCGGGGCGATCATCGCGCTGGTGGGGGCGGTGGCCGGGTTCGCGCTGGTGCGGAGCCGCGACTTCGTGGTGCAGCCCGGCAGCGAGCCGGCCACCGAACCCGCCGCGGCATAGCACGCGGCGCCGGGGCGAGTCCGTCCCGTCGCGTTGCTAGAAGGGGCAGCGGGATGCTCCATGAGCTTCGGATCGAGAACCTGCTGCTGATCGAGCGCGCCGAGCTGCGCTTCGAGGGGGGTCTCAACGCGATCACCGGCGAGACCGGCGCCGGGAAGACCGTGCTCGCGCACTCCCTCGACCTCCTGATGGGCGGCAAGGCGCGCGCGCAGATCGTGCGGCCGGGGGCGGCGGAAGCCTACGTCGAAGGCGTCTTCGCGCTTCCGCCGGACCTATTCGCCGATGCCGGGCTCGCCGGGCTCGCCGAGCGGCTGCCGGACGACGCGGACGAGATCGTGCTGGGGCGCAGGATTGGAGCATCTGGGCGGACGAGTGCCTTCGTTCAGGGCCGAAGCGCCTCCGTGGCCGACCTTCGGGCGCTCGGCTCGCGCTTGCTCGCCTTCTACGGCCAGCACGAGCACCGGCGCCTCGTCCTCTCCTCGGCTCAGCTGGAGATCCTCGACGGGTTCGCCGGGCGCGAGCAACTGGACCGGCGGGCGCAGTACCGCAGCGCGCACGCGGAGGTGGCTTCGCTCGAGCGCGAGCTCGGGGGCCTCCGCGAGCGCGAGGGAGCGCGGGAGCGCGACCTCGACCTGCTGAGGTTTGAGCTCGCCGAGATCGAGGCGGCGGCGCCCGATCCCGATGAGGAGGAGGAGCTGGTGGCGCAGCGCGACCGCCTCCGGCACGCCGAGCGACTCCGTGCCGCGGCCGCGGGGGCGTTGGCCGCGATCTCCGGCGCGGACGACGACGGCGGGGCGCGAGGTGCCGTCGGGGCGGCCGAGGTGGAGCTCGGCGGCGTCGCGGAGATCGACCCCGGGCTGGACGCCATCGCTGAGCAGGTGGGGGCGGTTACGGTCGAGCTGGACGACGCGGCGAGCGCGCTTCACGCCTACCTGGACGGGATCGAGGCCGAGCCGGGGCATCTCGAGCAACTGGAGGAGCGGCTTGCGGCTCTCAACCGCCTCGAGCGAAAGCACGGCGGCTCGATCGAGTCCGTGCTGGCTCATGCCAAGCGCTGCCGCTCGGAGATCGAGCGGCTGGAGAACGCCGAGGAGCTCGCGTCGGACCTCGAACGGCGCCTGACGGCCGCTGCCGAGCGGCGCGCGGCGCTCGCCGCCGAGCTGGCGAAGACGAGGGCGAAGGCGGCGAGGGAACTAGAGCGGCGGGTAGCCGAGGAGCTCGACGCGCTGGCGATGGAGGGCGCCCCGATCGAGGTCCGCCTGGAGCCACACCCGGACGGCAACGGGCCGAACGGCTCTGAGACGGTCGAGTTCCTCGTCGCGACCAATCCGGGAATCCCCGCCTCCCCGTTGCGCGACGCCGCATCGGGAGGCGAGCTGTCGCGGATCATGCTCGCGCTGACCGGCCTCGGGTCGGCGGGCGGAGCTGGAACCGTCGTCTTCGACGAGATCGACGCCGGGATTGGCGGCAAGACGGCGCGGGCGGTGGGCGAGAAGCTCCGCGCGCTCGGTTTGGAACGCCAGCTCATCTGCATCACGCACCTGCCGCAGGTGGCCTCGCAGGCCAACGCCCACTTCCGGATCGTCAAGGAGTCCGGACGCGGCAGCGCGATGACGGCCGCGGAGAGGGTGGACGGCGAGGAGCTGGTCGCGGAGATCGTCCGCATGCTCGGGGGCGAGCGCGGCGACGAGGTCGCGAGCCGCCACGCGCGCGAGCTGCTCGCCGCTGCCTAAGGGTCCATCCGAAAACCCCCCCGCGCACGCCTGGCGGCGCCGAGCGCGCCAGGCGGCTCCTCGCCGGTTCGAAACCAGCCGCGCCCGCTCCCGGCGGGCCCCGGGGCTGGCTTGTTCACCCGCTCGCCGTCCCGGCTCGCTCGCGTACTTTTCAAGGTACGCCACGCCGGCTGCGTCGGTGGCCTGGCACCCTCCGGCACTCGCCAGCCGCACACGTTCCGGATGCACTCCGAACCGGTCAGGCGACGCGGATGCGCGGCTTGGAGGCTGGAGCCTCCGCGATGTGGGGGACGACGCCCAAGCGCTCGGTCAGCGTGAAGAACGCCGCCGCATACGGCGAGTCGGCCGTTCGGGCTCGCACGTCGTCCCAGTTGATCTGCTCGCGCAACGACCGCGCGATCTGAACCGGTTGCTCGTAGTCCAGCGAGCGCTCGTTCATCGCGCGCAGCTTCGTCGTCAGGACGTCCTCGAGCGCCATGACCGGAATCGACATGGCCTCGACGCTCAGCCGATCGGCGCGCGCGAACACCTCGTCGGTGATGGGCAGACCCGCCGCCTCGAAGATGATGTCGACCATGTGGTCGCGGTCCCATGCCTTCAGCAGCCATTGCTCGGGCGGGCGCTCCTCTCTCATGCCGCTCTCGAGCAGGGCGGCCAGCGCTCGTTCGGCGTCCTCCTGCTTGACCATGAAATCGAGGTCTGCGGCAATGGCCGGCCCACCGCGCGCCCAGCACGCGAGGCTGCCGCCGAGCATGTACGGGACGCGACGCCCCTCGAGCGCCGCGGCTCCCTTCTTGAGCGTCGGTAGGAGCTCCTCCATGGCTGGTCGCTACCCGTTGGCGCGGCGGGCAAGCGGGTAGCCGGATTGCGATGGACGCAGACGGCCGGCCACAACCGCCCGCGACCGAGACGATCCGCCTCGCCGCCGCCGGCGATGTACATTGCCGCGAGTCGCATCGGGATGAGATCGTCGCGACGTTCGCCAAGCTCGAGGGAAGCGTCGACATGATGCTCCTCGCCGGCGACCTCACCACATGCGGAGAACCCGCCGAGGCGCAGGTGCTCGCAGACGCCTGCGCGCCGCTGTCGGTTCCGGTCGTAGCGGTCCTCGGCAACCACGATTGGCATGCGGGGAGGGCGGATGAAGTGAGCGCCATCCTCGAGGAGGCGGGCCTTGAGGTGCTCGAGCGCCATTCGACCATCCACGAGATTCGCGGTCACGAGATTGGTATCGCGGGTGCGAAGGGATTCGTCGGCGGCTTCGGCGCCGCGCACCTGCCCGACTTCGGGGAACCGCTGCTGCGAGAGGTTTATCGCGAGACCTCGAAGGACGTCGAGGCGCTGGGCAACTCGCTGCGCCGGATCGCGAACTGTCCCCTTCGGATCGTGCTCCTCCACTATTCGCCGACGGCCATGACGCTCGCCGGCGAGCGCTCCGACATCTGGGCATTCCTCGGCACGGACAGGCTGGCGGCGCCGATCATCGAGCACCAGCCGGACCTCGTGCTTCACGGTCACGCCCACGCCGGACGCTTGGAGGGACGGATCGGCGAGGTGCCCGTCTACAACGTCTCTGTGCCGGTGATCGAGCGAGACTTCTGGATCCTGGAGACGAGCGTGCCGGTCCGGGCGGCCACCCCAATTAGGTGAGCCGTTTTTCGCTCCCGGCCGTGGGTAAGCGGATTGCGAGCGATCCAAGGAGGCTGAAGTGGTCGAAGAGCACGGCGAGCGCCGAGAAGAGGCCGTTCCAGCGGACGAGGACGTCGTCGCGCGCGAGGAGGCAGCGGCTGCCGCCGAGGCCGGGTCCATCGGTGGGCGCCGCGATCCATCCGCCAACGAGGCCGAGCGTCCGGTCTCGGAGGCTGGAGGCGGCGAGGCCGAGGGCTTCGAGCTGGCGGAGGACGAGCTTCGCGACGAGGCTGAGCACGGTGAGGGCCACTACCCTCCGACGGAGGCCGGCGAGACGGAGGCCGCGGATCCGCAGGCCGAGTACGCTGAACCGGATCGGCTCGGCTCCGCGGCTCGCGAGGAGGAGCCGCCGGACGAGCCTTAGGCACGATGATCGAAACCGCACACGGACTCGATCTGGATCAGCCGCCGCTGCGCGATCTATTGGCACGCTGGCAGCGAGACGGCTGCGTCGAGCTCTCGGAGCTCAGCGAGGCGGTGCGGGAGCTCGAGCTGCCCGACGATGCGGTCCAGACGCTCCACGACGAGCTCGACGCGCGTGCGATCGACCTCCGGGACGACTGCGGCCGGGACGGAGTGGAGCCCACCCGCTTCGAGCCCGAGGAGCTCGCCGTAACGACGACCGATGCACTCCAGCTCTTCCTCAATGAGGCGCGGCGCTATCCGCTCCTGACCAAGCAGGAGGAGGTCGAGCTGGCCAAGGCGATCGACCGCGGGGACCTGCGCGCCAAGGAGCGGCTCATCAACTCGAATCTGCGCCTCGTCGTCGCCAACGCGAAGCGCTATCAGGGGCAGGGGCTCTCGCTCCTTGACCTGATCCAGGAGGGGATCCTCGGCTTGATCCGTGCGGCGGAGAAGTTCGACTGGCGCCGCGGCTACAAGTTCTCGACCTACGCGACGTTCTGGATCCGCCAGGCGATCCAGCGCGGCCTGGAGCAGAAGGCACGGATCATCCGCGTTCCGACCGACCTTGCGCAGCGCGAGCGGCGGGTTGCCCGGGTAGAGCGCGAGCTGGCTGCGGAGCTGGGCCGCGAGCCGACCGACGAGGAGGTCGCCGAGCGCGCCAAGATCGATCTTCAGGAGCTGGATCGCATCCGCACCGCCAGCCGCGTCGTGACGAGCCTCGACCGGCCGGTGGGCGAAGAGGAGGACACCGCATTGGGAGCGCTCCTGCCGGGCGACCAACCTGCCCCGGAAGAGGAGGTCAGCGTGGCGCTCAGCGAACAGACCCTGCGGCAGGCGGTCGCGCGCCTCCCCGAGGAGGAGCGCGACGTGGTGCGGCTCCGCTACGGCATCCAAGGAGACGAGCCCACAACGATCCGCGAAACGGGCAGGCAACTCGGGATTCCGGGTCGCCAGGTCGAGCGTCTGGAGGCGCAGGCGCTTCGCAGGCTGGCGGGCCAGCGTGAAATCGAGGCGCTGCGCGACGCCGCATAGCTCCGCGACTGCGCGGATAATCCGTTGCGATGGAGACCTCGGCGCGCAGCCGTGCCCGCAGCCTGCTCCGACGGCGTCTTCCTGCGGGCCCGAAGAGCACGATCGAGGGGACCGCGCGGCTCGGCAGGCGGACCAAGGCGCTCGTGCGGCGCCTCGGCTCGAGCGACGTTGCGATCATCGACCACGAGGATCTGGACCGGATCGCGGCCGAGGACCTCGCGGCCACCGGCATCGCTGCGGTCGTCAACGTCGCGCGCTTCTCCACCGGGCGCTATCCGAACGCCGGGCCGCTGGCGCTGGCGGAGGCAGGGGTGAGGCTGATCGAGACGCCGGGCGCGTCGCTGTTCGACCAGCTTCGCGACGGCGATCCGATCGCGATCGCCGGCGGCGAGATCCGCCGAAACGGAGCCGTGCTGACCGCCGGGCGCGTGCTGTCCTCGGCTGAGCTGGCTGAGCAGCTGGCCGACGAGCGCCGGCGCATCGACGCCGCGCTCGAGGACTTCGCCAAGAACACCGTGGCCCACATGCGCGAGGAGGGGGCGCTGCTCGCGGGTGGCATGGAGATCCCACGCACGCGGACGAGATTCCGGGACCGCCACGTGCTGATCGTGGTTCGCGGCAGCACCTACCGCAAGGACCTGCGCGCGCTGGGCCCCTACATCCGCGGCGTCCGCCCGCTGCTCGTGGGCGTCGACGGCGGCGCCGACGCCCTCTTGGCGGCGGGGTGGAGGCCGGACGTGGTGCTCGGGGACATGGATTCGGCCAGCGACGCGGCGCTGTGCTCAGGGGCCGAGCTCATCGTTCACGGCTACCCGGATGGCCGGGCCCCCGGGGCCGAGCGCGTTCATGACCTGGGCCTCGATTACGCGGTGGTGCGCTCGGCGGGGACGAGCCAGGACGTTGCGATGCTCCTCGCGCACGAGAAGGGCGCCGGGCTCATCGTGAGCGTCGGCGCGCACTTCAACCTCGTGGAGTTCCTGGAGCGAAGCCGCGCGGGGATGTCGTCGACCTTCCTGACCCGCCTGCGCGTGGGCGACCTTCTCGTCGACGCCAAGGGGGTGAGCCGGCTCTACAACCCGGGGGTCACCGGGCACCAGCTCGCGCTCTTCTTCGCCGCCGCGGCGGTGCTCCTCGCCATCGTCGTCGTCAACACCCCGGCCTTGAGCGACCTCGTCGATCTGATCTGGCTGAAGCTCAGGATCGTCCTCGGCATCTGACACCGCGATTGTCGGGTTTGTTGCCATATGGGCAACAAACCAGACAACGACGCGCTGCGGGGGGCCACAACTCCTATCCTCGCTGCTGTAAATGGGGTACTCAGGCCGCTACCACGCCGCCTCGCTGGCCGCCGTTTTCCTCGCGCTCGCGATCGGGATCCTGATCGGCGTCGGCCTTGGGCACAACGTCGTCTCCGGGACCACGAAGAACCTGGAGCAGAGCCTAAAGAGCGACCTGGCCGCTGCGCGGGGAAGGGCCGATGACCTGCAGAGCCAGCTCAACCGCCACGCGGACTTCGAACAGCAGGTCTACCCGGCGCTCACCGGGAGGGTGCTCGAGGGCGGTCGCGTCGCCGTGGTGGCCCTGGGGACGCTGCCGGATGCGCTGAAGGGCGACGTCCAGACGGTCGTGGGCCCCGACAGCCCGAGCGGGGCCGCGCTCGCCGAGGTGGCGGTCCTGCGCGAGCCTCCGAATCTGGCGGCGATCGCGGCCGCCGCCCCGGATGGAAGCCAGGGTGGCAAGGTCCGCCGCGATCGAACGGCCCTCGCCGGCGTCGGCAGGCGGCTGGGGCAGGCGCTCGTGACAGGCGGGGCGACGTACAAGCGCTTCCGGGGCGCGATGCTCCAGCAGGTGAGTGGCAGGCCGGGCGGCATCAACGGCGCAATCGTCATCCGCGCCCAGCCCGACGACCTCACGCCTCACCAGGTCGCCCAGACCGACGCCCTCGAGAAGGGCCTGCTGGACGGGCTGGAGTGGAACGGCGCGATTCCCGTCGTGGGCGTGGAGCGCTCGGACGCCGATCCTTCGCAGATCGGCTTCTTCAACAGCGCCGGGGCGACGGCCACGGTGGACAGCGTCGACCTGGTATCCGGGCGCGTCGCGCTCGTCTACGCGCTCGACGGGAGCGAGGGCAACTACGGCATCAAGCCCACCGCCGACAGGCTGCTCCCGGGCCTGCGGCACCCGCGGCCGCCGGCGCTCGGGGCCGGCGGCTAGTGGTACCTCTCACAACGTTGCATCGCAAACGGCGGCCGCAGATCGCCGCCATGCGGCGTCATCTCGCTTGCCCTTGCCGCCAGCAAGGGCTGCGCCCCGCTTCCTTGCCTGGCAGCGCCTGCGCCTCGCCGTTTACGGCACAACGTCATGAGAGGCACCACTAGTGACCCTGATCGGTCTCGCCCTGTCGTTCGTAGTGGCCGCGGCGCTCTTCGGGTCGTGGATCGGCGACATGCGCCGAAGCGGGTTGACCCGCGAGAACTACCGGGGCCGCCGCGTAGCGTTCCCGGCCGGCGCCGTGCTCGTCGGCTGCTCGCTCATCGCGCTGGCGCCGCTCGCGATCCTGGACGACCGGGCCGACCTCGACCTCCTCGATCCCGATCTGCGCCGGTGGGCGGTGTACGCGATCGGCGTCGCGCTCTTGGGCTTGATGGACGATGCCCTCGGGGGAGGCGCGGAGCCGCCACGCGGCTGGCGGGGGCACGCCCGGGCGATCGCCTCCGGACGGTTCTCCACCGGCGCGATCAAGGCAGTCGGGGCGCTGGCGCTCGCCGCCTACGCGACCTCAGGCCTTGGGGATCGCGACTTCGCCTACGTCGCCGATCTGGCCCTGCTGCTCGGAACGACGAACCTGTTCAATCTGCTCGACCTACGACCTGGGCGGGCGGAAAAGGCGTTCGTCGCGCTCCTCGCCGCGCTCTGCATCGGTGCCTGGACCGCCGAGCCCCTCGAGCTCTTGGGGGTCTTCATCGGCCCGGTGCTGGTCGGCGCCGCCTACACGCTTCGCGAGCGGGCGATGCTCGGCGACACCGGTGCGAACCTGGTCGGCGCGCTCGCGGGCGTCGCGCTTCTGGTGACGCTGGGGGACGCCGGTCGCTACGTCGCGCTCGGGATCGTGGCCGCGCTCAACGTCTACGGGGAGTTTCGGTCGATATCGCGCACGATCGAGGGCGTTCCGCTGCTTCGCTCTCTAGACTCGCTCGGCAGAGTTGAGTAGCCGCCACAGGGGACAACTCGCAGGATGAGGCCCGGCGAGACCAGGTTCATCTTCGTCACCGGCGGCGTCGTCTCCTCGCTGGGGAAGGGCATCGCCTCCGCCTCGATCGGGCGCCTCCTGGTGAGCCGCGGCTTCCGGGTCCAGCTCCAGAAGTTCGATCCCTACATCAACGTGGATCCGGGCACGATGAGCCCCTTCCAGCACGGCGAGGTCTTCGTGACCGAGGACGGCGCCGAGACCGACCTCGACCTGGGACACTACGAGCGCTTCACCGACGAGAACACCTCGCGCGCCTCCAACGTGACCGCGGGCGCCGTCTACAACTCGGTCATCCGGCGCGAGCGCCGCGGCGCCTACCTGGGGGCCACGGTCCAGGTGATCCCGCACGTCACCGACGAGATCAAGCAACGGATCCTGATCCTGGCCGAGTCGCAGGCGGTGGACTTCGTGATCACGGAGATCGGCGGGACCGTCGGAGACATCGAGTCGTTGCCGTTCCTGGAGGCGATTCGCCAGCTCTACACCGATCTGGGACCGAGGCGCTGCATGTTCGTCCACCTCACGCTCGTGCCCTACGTCGGGCACGCCGGCGAGCTCAAGACCAAGCCCACGCAGCACTCGGTCAACGAGCTCCGGCGCATCGGCATCCAGCCGCACGCGCTCGTTTGCCGCTCCGAGCGCGGCCTCGACCGCGACATCCGCCGCAAGATTGCCCTGTTCGGCAGCGTCCCGGAGGCCGCCGTGATCTCGGCCCGCGACGTGGACAACATCTACAAGGTGCCGCTGGTGCTCCGGGCCGAGGGGATGGACGACCTTGTGCTCGACCACTTCGCGATCGAGGCGCCGGCGCCGGACCTGTCCGAATGGGAGGCGCTCGTGCGCCGGGCCGACGAGCGGCGCGGCACGGTCCGGATCGCGCTCGTCGGCAAGTACGTGCGGCTTGCGGATGCCTACAAGTCGGTGGTGGAGGCGCTCGACCACGGCGGCTACCACTACGGCGTGAACGTCGACGTCCAGCTCATGAACTCCGAGGACCTCAATCCCGCCGAGCTCGAGGAGGCCGACGGCATCTTCATCCCAGGCGGATTCGGCGAGCGCGGCATCGAGGGCAAGATCCAGGCGGCGCGGGTGGCGCGCGAGAACGGCATCCCGTACCTGGGCGTGTGCCTGGGGATGCAGATCGCGGTCGTGGAGTTCGCCCGCCACATCGCGGGGATGGACGGCGCCAACTCGTCGGAGTTCGACCCCGAGACGCCGTATCCCGTGATCGACCTCCTCCCGGAGCAGAAGGAGGTGACGGACATGGGCGGCACCATGCGGCTGGGCGCTGATCCCATCAAGCTTCACGGCGGCACCTCGGCGCGCGCGATCTACGGCGAGGCCGTGATCTACCAGCGGCACCGCCACCGCTACGAGGTGAACAACATGCTGCGGCGCCGGCTGGAGGACGAGGGACTGGTGGCCAGCGGCACCTCGCCCGATGAGCGGCTGGTCGAGATCATCGAGCTGCCAGGTCATCCGTTCTTCGTGGCCTCGCAGTTCCACCCGGAGTTCAAGTCGCGGCCCACGAGGCCGGAGCCGCTCTTCCGCGAGTTCATAGGGGCCGCAGCGCGACGCGCGGCGGAACGGGAGCCCACGCCGGTGGCCGAGGTCGCGGCCGAGGGCATCCAGGTCCGCAGAGGCGCCTGAGGCGTCGCTACGGCGATTTCGCAGCCGGTTCCCTGGCCTTCATCGGCGAATCCTGCATCGATTTGCCGTCCCTCATGGACCCGGCGCCCATCGACTTGTCACCGCCCATCGAGTCGCCGCCGCCCATCGAGTCGTCGCTCGTCGAGCCGCCGCCCCTGGACTTGTCACCGCCCATCGAGTCGTGGCTCATGCCCATCGACTCCATCGCCCGGATCGCCTGCGGCGAATTCGGAAGCGTAAGTCCCGGCACGTCACCCGGCGTGATCGCCACCGCGAGCCCGAGCACCAGCAGGAGCAAGGCGATGCCGCGATTCGCGACCACGCGCCATGGGAGCAGCTTCTCGGCGGCGATCAGCACGGCGATGAACGCCATCCAGCCGACGCTCATGACCCCGAGGGCGAACAGCGCCGCCATCAGCGCCCAGCAGCAGCCGACGCACCAGCCGCCGTGGAGCAGGCCGACCCGCAGCGCACCGATGCGGCCGGGCCGCCAGTGCTGCATCAGGAACATGAACGGGCTGCGACAGTGACGCAGGCACGTGTCCTTCAGCGGCGTGAGCTGGTAGATCGCAGCGCCGACGATGATGCCGCCGGCGAGGTAGGGCCCGCCGTTGCCCCAGGAGAAGACGTCGCCGCTGACCTCCCTGCCCAGCTTGTAGATCCCGTAGCCGACAAGCCCCGCCGCCGCCCACGTGATCAGGTACCCGGCGACGAACAGCGTCGTCGCACCGATCGGCGCTGACTGGCCCCGAGCCTTCCGCCCCTCCTGGATCCTGACGTGCATCACGACCATCGGGACGATGGAGGGGAACATCATCGCGGCCATCATCACCACCCAGACGCCGAGGAAGAATCCCAGCGCTCCCGGATCGGTGCCCGGTCCCGCGTCCATGCCGCTCATCTGGTCGTCTGTCAGCAGCCATGCGATCGCCGCCAGCGCCAGCAGCAGCGCCAGCAGTCCGACCTGGATCAGACCGGGAAGAGGAGGTGGCCGGTTTCGTGGAAGGGTCGCGGATTCCATGCCACCGCTCGCCGAGCTCTAGGCGCGGCCGACCGGAGCCTCCTCGGGCTGTTCGCTTGAGAACTCGAAGTCCGCCGCCTCCGCGTACTTCGGGTCAAAGCTCAGCCCGAAGCGATCGGACTTTCCCGATCCCATCCCGATCTTGTACTCGGGGGCGAACCCGAACATGGCGCCCTTGACCGTCGTCGGGCTCCCGTCGGGGCCCGTACGCGCCTCGAAGGTCGTCTCGCTCGAGCCTCCGATCGAGGCGGACGGTGTGTCGCCGTCGGAGTAGGTGACCGAGTCGCGCTCGGTTCCGAGGAACTCTCCGAAGAGGCTCGACATCTCACCGAAGGGCCCCCCAACCTCGCCCTTGAAGACCCGCTCCAGCGCGTTCGCCTGGTCATCCGATGCGCCCTCGTCGATGACGAGTCCAACCTTCCAGTTCCCCGCGGTCAGGTTCGAGGGAAAGAGGTTGTAAAGGGCTACGTTGACGCCGGAGACGTCGGTGTCGTCGACGCTGCCATCTTTGATGCTGAAGACCAGAAACCCGCTGCACTGCCCGTCGGCGGTGGTCGGTCGACCGTCGACCGGACAGGGGCAGATCAAATCACAGGAACACGTCGCAAGGTACGAACCCGCTATGCGCCAAGCCATAAGCGCTCCTTTCCGCGATCCACAGCCGGGCGCCCTCCGTCGCGGGCGCCGTGTTTGCGCTTGGGGCAACCCTAGCTCCGGCGATTCGTGGGGTCAAGAGATTCCGGCTCGGCGCGCTTTCCCGCTAGCAAGCCGAGGTTCGAGAGGACGAACGGAACGCAGAAGTTGAGCCCTGTCTTGATCCAGGTGAGCGCGGTCGCGTCGCCGTTGACGAACACGTCGAGCTGGTTGATCAGGGTCAGGATCAGGCCGACGATGAGCGCAATCCGCAGCGTGCGACGGAGGTGCTCCGGGCGCGAGCAGATCTGAAGTATTTCGCGTGCCGTCATGCCGACGATCGTTTCAGAGCCCGGGCCGAGCGCATAGCCTGTCGCCCGTGGTCGACCACCAGCGGATGCTCGATCGGTTCGTGCGCCTCTGCGAGATCGCGAGCCCGACCGGGTCGGAGCGCGCCGTCGCCGACTACGTGCTCGCGGAGCTCCGCGGGCTGGGTACCGAGGCCACCGAGGACGGCGCCGCGGGTCCGGCGCGGGCGGGCGCAGGAAACCTGATCGCGCGAATTCCGGGCGAGCGAGAAGCGTGGGTCCTGTTCTGCGCCCATCTCGACACCGTTCCTCACGACGGGCCGATCGAGGTCGTCCTCGACCAGGGCGTCTTTCGGTCGCGCGGCGAGACGATCCTGGGCGCCGACAACAAGGCCGGGGTGACGGTGCTCGCGGAGCTCGCAGCGGGATATTCCGCAGCGAGGCCGCCCATCGGCATCGAGCTGGTCTTCACCGTCGCCGAGGAGGATGGGCTGCGGGGGGCGAAGGAGCTCGACCTCGACGCTCTTCGCTCCCGGTTCGGGTTCGTCCTCGACCACGCGAGCACGATCGGGGAGGTGATCACGGCCGCGCCCACGTACGAGCGGCTCGCGGCGGAGTTCGAGGGGACCGAGGCGCACGCCGGAATCCGGCCCGAGGATGGGCGAAACGCGGTCCAGGCGGCGGCGGTCGCCGTCGCCCGCATGGAGCTCGGGCGACTCGATGAGGGGACCACCGCCAACATCGGGATGATCGACGGCGGCACCGCGCCGAACGTCGTCCCCGGGCGGTGCCGGATCGAGGGCGAGGCGCGCAGCCTCGACGAGGCACGGGCGAGCAGGACGATCGGCGCGATGCTCGACGCGTGCACCTGGGCGGCGAGCGAGCAGGAGTGCGACGTCGATCTCGAGGTGACGGAGATGTTTCGGGGGTACCGGTTGGCGTCGAGGGCGTCGTCGGTGACCATCGCCCGCGCGGCGCTGGAGCGCTGCGGGGTCGAGCCGCGCGAGACCTCCACCGGCGGCGGGAGCGACGCCAATGCGCTCAACGCCAGGGGCTTCGAGGCCGTTCTGCTCGCCAACGGCACCGAGGCCAATCACACGCCGGCCGAGAGCGTGGCGGCCGAGCGGATCGTCCAGATGCTCGAGATCTGCGAGGCGATCGTCGAGGAGAGCGCCACGCGATGCTGAAGCTGCGGCGGGGCGTTGTCACGTCGACCGATCCGCTGACCGTGCGGGTGGGAGGGGAGGATCGGCCGGCCTGGGCGGACACGGGACTCGTCGGCGAGGTGGCGGAGGGGGACGACGTCGTGGTCAACACCGAGGCCGCTGACCTGGGGCTCGGGTCCGGGGGGTTCGACGTCGTCCACGTCAACCTCACGCGAGGGCTCGCGGGGCATGGGCCACCGGGGGGACAGCACGTGATGAAGCTCAACTACACGTCGCTCCAGCACTCGATCGAGCCGGCCGAGCTCCCGCCGGGGCAGGGAACCTCGCGCGCCGGCGACGAGTCGCCGGCGGTCCCGGTGCTCGTCCTGCCCCTGCACGGTCATCTGGCGCCGAGCGTCTGGGCGGCGGCAGCGGCGCAGCCTGGAATCCGTGTCGGCTACGTGCAGACAGCGGGTGGGTCGCTGCCCGGACTGCTTTCCCGCGACGTCACCGAGTTGCGTGGCCGAGGCATCCTCGCAGGTCACGTGACGGCGGGCCCATCCTATGGCGCGGAGCGCGAAGCCGTGACGACACTTGGCGCGCTGGACGCAGCGGCCGGCCGGCTCGCCTGGGAGGCGATCATCTGCGGCCCCGGGCCGGGGATTGTGGGCTCGATGACGCTTTACGGACACGGCGGCATCGCCGCGCTGGAGAACGCCCACGCCGCTCTCGCGCTCGGCCTTCCGACGTTGATCTCGCCGCGGCTGTCGTCGTCGGATCCAAGGGAGCGCCATCGCGGCCTCAGCCATCACACGGAGACCGTGCTCGAGCTGCTGCTGGCGTCGGTGCGGATCCCGGTCCCCGAGATCGAGCTCGCCGGGTGGCCTACGGGCGATGAGGGAGGCGGCGTGGACATGCCGAGCGTCCTCGACGCGCTCCACCGCGTGTGCGACGACCGCCACGATGTCGAGGTGGAGCCGGTGGATCTGGGGGCGTATGAGGCGAGCGGTCTGCCGACGAGGACGATGGGCCGCACGCTGCCCGAAGATCCGCTGTTCTTCGCGGCACCGCTCGCGGCAGGGCGAGCGCTGGCGGCAGCGGCACGCGCTTGAGTTCCGGTATAGGAGGGCGGAGATGAAGCGGATCGACTCGAAGACGGTGTACGAGGGCAAGATCGCGATCGTCCGCGAGGACGAGTTTCGCTATTCCGATGGGTCCACGGCTACGCGGGAGGTCGTCCGGCACCCGGGCGCCGTGGCGATGGTGGCCCATGACGACCTGCACATCTACCTCGTGCGGCAGCCGCGGGAGGCGGTGGGCGAGGAGGCCCTGCTCGAGCTTCCCGCAGGCAAGCTCGACGTGCCGGGTGAGTCGCCGCTCGACTGCGCAAAGCGGGAGCTGGCCGAAGAGGTCAGCAAGAGCGCGTCGCAGTGGCGTGAGCTCAAGCGCTTCTACACCAGTCCGGGATTCGCCAACGAGGAGGTCATCGTCTACCTCGCCACCGATCTGGACGACGCGAGCGCCGATACTGAAGGGGAGGAGCGGCTCGAGATCGTGGCGTGGCCGCTGGCCGACCTGGACCGCGCGATCGACGAGTGCCGCGACTCCAAGTCGCTCATCGGGATGCTTTTGTTCCGGGAGCTGCGGCGGGACGCTTAGCGCTGCTGGCAGCCCGGTTGCACCGGCAGGGCGGCCCGCCGCGGGGGCGAATCTGGCGGCATGGCCCTTGTGATCGAGCATGCCGGCGATCGAGAAGGGCGAGTCGACGCGCGATTCCAGGCGCTGGTGCTCGACTTCCTGGCCTACCTCGAGTTCGAGCGGGGGCTGTCTCGAAACACGCTTGACGCCTATCGGACGGACCTGCTCCAGTACGGGGCGTTCCTCGCGAAGCGCCACCGTGGCGCGACCGAGGCCGACCGCGGCGACGTCGCCGACTTTCTGGCCGATCTCGCGACCGGAAACGGCCAGCCCGCCTGCTCGCCGGCGACGGTCAACCGAAAGACCGCCTGTCTGCGCTCCTTCTACCGCCATCTGCGCCGCGAGGAGCTGATCGACGATGATCCGACGGCTGCGCTGAGCCCGCCGGCGAAGAGCCGCAAGCTGCCGCGCGTGCTGACGTACGGGGAGGTGAAGCGCCTGCTCGAGAGCGTCAACGGTGCCGATCCGATCTCCCTGCGAGACCGGGCGCTGCTCGAGGTGATGTACGGATGCGGCCTGCGGGCGTCGGAGGCCGTCGGCGTGGACGTGAACGAGGTCGATCTTCGTCGCTCGTTCGTCCGCGCCCACGGCAAGGGCAACAAGGAGCGCGTCGTCCCCCTGGGCCGCGAGGCCGCCAACGCCGCCGTGCGCTACCTGCGCTCCGGGCGGCCGGAGCTGGTTGGGACCCGTCCGGTGTCCCGGCTGTTCGTCAACTTCCGGGGCGGGCCGCTTACGCGCCAAGGTCTCTACAAGGTGATCCAGCGCCACGCCGCGGAGGTCGGGCTCGCGGACCGCATGAGCCCGCACACGCTGCGCCACTCCTTCGCGACGCACCTGCTGTCGGGCGGCTGCGACCTGCGATCCGTACAGGAGATGCTGGGGCACGCCGACGTGTCGACTACCCAGCTGTACACCCACCTCTCTGACGCCCGCATCAAAGACGTCTACTTCAAGGCGCACCCCAGGGCGACGGCGTCGTAGCCGATCGGCTCGGGCCCTGTTTGAATCAACGGGACCCAATGCCAGAGCTTCCCGAGGTTGAGACGATTCGCCGCCAGCTGGCGCCCGAGATCACGGGGCGACGGATCGTCGCGGCCGAGGTGCTCGACGAGCGCTGGACCCGACCGGAGCCGCCGCGAGAGGTCGAGCGGGCGATCGCCGGGCGCAGGATCGAGGCGGTCGAGCGGCGGGGGAAGTACCTGCTCCTGCGCCTGGCGGGCGATCGCACGTTGGCGATGCACTTGCGGATGACCGGCAACCTTTTGCTCGACGACGTCGCCGACGGTGACCGTGGGGACCCGCAGCGCCTGGGTGGCGCGCGGCTGTACGAGGGGAGCCCGGAGCTTCGCTACCTGCGTGCGCAGCTTCGCCTCGACGGCGGGCGGCGGCTGCTGTTCACGGATCCGCGGCGGTTCGGACAAGCTGTCGTCCTGCGGGACCACGAGCTCGACGAGTACTTCGTGGCGCGGCTCGGCATCGAGCCGCTATCGGATTCGCTGACCGCGGAGGAGCTCTGCCGGATGGCCGCAGGGCGCCGCGCGCCGCTCAAGTCGTTCCTGCTGAACCAGCTCGGGGTCGCGGGGATCGGGAACATCTACGCCGACGAGGCGCTTCACCGGGCGGAGCTCCACCCGCTCTCCCCCACCGGCTCGATGAAGCCCGAGGACTGCGAATGCCTGCGGATCGGGATCGTCGAGGCGCTCGAGGCGGGGCTTCGGACCGGCGGGGCGTCCATCGACGACTACCGCGACGCGAGCGGCGAGCAGGGATCGATGCAGGATGGGTTCCTGGTCCACACGCGCGAGGGTGAGCCGTGCCCGCGCTGCGGGACTGAGATCCAGCGGATCGTGGTGGGCGGCCGGTCGACGTACTTCTGCCCCTCCTGCCAACGGCGGCTGCGACGCCGTCCCCGCCGCAGGGCTCGAAGCCGGGCGGCGCCGTGAGCGCGGTCGACCTCTCGGTCGCTCTGGGGCCGCCGACCGGCTTTGCGATCGGTCATTGGACGGACGCCGAGGGGGCAACCGGGTGTACCGTCGTGTTGGCGCCTCCGGAGACGCGCGGCGGCGTGGACGTTCGCGGCGGCGGACCGGGAACGCGCGAGACCGACGCGATCGGCCCGTTCGCGGGGACCAGCGAGGTGAGCGCGGTAGCGCTGTGCGGCGGCAGCGCGTTCGGCCTGGCGGCGGCGGACGGCGCGGTCCGGTGGCTGGAGGAGCACGGGCGCGGTTATGAGACGTCCGCCGGCCTGGTCCCCATCGTCCCCGCCGCGGTGCTCTACGACCTGGCGGAGGGCGACGCGGGGGCGCGACCGGGGCCGGATGCGGGGTATGCGGCATCCGAGGCGGCATCCGAAGGCGTGCCGGAGCGCGGTCGGGTCGGCGCCGGGACGGGGGCGGCCGTGGGAAAGATCCTGGGACGCGACCGCTCCGCGCCCGCCGGGATCGGGTATGCGGCCGTGCGGAGCGGGACGGGGGAGACAGTCGCGGCGCTCGCCGTGGTGAACGCGTTTGGCGATGTGATCGGCGAGGACGGGAAGATCCTGGCCGGGCCGCGCGAGGAGGCCGGCGAGATGACCTCGACGGTGGCGCTCATCGCCGCCATGGCGGGCCCGCCAGACTGGACGCGCCTGGAGGAGCGCAACACGACGCTCGTCTGTGTGATGACCGACGCGACGCTCGACAAGGCCGCCTGCGCTCGGGTCGCGCGAATGGCGAGCAGCGGCGTGGCGCGAGCCGTGGATCCGGTCTTCTCGGATGTAGACGGCGACGTCGTCTTCTGTCTGTCGTCGGGCACGGGGGGCGCCGACCGCTTCACTCCGATCTCGATCGGGACGCTCGCGGCGACGGTGACCGCCGCCGCGATCCGCGACGCCGTTCGGGCCAGTTAACCGTCCGACCCGCGAGTCATCTTTCCCGATCCGTGCCGGGCACCTACAAGACCGAGGCGATCGTCCTTCGCAGCATCCGCTACGGCGAGGCGGATCGGGTACTGCACCTCTACAGCGCGACGCGCGGGCGGATCAACGCGATCGCCAAGGGTTCGCGGCGCCCGAAGTCGCGCTTCGGCGGGCGCCTGGAGCCGTACTTCCGCCTCGACCTCGTCCTGCACGAGGGGCGGGGGGAGCTTGCGACGGTGACTTCAGCGTCGACGGTTGCCGCCCACGCCGAGCTGCGCTCGAACGGTTCGGCGCTGATGGCCGCCGCGCGGGGCTGCGACGCGGTACTGCGGCTGTGCGACTCAGAGGAGCCGAACCCGCCCGCATACAACCTGCTGTGCCGCTACCTGGCGCTGCTCGACGGGCAGGAGCCCCCGAGCGGAGTGTCGAGTCCATCCGAAAACCCCCCGCGCACGCCTGGCGGCACCGGACAGCGCCAGGTGGCCTCCTCGCCGGCTCGAAACCAGCCGCGCCCGCTCCCGGCGGGCGCTGGGGCTGGATTCTTCACCCGCTCGCCATCCGGACTCGCTCGCGTAGATCATCTACGCCACGCCGGCTGCGTCGGTGGCCTGGCACGTGCCAGCCGGCGTTATTCGCCGGCTGCACGTCGCGGCACTCGCCAGCCGCCCACGCGGGATTTCCGGATGGACTCGTCACCGTTCCCGGTGGTGGACGGCGCGGCCGGCCGGGCGACCGCGCTGGCGTTCCGGCTCAAGCTTGCGCTCGCGGCGGGCTTCAGCCCGGAGCTCTCTTCGTGCGCGCGTTGCGGCGCGCCCGATGGGCTGGTCGGCTTCTCGGGGGCGGCCGGTGGCGTCGTGTGCACGGCGTGCGAGCACTGCGGCTTCGAGCTCTCGCCCAAGGCGCACCGCTTCATGGTCGAAGCGCTGGGCCAGCCACTGGCCGCGGCGCCGAGCGCGTCGGACCGCGACCTGCGCCAGGTCGACCGCGCGATCTCGGAGACGCTGGAGCACCACGCGCACGTGCGACTGCGGGCCGCAGCTTAGACGGCGTGAAACTGGCGGCATCAGGCGCCGCCGATCATCCGCGGCAGGCTCCCATGCGACACGGTCTCGAAGAGGAAGCCCGGCGACTGCCCTGCCGCCAACGTCAGCTCGGCCCGAACCGCCTGAACTCCCGCATAGCTCTCGCGGCTCACCCGTGCCTTGGCGACTGCGTCCCCGATCGGTTCGTGGGTGACCGGCTCGCGGGCGTCAGGGGCCAGCGAGCGGTCGAGCGCTGAGGCCACCTCGTCGGTCCTCTGGGGCGATCCGCCGAGCACGCAGAGCACCTCGCGCTTTGCTCCTGAGACGCCCATCGCGACCGAGTTGACGCCGAGATCGGTGGACAGCAGGAGCTCGTCGGGGATCATCCTCGCCACCACCACATCGCCGAGGCAATGAGCGGCGGCGGCGTAAGTGGGCTCATCGATCAGGCGATTGCCGCGACCGAGCAGCGCATCCCGGGCCGTATCCGAGATGGTGAGCATGGTCATTTTCGGTGTGAAGGCGTCGCGCGCTCCGAGCCCTGAGATTCCCGCCCGCAGCAGCGGCTCAGGAACCACGGCGTAGTCGGCGGCGTTGACGAGGTCGACCTGCCCCTCGTCGCGCTGCCGGGCTCCGGCCTCAACGAGCGTGCGCTGGAGGCCCTGGGCATCGACACCGTCCAGGCGAAGCCCGAAGGCGTACGAACCGCCTATCGAGATCAATCGTTCCGCGGCCATCGGGTTGAAGCCAAATCGCCGACGGAGCTGTGGAGCCTGTTCAATGACCGTCGCGGCGTTGGGGCCAAGGGCATCGGCGATCAGCTCCCGGCCGAGCCCGGGACCCCTGATCCGACGCGGCTCGGCCCAGCCGACCCCCAGCGACCCGTTCGCGCCCCCGCCGCCGACGGTCGTCAGCGCCTCCGCGAACGGTCCGTTCGGGCGCGGGATCGAGGAGCCACCTCCGCAGCCCGCGGTCGCGAGCGCCACGGCCACGACCATTCCGGTCCCGACGGTAGCGCCGACTCGCCACACGGCCCCGAGCGGCTACTCCGAAAGCCCGATCCTCCGGTCGAACCCGGCGGGAGCGTGCATGTTCAACATCCGGACCGGCGTCGCGCCCTTGTTACGGAAGGCGTGCTCGGTGCCCGGCGGGACGAGGACAAACGTCCCAGGCGGAGCCGCGACGTCCTTGCCCTCGACCGTGAAGATCATCTCGCCCTCGAGGATGTAGAACGCGTCGTCCTCGTCCTCGTGAACGTGCGCCTCGAGCGCCCGACCCGCCGCGATCTCGATGATCGAAACATTGAAGCGCGGCGTATCTATGGTGCGCGCGAGGAACTCGACGTTGCCGATCCGGTGGCCCTGGCCGGGCGGAATGACGATGACCTGCTGGGTCATGCCCGGCGAGGGTCAGTTCGCAGGTCACCGAGACCGAGCGCGGCGCGGTCGAACTCGACGACGTCCGGGGGATCCTGGTTGAAGTCCGTGTACCGGATCCATGTCGGGCGGGCCCGGATATAGGTGATCCCCGGCCATCTTTGGCGTTCGCGACCAACGGGGAAGACCTCGAAATAGAGCTCCTGGAGGCGCTCCAACTCGACTCCCTCGGGCTCGTCGGCGACGCCCTCGTACTGCACGGTGCGCTCGTCGCCCGCGTCAGTGCCGCCGATCACGACGGCGATTCCCGAGGCCTGCCGTAGGTTGCGAACCTTGCGGCTCTCAGCGTCGGCGTCGAACACCACCTCGAAATCGTCGGTGACCGCGATGCCCACAACCGCGGATTGAGGGCGGCCGGTGGCGGGCGCCGAGGATTGAACGGCCAACGGTTGCTCACGCATGTAACGCAGCAGCGCGGCTGGGCTGATCGGCTCGCTTTGCGACACCGCCGGAAAGTTACCCCGGCGACACCGCATCGGCGATCAGCTCGCCCGGCACGCCTTGTGAAGGTGGAACGCGGCTATCGCCGCGGTCGGTACATCCGCTCAGTGATGCGCAGCTGGATGCCGCGCGGGCTCGGTGCGGTCAGGCGCATGAACCAGCGGATCGTGCGTCCCGGAATGATCGAGCGGCGGCCCTGGTCCCACGCTTCGAGCGATTCCCGGACGACCTGCTCGACGGAGATCTCCCCGGGGACGACGCCGGTGCGGCCCTTCGAGTAGCCGGCGACCTGCTGCCACTCGGTCGGGACGGGCCCCGGGTTCACGGACATCGCACGCGCGCCGGTGCCTCGCAGCTCGATGTGGAGCGCGTCCGTGAAGCTGATCACGAACGCCTTCGTCGCGGCGTAGACCGATTCGTACGGGATCGGCTGAAAGCCCGCGCTCGAGGCCACGTTGATGACTCCCCCGCTGCGGCGCTCGACCATGCCGGGCAGGAACGCGTGGCACAGCGTCACTACGGCCTCGCAGTTGACCCGAATCTGCTCGGCGTCGCGAGCCGGATCGTGCTCGAGGAACGGCCCGGAGGTGCCGAAGCCGGCGTTGTTCACCAAGAGGTCCACCTGGACGCCGAGCTCGTTGACCCGCCCGCCGAGCGATGCCGCATCGGAGGCGAGGTCGCAATCGATCACCTTCGCGTCGGTCGGCAGCTCGGACGCAAGCCGCTCCAGCCGATCGACACGGCGGGCGACCAGCACTAGGTTGTGGCCTCGAGCTGCGAGTTGGCGCGCAAATTGTTCGCCAATTCCCGAAGATGCGCCGGTTACGAGGGCTGTTTCGGGCATGTCCTGACCCTATTCTCTTCGTCGAGGTGCCCACGGTCCCGTCACAGTCCCCGGCCGTCGAGTTCAGGTCACTGGAGCAGCGCGTCCGCGCGTGGGAGGGGGAGTACCTGTGGGAACTCGCGACGCCCTCTTATCCGGCCGTGCGCCGTGAGCCGGAGCCAGACAGCCCGATGCGCACGCCGTTTCAGCGCGATCGGGATCGGATCGTGCACTCCAAGGCGTTTCGGCGACTGAAGCACAAGACGCAGGTCTTCATCGCGCCGGAGGGCGATCACTACCGCACACGCCTCACGCACACGATCGAGACGTGCGGCATCGCCCGCACCGTCGCCCGTGCGCTTGGCCTGAACGAGGATCTGGCGGAGGCGATCGGGCTGGGGCACGACCTGGGACACCCGCCCTTCGGCCACATCGGCGAGGAGGCCCTTGATGCTGCGCTCCGGGAGCATGCGGGGAGGAGCTTCCGCCATAACCGGCAGTCGCTTCGCGTCGTGGACGTCCTGGAGCGCGATGGACGAGGACTGAACCTCACCGAGTCTGTGCGCGATGGGATCCTCAACCACACCGGCGCGGAGCTTCCGATCACGCTCGAAGGCCGCATCGTGCGGCTGGTCGATCGCGTCGCTTACATCAACCACGATCTCGATGACGCGCTGCGCGCTGGGATCATCACGGCCGAGGATCTGCCCACTGCCGAGATCGAGCTGCTCGGGCCGACCGGCGCTCGGCGGATCGACACGCTGGCCACGGACATCGTCAACGAGTCGCGCAAGGCCGGCGATATCACCCAGAGCGACGACATAGGCGAGGCGATGCGGGTGCTGAGGCAGTTCATGTTCGAGCGCGTTTACCTTGGCGAGGAGGCCCGTAGCGAGCACGAGCGTGTCGATCGCACGATCAGGGGGCTCTTCGAGCATTACGTCGAGCACCCGGAAGAGGTGCCGGACGGTGGGGCCGGGGCGGCCGACTTCCAGCGGATCACGGACTACATCGCGGGCATGACAGACCGGTTCTGCATCGCGGCCTTCAAGCGCATCGCGCTACCGAGGGAGAGCCGCTTCTGAGTGAGAGCCCAGCCGAAAACCCCCCGCGCGCAGCTGGCGGCACCCGAGCGCGCCAGGCGGCCTCCTCGCCGTTTCGAAGCCAGCCGCGCCCGCTCCCGGCGGGCGCCGGGGCTGGTTTCTTCACCCGCTCGCCGTCCCGGCTCGCTCACGTACTTTTCAAGTACGCCGCGCCGGCTGACGCCGCGCCGGCTGCGTTGGTGGCGTGACACGTGCCAGCCGGCGTCCGGCGGCGGCTGCACGTCGCGGCACTCGCCAGCCGCACACGCGGAGTTTCCGGATGGGCTCTAAGTTCACCCACGAGACCGTCGAGCGGGTCAAGGACGCCGCCGACATCGTCGAGATCGTGTCCGCGTACACGGATCTTCGCCGCGCGGGCGAGCGCTTCACGGGACTGTGTCCCTTCCATCAGGAGCGGACGCCGTCGTTCTCGGTCGATCCTCGCGAGAAGCTCTACTACTGCTTCGGGTGCGAGGCCGGCGGGGACGTGTTCCGATTCGTGCAGGAGAAGGAGGGACTGGGGTTTCCGGAGGCGGTGGAGGCGCTAGGCGAGCGCTACGGCGTGGAGCTCGAGCGCGAGACCCAGGATCCCCGCGCCGAGGAGGTGCGGCGTCGCCGGGCACGATTGGGGGAGGCGCTCGAGCGCACCGCGCGCTACTACGCGCACTACCTCTGGGAGAGCGCGGAGGCCGCGAAGGCACGCGACTATCTGATCTCGCGTGGACTGGGCGAGGAGGTCCTGCGGAGGTTCGGCATCGGCTACGCGCCCAGCGCGTGGGACCGCGTGCTGACCCGCGGGCAGCAGGCCGGCTTCTCGATCCAGGAGTTGGCGGCCGCCGGCCTGGTGCAGAAGGGACGCCAGGACGGCCACTACGACCGATTCCGGGCGCGGATCATGTTTCCCGTTCGCGATGCGCGTGGGCGTGTGCAGGGCTTCGGGGCCCGCGCGCTTCGGCCGAACACGAAGCCGAAGTACCTGAACTCGCCGGAGGGCGAGCTCTACCGCAAGAGCCGCACCCTCTACGGGATCGATCAGGCTCGAGCGGCGATCGCGAAGGTGGGCCGCGCCGTTGTGGTGGAGGGTTACACGGACGTTCTCACCGCGCACCAGGCCGGGATCGGCGAGACGGTTGCCGTGATGGGAACAGCGATCACGCCGGATCAGCTCCAGCAGCTCGCTCGCTACACCGAGGAGGTCGTCCTTGCGCTCGATGCCGACCGCGCGGGGCGGGCGGCGATGCTGCGGGCGCAGCGCGTGGCGGGAAGCCGCAAGCTGCGTCTGCGCGTGGCGTCGATGCCCGCCGGAGAGGACCCGGCCGACATGCTCACGAACGGCGAGCCGGATCGCTTCCGCGGGCTGATTCTGGATGCCCTGGAACTGCCGGAGTTCCACGTTCGCGTAGCGCTCGACGAGGCGGATCTCTCGTCACCCGCCGGTCGCGACAGGGCGCTGGACGAGGTCGTGCCGGTGCTGGCAGCGATGGGGGAGTCGATCAGCCGCGACGAGCTGGCGCGCGTCGTGGCCAACCGGCTGAACGCGGACCCGACGCTCGTCATGCGGCGCCTGGCGGCTTCCGAGCGCCCGGAGCGGGGGGCGGCGCCGGCAAAGCCGTCGCCGCCGGCCGACGGCAAGACCCCGCCGCGCCCGCCGGCGCGAGCGCTCAGCGCGCGCGAGCTTCAGGAGCGCGCGTTGCTCGCCATGTGTATCGCGTCTCCTGCCGAGGGGCGCGAGTTCGTGGAGCGCCTGACGCCGGAGTACCTGTCCGGAAAGGTGGCGGTGCGCGCGCGGGACTGGCTCTCGGAGCACCTCGAGGAGCCGCTCGCCGGGCTGCCGCGCGACGACGACGAGCTCGTGTCGCTGGTGACCTACCTCTACACGCAGGCGGAGCGGGAGCCCGGAGGTCGCGACGCGATGGAGCTCAACTTCCTGCAGTTGCAGAAGGCCGCGCTGGAGGCGCGCATCGACGCCGCCCGCCGAGCCGGCGGCGACCCGCCGGTCGAGCTCCAGCGTCGCCGGGCCGAGCTGGCGGAGCGAATCGCGCACTGGGAGACCGCGACGAGTCGCCTCTGACGGTCGCATCTATTCGGGAACACACGTTCGTTCTCCGTCCGACTCGCCCGGCAAGATTAAGGGATGGAGCGGAGTCTTCTGAAGACTTCTCTGGAGCAGGGGCTTTCGCTAGAGCAAATTGGTGTTCGCGTGCATCGACACCCGTCGACCGTGGCTTATTGGCTGAGGAAGTCCGCGCCGCTACAGTTCTGGCAGCGCCAGTTCGCTTCCCGGGTAGCGCAACTGGCATATCGCGGTCCGGGGTAGCTCAATTCGGCAGAGCGGCGCGCTGTTAACGCGATGGTTGCGGGTTCGAGTCCCGCCCCCGGAGCTTCCAGCTGGCCTCGAGTCGAGTTCTACTTGCCTAGCTGTTCCACGAGGCCGGCGGCTTGCTCGGCTCCATCACTCGTCCGGGCCCACTGGACCAGCTCATGAGTCTGCTCGCCAAAGGAGCGGTCTGTGAGGATACGCCGCGCTGCCCACCGCACGGGAGTGGCCGCCAGCATCCGCCACGGCAGCATCAATCCGACCCCCGCCCAGGCCACTCGCGCCGAGTTCTCCGCCATATCGCCGACGTGAGGGCAGCACAGCACCGGTACGCCGGCGGCTAAGGCTCGCGCAATGGTCCCGTGGCCGCCGTGGCAGATCACAAGCGAAGCCCGTGGCATCACCTGCGCGTAGGACAACCAGTCGACGACCACGGCGTTGGCCGGTGCTGCCGGCAAGGTCGTCGACCCGAGCCGGTTGGTCGTCGCCACCACTCGCACCGGCTCGTCGGCCAGCGCCTCCAGCGCCACCCGCAGCAGCCGCAGCTCCGGATCCTGCGCGGTGCTCGGCGCCACCAGCACAAGCGGTCCAGCCCCGGCCGGCAGCTCGACATTCATATAGGGGAGTTCGAACTGCATCGGTCCAGTGACGTGCACGGTCGACGGCCAGCGCCGCGGGTACTCGAGCTGCGGGAACGTCGCGACCAGCGCCAGCTCCGGACTGATCCCGCCGTGGAACCGCTCCAGTGGCGGCAGTCCAACTGCGGCCCGCGTCGCATTCATCTCCCGCCGCCCGCGCCGAAGGCCGGTCTCTAGCACGGGCAGCGCAACGCGCCACGCAGTCCGCCCGATTGACGTCCGCGGCGGCTGCAGGCCGAACGCGAAGAACGGCAGCCCCGGCTCGTGGACCGGATAGACGTGGGGGATGAGCGTCGCGCGGCGGATGCCCGCCCGCTCGGCCGCGAGCGCCGGCGCGACGGTGAGGATGTCGCTCACCACTGCATCGGGCCGGAAGTCCTCCATGAGCGGCGCCAGCGCGATCGCGGCATCCGCAGCCGACCGCCAGCCGTCCGCTCCCGGCTCCGGAGGCGGGAACGTCTGGTACTCCTCCGCCGCCGTGAAGCCAAGGCCCTCCGCCTCGACGGCACCCCGCCACCGCGCCCAGGTCTCCACGAGCACCTCGTGGCCTCGAGCGCGCAGCGCCCGCGCCAGCGCGATCGCCGGGAACGCATGACCCGCATCCCCGAACGCCGCGACCAGGAACCTGCGCCCGCTCACTGCAACCCCCGTTGCGCAGGCCCCGCCCCCGCCCGCCGCCTGGAGCCAACCGCGGTATCCCTACGCCGATGCGCCGCCACGACCGCAATCGGGCCGAACGCCTCCGCCTTGCCGTGCAGGCGCTGCCGCGGCACACGCGCCAGGCGATGCTCCGCGGTATCGCCACGAACCGCATCATCGTCGGCGCCTACGTCGACCGCGACTCCGGCGGCATCTGCCCGATGCTCGCCGCACACCGCAACGGCGGGCGCACCAGCATCGCCAGCTTCGCCCGCGCCTGGGACCGTTACACCGACGCCAAGCGCCCGCGCCTCGCAACCCGGCGAGAGCTCCGTACCCTCCGCTCGCTGCTCGAGGCCTCCCTCGCCGATGACGCAAGCGACGTCGCCTCGATCGCCGCCGCGGCGGCCCAGATCCGTGCGGAGCGCGCCGAACTCGCCGCCCGCCGGGCCCGCTGCACGAAGCCGGAGCCCCGGGTGATTGCCGAGCCGACCGAAGCGCCGATCCGCATCCGCCGGCTCCCCGATACGGACGAGCGCAACCGCGCCGCCGAGCTCCGCGACCGCTTGCGGTGGTCGTGGATGCGTCCGGCGCGCCGCTACGAGGAGTCCCAGGACCTCCTCGCCGCCGCGGACGAGCAGCTCACCGAAGAGCATGCCGCGAGATCCGCCGAGGAGCGCGGAGCAGGGCATCTCGCCTAGGGGAGTCCTCCGGACGGCTCACGCCACCGCGCCCGGCAGGTCGTCCGGACGCGCGAAGACGATCTCGGGCACCAGGCATGCAGGCGAGGTCCGCAGCAGGAAACGCACGGACTCTGCGATGTCCTCCGGCCGGATCATCTCCTCGGGCTTCACCTGCTCCCGCACGTAGTCCGTCATCGGCGTATCCACGAATCCTGGGGCAAGAGCCGTCACCTGGATCCCTTGCCCAGCGACTTCCTTCTGCGTCGCCTCACTGAACCCGATCACGGCAGCCTTGGTCGCTGAATAGACGGACAGCCAGGGCTGTCCCGACTTGCCGGCGATCGACGCGGTGTTGACAATCAGCGCCTTTCCATGCTCCGCGCCGGCCTCGCGCAGGAGCGGCAGCGCCTCGCGCGTCCCGATGATGACCGCGCGCAGGTTGACCCCGAGCTGCATGTCGAGGTACTTCGTCGTGATCTCGTGCATCGCCTCGCCGATTCCGACGCCGGCGTTGTTGACGAGCACGTCCAGCCGCCCGAACCGCTCCCTGTGCGAGCGAAAAACCTCTGCGACTGCATCCTCCTCCAGCATGTTCGCTGGGACGGAGTTGACTTCTAACCCTGCGCCTTGCAGCTCATCGGCCGCCGCCTCTAGCTTCTCCTGGCGGCGCGAGGCGACCGTCAGCGCGTATCCGTCCTCGCCGAGCGCCCGGGCGATCGCCAGCCCGATCCCGCTCGATGCACCGGTGATGAGCGCGGCTCGCTCCGGCACCAAAACCTCCTTTCGCCGTCGGGAGCGGGACCCTATCCCGCTGTGCTCATCGGATGTCGGCCTGCTTACCGGCCATGAAGACCCGGGCGACCACGAAGGCGACGGCCATCACCCCGGCGCCGACCCAAAACGCCGTCTCGAGCGCGTCCGCGAAGCCGCTCGCCGTCGTGTTCGGCCCGACCGCGCCGAGCACGATCGTCCCGAGAATCGCCATCCTGAGCGCGGAGCCGAAGTTCCGAAACGTCTGAATGACTCCGGATGCCTCGCCGCGCATCTCCTCCGGAGCGCGATTGAGCGCGTCGGTGTTGAGCGCCGACATGGCGAGGCCGAACCCGGCTCCGGTCACCAGCATTCCCGCGAGCGTCCCGCCGTGACTGAGGCTGGAAAGCTCGGACGCCCACAATCCGAGCCCCACCGCGGTCGCCAGGGGCCCCAGCGTGACTGGATGCTTGGCGCACACCCGATCCATCATCCCGCCGCCGACCCGCGAGGCGATAAAGAACGAATAGAACATCGTTAGGATCGAAAATCCGGCCTGCGTCGGCTCCTGGTGCACCGAGATCTGGAAGTACATCGAGCCGAAGAAGAAGACGGCCAGCCAGGTGAAGAACACGAACATCGTGAGCAGGTTGTCGAGCGCGAACGCCCGGTTTGCCGCCAGCGCCCGGACGTCGATGAGCGGCTGGGGCGTTCGCTGCTCGATCCCGACGAACGCCGCCAGCAACACCACCCCCACGATCATCGAGCCGATCGTGGCGCCGCTGCCCCAGCCCCACGCGGTGGACTGCTGAAGACCCAGCACGAGCAACGCCATTCCCGCGACCAGCACCACCGCGCCCAGCCAGTCGACCCCGGGCGGGATGCCTGATGTCCTTCAGCTTGAGGAAGGCGAACTCCGTCAGCGACAGCATCGCGACCGGCAGGTTGATCCAGAAGATCGCCCGCCAGGTCCAGTACTGCGTGAGGTAAGAGCCCGCGATCGGCCCGATCGCGGTGAAGAGACCGGCGACGATGAAGAACACCGCGAGGCCCCTCCCGCGTTCCTCGGGAGGAACGGAATTCAGCACCAGCACGGTCGCCGACGGGATCAGCAGCGCCCCGCCGACGCCCTGAAGCACGCGGAAGGCGATCAGGAATGCTTCCGCGCCCGAGTCGTCGGGGGTCAGACCGCAGAGCGTTGACGAGGCGGCGAACAGGATGATCCCGATCGCGACGACGCGCTTGTGGCCGGTGATGTCGCCGAGCCGTCCTCCGAGCGCGATGAACGCCGCCGTTGAGAGCGCGTACGCCGTCACCGTCCACTGCGCGGCCGTATCCGATAGGTGGAGGTCGCGCTAGATCGTCGTAATCGAGATGGAGACGATCGTGAAGTCGATCATCACCATCACCATCGCCATCGCCGGGACGAGCGGCCACAGGACCCGCCAGCGCTGGTGGTCGTTCGGCATCGTGAGGGCAACGTAATAGAAGCCGTCGACGCTTGAACCTGGGCGGCCCGCAACCAGTAATCGCTACTGGGAACTCTCGATCGAGGAGGTCAGATGGCTAGCTGGAATCGCGTGCGCAGAACGGGAGCGGTCACCCTCGTCGCCACCGTCGCCCTGGGCGTCGGCGTAGCTCAGGCAGGCGGCGGACATACCGTCAAAGCCTCGAACTTCAGCTTCAAGCCGAAGACGATCACTGTCCAAAAGGGCGAGGACGTCCACTGGAAGTGGGTCAACGGCCACCACACCGTCACCTTCGTGAAGGGCTCCTACGACAAGCGCCTCAACAAGAGCCACCAGCGGGTCAGCCGAACCTTCAAGAAGACCGGCACGTTCAAGTACTACTGCCGCTTCCACCGTGCCCTGGGGATGAAGGGCAAGGTCGTGGTCCAATAGCCTCGCCTGCGCTCGGGCCAGGGAGGATGCGGGCGGGCTATCGTGAAATCCGGCACAGCGAAGCCCGGATCCGGGCGCGCGGGCCGGTAGCTCAGTCGGTCAGAGCAGCGGACTCATAATCGGCCACACGAAAGGCGCGAGATCCGCATAACCAAGCGGTTTCTAGGCGGTTGGTCCTGTGATTGACGACCGCTTGGATAGGCACGGTTTTGCGTCGATATGCGTCGATTTAGGCACTAGTGCCGTTTGCCCGGCGCTGCCCCTGTGCGATCCATGTGCTCTGGATGATCCACCTGCTCAAGACTCCCCTCGCCTGGGCCTGCCGCTCATCTGGGTTCCTCGTCGAGCTCCGCGAGGATGCGCCGATGCGTGAGCTCGGCGACCAACTGAGCCTGACGTAGTCGCCGGTACATCCGGGCGCTCGCGCCCTTGGCGGGCGATGCTTCGGGGGCCACGACCTGCCCCTCCGAGATACGGCGCAGGCGATGTCGCACAAGAGTCGCGCAGCGGCTCAGCGGCGGGATGAGGTCCGCCGCAGCGCGGACGTGGCGCGGCATCACCGAGAGCCTTGTGCTCGGTAACGCACCGGTGTAGGTTCACCGGGCCCCGCGCAACCTCCTGCGCGGCCAGACAAGGGAGGACAAGGATGTCAGCCAAGCTTCGCCTTCGTGCCGCAACAGCGGCGCTGGTATTCCTTGCGGTGATCTTGGGCTTGGTGGTGGCTCTTGCGGTCCCGCGCGCTCCGGCCACCTTCCGCGGAAAGAACGGACGGATCGCCTTCGTGAGCACCCCGACGTGCTGCACGCTCACGGATCAGGGCAAGTTCGAGATCTACACGATGAGGGCGGACGGAAGCGACACCAGGCGCCTGACCGACAACGCCGCCTTCGATTCGGGCCCCACCTTCTCTCCCGACGGCGAGCGGATCGCCTTCGTCAGCCACCGCGACGGCAACTACGAGATCTATCTGATGAACGCCGACGGGACCGACCAGCAGCGGCTCACCCACAACCCCGCCCAGGACCGTCAGCCAGCCTTCTCTCCCGACGGCAAGCGGATCGCCTTCGCCAGCGACCGCACCGGCAATTCCGAGATCTACGTGATGAACGTCGACGGGGCCGACCAGCACCGTCTCACCCACAGGCGCGACGTGGACGATGACCCCACCTTCTTCCCCAACGGGAAGAAGATCGCGTTCGTCAGGGTGGGACCCGGATTCCACGACATCTTCACAATGCGAGCCGACGGGAGCCAGTTCCACCGCCTAGCACACCACAGGCCGCTCTCAACCCCCGATGTCTCGCCGAACGGCAAGCGGATCGTCGCCTGGCTGGCGCGTGGGGACGAAGGCATCGAGGTCATGCGAGCCGACGGGACCCACCTCCACGGCCTCGCCACCTCAGGCGACTATCCCGTGTTTTCCCCGAACGGCAAGAAGATCGCTTTCGAAGGGTTCAAGAAGCGGGGCAGCAGGATCGTCCTGATGAGAGCCGACGGCTCCCATCGGCATGCCCTCGCGATGCCTCCCCACCGCTTTAACGGTTTTCCGGACTGGGCCCCTAGACCCTGAGTCCGGTGTGATCGACGGTGGCGGCAACATCGCCTGCCACAACGGGGACCCGCGGGAGTGCACGCACATCGCGTGTAACTGATCAGCCCAGCACTCGTCGCGGACGGCAGCGTGGCGCGATGTTAGCGTTAACGACGCCTCCTGCGTCGTACTCGCGCCCCCGACTCACGATCGCGGCTGTCAAGACGTGGTTCTGGTCGGAAGCCTTGCCCTCGGTGCACGCCGGGTGTAGGGTCGCCTCGACGCGCAACTCCCTGCGCGGCTAGACGAGGGAGGACCGGATGCCAGCCAAGCTTCGCACCTCCGCTTCCAGCGAGGTGGGAGCCGACGCAAGGGAGGAACGGTCAGCTATGCGGCGACTGGCGGTGCTTCTAGTAGTCGCAGCAATAACCTCGCTGGGATTCGTCGTGATCGGTGGACCAGCCCAGGCCACCTTCCCCGCCCGGAATGGCCTGATCGCGTTCGCCGGGGATAAGGGCTCGGGCTCGGAGATCTACACCATCAAATCCGACGGGACCGGCCTGCACCGACTGACGCACCTGCCCTTCAACGCGTTCCGCCCGGACTGGTCGCCGGACGGCACCCGGATCGCCTTCTCGCGTGAGTTCGACGAGGGGGTATACGTCATGAACGCCGACGGCAGCGACCTGCACCAGGTGAGGGGGCCGGGCGGGGGCGAGCCGGCATTCACCCCCGACGGGGACCACCTGGTCTACTGGTGCGACGGCTGCCCGGGAGCGGAGGGGGTCTTTCTGATGCGCGACGACGGCTCCGACGCCCCCGGGGTCCGCCTGACGACGAACCCGTTCAACCTGGGCGATGAAGGCCCGGAGGTCTCGCCGGACGGCCAGACCGTGACCTTCAGCCGGCACAAAGTCGGCGGCAAGCTACAGGCGCAATACGCGGTCGACATCGACGGCAGCGACGTGCGGAGGCTGACGACGTACAGGCTCGAGGTGGGCATCAAGGCCGACTGGGCGCCCGACGGCAGGCACATCGTGCTCGTCGCGCACGCCGACTACCCCGACCACAAGTCGCCGAACGTGGCGACGGTAAGGCCCGATGGCTCTCACCTGCGGATGCTGACCCATTACACCGGCGGCGAAAAGGGAGCGGCCTCCGGCTCCTACTCCCCGAACGGGCGCTGGATCGTCTGTCGATTCGAGAATTTGAAGCGGGAGAGGTTCCGGTTGTTCAAGATGCATCCGGACGGCACCCATCGGAAGCTGATCAAGAAGCTCCCGTTCGCACCCCGGTTCAGCGACTGGGGTCCGCGGCCCTAGCGGGAACGAGGCGAGCGGCAACGGCGACCCGCGCCAGTGCACAACATCGTTTGTAACTGATCAGTCGCGCCCTGCTGCGGCTGCCGCCGCGACGTTCTCCCGCGACATCGCCTACCCCCGCAGCCCGGCGGCTTCGAGGGCTTTTTTGCGGTCGAAGAACGTGCGCACCCTGAGCACGCTCATCCCGCGCCCCTCCCGCAGCTCGTAAAGGTGGGCGAGACGGGCGTCCACCTGTGCCCCGCTCGCCCTCCCACGCGCCACCATCCGTACAAGGGCCACGATCCGTTCCTCCGCGTCGAGTATCCGCTCCGGCTCGAACCGGATTTCCTCCCATTGCTGGGCGAAACTCTCCAGATAGCCGCGCACCTCGCGGATGCCACGGTAGCTACTCGAGCCCGGTACCTCGGCAGCTTCCTCCCAAACGATCTCCGGGTCCAGCTGGGCAACCATCCACTCGACATCGCCACGATTGAACGCTTCATAGCCTTGGCGGACCGTCTCCACGTTCTCCTGCGACATCGCCTACTCCCGCAGCCCGACGGCTTCGAGAGCCTCCTTGGGATCGAGATAGCCCCGGACCGAAGTCGTCTTGCCGTTCTTGATCTCGGTCACAAGGGCGAAGGGCGTCAGGGTCTCGGCGCCGCTTGCCTTGCCAACCGCGCGGTAGCGGCCGATCGCGACGAGTCGGTCTCCCAGATCCCGGATCTCCGAGATCTCGATGCGGATCGCGCCGAAGGCCTCGTAGGCGTCACGGAACATCTCCCGGACGCCGTCGTGTCCGCGAAACACCGTCTGTTCCCCTCCCAGCAACGCGTGGAGCGCCGAGTGCCACTCCACCCTCCGGGTCGAGTTCCTGAAGCAACGTCTCGACGTCTCCGCGGTTCCCCGCCTCAAGTCCGCGCCGGAAAGCCTCCAAGTTCTCCTGCGACATCGCCCGCGCAGTATCTCGCTCTTGCGAATCGGTCGCGGCGTTTTTGCGCGGCGCAGGCGCAGAGTGAGCCGGGCGCCAGTCCAAGAAATAAGCGGACCCTTACCAAGAGCCGCAGCCACCGAGCGGGCGAGTTCCTGGACAGTCGGGACCGCGATGCGGCACGATGTGGCCGGCCGCGAGATGCTTAGCATGGCCGTGCCTCGACATGGGCGATGATGCGGAGAGAAACGAACGCGAGCTTCGGGGGCTGCGCCTCGAGGTCGACGAGCAACGGCGCGATATTCGCAAGGCCGACGATCGAGAGCGCCGTCAGGACACGCTATTAGCCCGCCTTCGCAACGAGGCGGCGGTGCGCGATGACGAGGCGGCCGCGCTGCAGGATCGTCTCGAGGCGGCCGAGCATGAGCTCGGGGACCTGCGCGCGATTCGGGATGCGCTTACCCCGCCCGAGTTGCCGCAGCGGCCCGGCTTGGATCTCGCCGCGGCCTTCTTGCCCGCCATCGCCGAACAGGTAAGCGGCGACTTCTACGTGGTGGCTGAGGGGCCCCAGGATTCCACCGTTCTCGTAGTCGGCGATGTAGTCGGCCACGGTTTGAACGCGGCACGCCGTTCAGCGTTCGTTCGGACAGCGTTTGCCGCGACAGCCCCCTTCTCCGACGATCCGTGCCGGCTGCTGAGTTGGGCGAACACCGCCCTGGTCGAGCGGGCCGGCATCACCAGCGAGTTCGTCACCGCCGGCTGCGTTACGTATCTGCCGGACGAGCAGCTCCTGCGCTGGGCCTACGCCGGCCATCCCCGGGCGCTGTGGCTGGACAGCGGCCAGGAGCTCGTGGCGCCCACGCAGGGAACCCCGCTCGGAATTCGGCCGGACCTGGGACTCACCGAAGGTTCGCAGCGGTCGGTGGCCGCCGCGGGAGTGCTGCTCTACACCGACGGGCTAACCGAAGCACGGGGCGCCGACGGGCGGTTCGGGATCGGCGGCGTCCGGGCCGCCCTGGGCGGCCTTAGCCGGCCCTCACCGGCCGAGGCGGTCGCCATCCTGCGCGCGCGCGTTGCCGACTTCGGGTGCGGCGCCCTGACTGACGATCTCTGCCTACTGGCCGTCCGCGTCCGCTAGCGATTGAGCCGGTCAGTCGGACCCTGCTGCGCCAAGGGATCGGGCTGCACGCGGGCGAGGACGCGGCTGCCTGACACGCCGCCCTCGTAGCCGCCGGGCTGCGGGAGTAGGCCTTACCTACGCCGCAACTTCACGAACATCCGCGTCTGCGGGGAAGCGGCACTAAGAAGCCGCTTCGACATGGGATGCGGAACCACGAGCAAGATCCAGGACGCGTGGGCGACCCGCTTGACATTCGTGAGGGTATGCTCCAGGCACGGCCCCTGGGGAAGGAGACGCATGCCCAGCACCGTCTTTGTACCGCTCGCCGTTGGCACCGCCGTCGTGGTGGTCGCGGTCGCGGCCGCAGTTGTGCTGGTGGTGCTGTTCGTGACGTTGTCGATGCGGGGCCGCCAAAAGCGTGGCGCAGAGCGGCGCCGCGAGACTCGCGACGACGCGGATGAAGCCGCGGAGCGAGCCCTGCGACGGCGCGACCGCGACACTGCGCCGGAGGGCGGAGAGGACCGCGCTCCAGACCGGTAGATCGCCGGCACCTAGGAGTCGTGGGGACGATGGGTCTATGGGACAAGCTCAGGCAAGCGGGTAACAACCTTCGCAAGCTGCGGCTATCTCTCGGGCCCGACAGCTACTACCAGTACAAACGAGGGCGGAAACGCGAGCGGAAGCAAGCAGACCGTGCTCGTGGGCACGCAAAGGACTCCGCCCAACGGGAGCGTGAGGTGGCCGAGCGCGGAGGTGGCTACGAAGAGCGCTATGCGCGCGAGCGCGAAGGCGACATTGAGCGGGAGCGGACGAAGCGGGGAGAGGAGCTAGAGCCCGGCCGCTAGAGATGGCAAATCTTCCCCGAAGCCACGCATCCACCTACACAAAAGGGCTCAGTCCGCGTAGCCCGGCCCACCGGCTATCTGTCCTAACCCCTGCCCCCTACCTGACTGGCGCACCAGCACAAGACATGGCATGGCCAAGCTAAATGAGCGCTCGATGTCCGCAGATCTCTTACATCTACGCGTGGGTCCCCCTCTGCACAACCATAAATCGAAAATCGAAATCGGGAATCGGATCGACTTGAGCTGCGCCGCAGGGGGCGGGGGAGGGCGCGCCGGCCGCGCTGCTGCGACAGATACCGAGCACCAGCTCTCGCCAGTGCTGCTTTTGGGCGAGACCGTCACCTCAACGGGCTTGACATTTGGCTGATGCGGTCAACCGGCTGCGGCTGATCGAAGCAGCGCTCGCCGGTCGCGTCAGAGGTAGGCGGTCTAGGCCGACTTCGCGCCACCCGTCAGTTATGGGTCTCGCCAAGCGCCTGCAGCATCCGGCGCGCCGCCTTCGGCGCATAGTCGAAGCGCTCGGCGACGCTGCGTCCGCGCAGATAGCCATCGAGGTTTCGCCCGTGGCAGCGCAGGTAGGCGAGGCGGGAATCGGTGACGGAATCAAGCGGGGGGAGGATCGTGAAATGCTCTGCGCGGCGCGTCGACGCCGACGAACACCGGGCCGCGCTCGCGCAGGTAGTCGAGGACCTCACCGCGGCGCTCACCCTCGACCCAGCCGCGGTGTCGAAACTCGACCGCCACGGGGTCGAGCTGGGTGAGGATCGGATCGAGCTCCTCGAGCCGGTTTCGCCGCGGGCTGAACCCGGGGGTTAGCTGCAGGAGGAAGGCACCGCGCTTGGCGGCCCCGGCGAGCGGAGCCGTCGCGTCACGCATCCGCTGCGCGAGTTTGCGCTCTAGGTTGTGGTCGCGGGCGACGTGTCCGCGTGAGTCCACGTCGGCGCCCTCGCGCAGGTCGGTCGGCAGTCCATCGGGCTCGGTCGCGTGGCGAGAGAGGTAACGGTGGAGCTTGATGTCGAAGACAAAGCCATCGGGGGTGCGCTCGGCCCATAGCTCGGCCTGGCGCTCGGCGGGCACGCCGTAGAAGCTCGCGTTTAGCTCGACGCAGTCGAAGCGCTCGGCGTAGTAGGCGAGGCGCTCGGCGGCCGAGAGGCCGTTCGGATACCAGTACTCGAGAAAGCCGGGATCGGTCCAGCTCGACGTGCCGACGCGGATGTCGCCCATGCCCCAAGGATGGCGGGAGCGGGATCGAGCACAACGGCTCTCGCGTCCAACTTCGCGGCGCTTCCGCATTCACGCGAAGGGAGCGTCAGCTCAGCCCGTGCCGCCGCTTCCGCTCCTCGTCCAAGGGAGCAGCGAGCGCCGGGTGCGCGGTGGCTATCGCTTCGCGCCGAGACGATGGCCGTGATCAGCACAACACGAGGCGGCCTGGTGTTACGCGGCTCGTGACTCGGTGGCCCGTTCGAGCTGCTGGGCAGTCGCAACGAGCCAGGCCTTGACGGTCGCGATCTCGCCCGAGGTCAAATCCCGCTCGGTCGCCCGTTCGAGCGCTCGAACGGACGGG
>JBKPHA010000101.1:0-13108 GCA_046729615.1 Actinomycetota bacterium
ATGCCGGAGCGTCGCGAGGCGATGTTCCGCGGCGAGCGGATCAACGTATCCGAGAACCGCTCGGTGCTCCACGTCGCGCTGCGGATGCCGCGCGGCCGTTCCCTCATCGTGGACGGGACCGACGTGGTGAAGGAGGTCCACGAGGTCCTGGACAGGATGGCCGCCTTCTGCGAGAAGGTGCGAAGCGGTGAGTGGCGCGGCCACACCGGCAAGCCGATCCGCAACGTCATCAACATCGGTATCGGCGGCTCGGACCTTGGCCCGGTCATGGCTTACGAGGCGCTTCGCCACTACTCGCGGCGCGACATGACCTTCCGCTGCGTCTCGAACGTCGACGGCACCGACTTCGTCGAGTGCACGCGCGACCTGGACCCCGCCGAGACCCTCTTCATCGTCTCCTCGAAGACGTTCACGACGCTCGAGACGATGACCAATGCCCACACCGCCAGGCGGTGGGCGCTCGACGCGCTGGGCGAGGAGGCCGCGATCGCTAAGCACTTCGTCGCCGTCTCGACCAATGCCGAGGGCGTCTCGGAGTTCGGCATCGACACCGACAACATGTTCGGCTTCTGGGAGTGGGTCGGCGGCCGCTATTCGATGGACTCCGCCATCGGCCTCTCGACGATGCTGGCGATCGGGCCGGAACGATTCCGCGAGATGCTTGCCGGCTTTCACGCTATGGACGAGCACTTCCGGGAGAGCCCGACCGATCGCAACCTCCCGGCGCTGATGGGCCTGCTGGCGGTCTGGTACGGCGACTTCTTCGGCGCCCAGACGGTGGCGGTGCTGCCCTACGACCAGTACCTGCACCGCTTCCCGGCGTACCTCCAGCAGCTCACGATGGAGTCAAACGGCAAGCACGTAACGCTCGACGGGCGGCGCGTCGACTACGAGACGGGCGCCGTCTTCTGGGGCGAGCCGGGCACGAACGGCCAGCACTCCTTCTACCAGCTCGTCCACCAGGGGACGAAGCTCATCCCCTGCGACTTCATCGGCTTCGAGCGATCCCTCAACCCCCTGGGCGAGCACCACGAGCTGCTGATGGCGAACGTCTTCGCCCAGACCGAGGCGCTCGCGTTCGGCAAGACGCCCGAGGAGGTGCGGCAGGAGGGGACGCCCGAGGAGCTCGTGCCGCACCGGGTTTTCGAGGGCAACCGCCCGTCCAACACGATCCTGGCCGGCGAGCTCACGCCCAACACCCTTGGCGCTCTCGTCGCGCTGTATGAGCACAGCGTCTTTGTGCAGGGCGCGGTCTGGGGGATCGACTCGTTCGACCAGTGGGGGGTCGAGCTGGGCAAGGTGCTCGCGAAGCGCATCGTCCCCGAGCTGAAAGCCGAGTCCAAGCCGGAGCTGCGCCATGACAGCTCCACAAACACCCTGATCCGGCGCTACCGCGCGGGTCGCCTCCCGGCGACGGACGGCTGACGTGAGTCCGCGCGGCGTGTTCGTCCAGCCCTACGGCGCGGAGGCGCTCGATTGCGCCCTGCCTCAACAATGTTATGAGCATCATTGACGCGAGAAGAATGCCGGGCCCGGTTAGAGTCGACCCGTGAGTCCGAGCAAACCCGCGCGGCGAGGCGGAATCGACCTCGGCGGCACCAAGATCCAGGCCGTCGTCGTGGACGAAGGGTGGAACGTGGTCGGGCAGTCGCGGCGCCCGACGCCGACCGAGGGCGGGCCGGCCGACGTCGCCAAGCAGATGTCAGAGGCGCTGCGCGAGGCGGCTGCGGCCGCAGGCACTGATCCCGGCTCACTGAGTGCCGCCGGCGTCGGCTCCCCCGGCGATGTCAACACCCAGACCGGAACGGTCTCGCAGGCTCGAAACCTGCCGGGCTGGGACGGGTCCTTCGGGCTCGGCGAGTGGCTGTCCGATTCCCTCGGCACGCGCGTGTCGGTGGGCAACGACGTCGGCGTGGCTACGGATGCGGAGGCCAAGCTCGGCGCAGGCCGTCCGTACAAGTCCCTGATCGGGGTCTTCTGGGGGACGGGGGTCGGGGGCGGGATCGTCCTCGACGGCAAGCCGTGGGACGGCCGCGGCGCGGCCGGCGAGATCGGCCACGTGGTGATCAAGAAGGGCGGCGCCCGCTGCACCTGCGGTCGCCGCGGCTGCATGGAGGCCTACGCGGGCCGGCTGGCGATGGAGATCAAGGCGCGCAAGGAGCACAAAAAGGGAGCCAAGACCGACCTGTTCGAGATCATGGAGAAGCACGGGCGCGATCGCCTGACCAGCGGCATCTGGGCCCGCGCCCTCGAGGCGAAGGATCCGCTCGCGACGAAGCTCATCGACCGCGCCGTCGACGCGCTCGGGGCCGGCATAGCCTCGGCCGTCAACCTGCTCGATGTCGAGGCCGTGATCATCGGCGGTGGGCTCGGTGTCCGCTTCGGCCAGCCCTACGTCGAGCGCATCGCGAAGGCGATGCACCCGCACCTCTTCACCGATGAGGACCCGCCGGCGATCCACGTGGCCGCGCTCGGCGACTTCGGCGGCGCGATCGGGGCGGCGCTTCTGGCGGCCGATCGCGAGGCGGACAAGGGCCGCGAGGCCGCAAAGGGACGAGCACGGAGTAGCGTCGCCGCTTGAGGAGCTTGAGTGAGTGGTTGGCCACCTAAACGGTGGTCAGTCACGCAGTCGATTGCTTTAGCCGCTCGGCGGCGCAGCGGCCCGGTCCACGATCAGCTCCGTGTGGTCGCCGCCCAGGAGGCTCGACGGTACCGCAGGGTCCGGACCCGCCAGCAGGCGCCGGACGGCATCGGCCTTCTCGGCTCCCGTTGCCAGGAGGACGATCGATCGGGCGGCCCGGAGCACCGGCACCGTCAGCGTGATGCGGTCGGGCGGCGGCTTGGGTGCGTCGTGGACGGGAACGCACACGCCGTCGGCCTCCACGGCCGGATTGCCGGGGAACAGGGACGCGGTGTGGGCGTCAGGGCCGAGGCCTTGGAGGGCCAGGTCGAGCACCGGGACGCCGCCGTCGGTGCGCAGACGCTCCTCGAGCAGCGCCGCGTACGCCGCGGCGGCCGCCTCCGGGCCTCGCTCGCCCTCGACGCGGTGAACCACGGGGCCGTTGCCGGCGGCCAGCAGCGTCTCGCGAAGCATGCGGTAGTTGCTCTCGGGATCGTCCGGCCCGACCGCCCGCTCGTCCCCAAACCACACCTCCACGCCATCCCAGTCGTCGATCGCGGCCGCCAGGAGCTCGTAGGTCCGGCGCGGCGTCTCGCCGCCCGCCAGGGCGACGTGCGCGGCGCCGCGGGCGCGCCTCGCCTCATCGATCGCCGCGCACAGGCGTTCAAGTGCGGCCGCCGTGGCCTCCTGGGGGGTCGCCGCCCGGACGACCGATGTCATGCGGCCCCGTCGAGCATCGCCGCGGCCGCGGCGACGGCGGAGGCGTACCCGCGCCCGAACGACGCCTGCGGCTGAAGCGCCTCCGCGAAGAGGTCGCGAAGCGAGCTCGTCGCGCCGCCTCGCTCCAGCGCGACCTCCCCCGGTCGGGCCCTGAAGGCGACCCCGTCGACGCCGCCGCAGCCTTCGCCGCAGTCCACCTCCGCGAGCTTCAGCTCCACCTCGCCCCCGTCGCCCCGGGTCGCGACGGATCGGATTGTGCCGTCGCGGCGCTCCAGCACGCCTGGTTGCCATCCGGCCCGCGCCGCGATCCATCCCGCCAGCAGGAGCGCCGCCTGCAGCCCAGCTTCCCCGTGGCGAATCTCGACCCAGGTGACCTGCGGCACCAACGCGCGCCGCTCCGCCGGCTCGAACGCCGCCGCGATCGCCGCCCGCCAGTACTCGAGGCGCCCCCATGCGAGGTCGTGGACCCGCATACCGGCGGCCAGATCGGCGAGCCGCACAAGCGCGCCGGCTTGGCCGGACCCCGAATCGATCAGGACGCGCTGTGCGCGCTCCAGCAGGCGCGGATCCGGCACGTCCGCGCGCGACTCGGGAAGCCACAGGACCGTCGGCAGATCGCTCACCAGGAGGGGCGCGAGAAGCGAGGCCGAATGCTCCAGGCGCGCCGCGTCCAAGCTCAGCAGCACGCGGTCGTGGCACAGGCCGACGCGGCCAGCGCCCGGTGGCGTCTCGCACTCCATCATGAGGCTGGCGTCTATCTGGCGGTCGGTGTGCTCGCGGAGGACGAGGGCCCGCGAAGGCGTATGGCTGCCCAGCTCATCCAGCGTGCGCTCCACCGCCTCCTCCCGGCGGTCGGAGCACGGAACCACGATCAGGTTGATCGTGCGCGCCAGAGCGAGCACCCGCCCCGGGCCTCCCGCGGCTCGGTGGAGCCGGGCGAGCTCCGCGTTGATGTCGTCGGCGCTCACGCCCCTGCCGACCCAGCGGATGCGCTCCGGGTACTCCTTCCCGACCCGCCCCTCGTCGACGGCGGGGCTCATATCTGCCTCCACGCTCGGCCGCGGACCGCGAGGAGCTCGTCGGCCTCGGCCGGTCCCTGGCTTCCGGCCTCGTAGATCGGCGGCCCCCTCGGATCCGCCTCCCACCCCTCGAGGATCGGCTCGATGATCCGCCACTCCTCCTCGACCTCATCGGCGCGCGTGAAGAGCGTCGCGTCGCCGAGCAGCGCGTCGCGGAGCAGGCGCTCGTACGCCTCCGGCGAGTCGCCGAGGAACGAGGTTCCGTACTTGAACTCCATCAGCACCGGCCGCACGTTCATCGACGGGCCTGGGACCTTGGCCACCAGACGCAGCGATGCCCCCTCGTCCGGCTGCACCGACAGCACCATCTCGTTCGGCTCGACGTCCCCGATGTCCGAACGCACGAAGGGCAGGTGGGGCACCGGCCGGAACCGCACGGCGATCTCCGTCACGCGCCTCGGCAGGCGCTTGCCGCACCGCAGGTAGAATGGTGTTCCCGCCCATCGCCAGTTGTCGATCTCGACCCGCATCGCGACGTAGGTATCGGTGCGGGAGTCGTCGGGAACCCCGTCCTCGTCCACGTACGCCGGGACCTGTTCGCCGCCGATCCATCCTGATGCGTACTGGCCGCGGACGACGTAGTCGCAAACCTCTGCCCGCGTATAACGGCGCACGGAGCGCAGCAGCTTGACCTTCTCGTCGCGGATCGTGGCCGCGTCGAAGTGGACCGGCGCCTCCATTGCGGTCATCGCGAGGAGCTGCATGAGGTGGTTCTGGATGACGTCTCGGATCGCGCCCGCCGAGTCGTAGTAGCCCGCGCGGTGTCCGATGCCGATGTCCTCGGCCATGGTGATCTGAACGTGCTCGACATACCGGCGGTTCCACACGGGTTCGAAGATGCCGTTCGCGAACCGCACCACCTGAAGGTTCTGGACGGTCTCCTTGCCGAGGTAGTGGTCGATCCGGAAGATCTGGGACTCGTCGAACGCGGCCGAGATCTCCTCATTGAGCGCCAGCGCCGAATCGAGGTCGTGGCCGAACGGCTTCTCGATCATCAGCCGTGAGGGCACATGGTCGTCGCCGGTCAGTCCCACGGCGGCCAGCGACTGCGCGATCGTGCCGAAGAACGACGGCGCCACGGCGAGGTAGAAGACCCGCTGGGGGGCATCCCCGTCGCCGTCGATCGTCACGAGCCGCTCGGCGAGCGACGCATATAGCTTGGGGTCGTCGAGGTTGCCCTGCAGGAACTCGAACCGCGGCTCGAGGCTCTGCCAGGTATCGCCGTCGAATCCGGTCCGGGAGTAGGTCGAGATGGCCTCGCGTGCCCGGGCCCGGAACTCCTCGACGTCGCTCACCCGGCGAGCGATGCCGATGACATGGAATCGCTCCGGCAGGAGCCCACCCCGGCGCAGGTTGTACACGGCCGGCAAGAGCTTCCGGGCGGCGAGGTCGCCGGTGGCGCCGAAGATCACTAGCGTCGTCGGCGGCGGAAGCGCCTCCTCGACATCGGCGGCGAAGGGATTCTCCGGCAGGAGTTCGGCCTGTTCCGTGGCGGTCATGATGCGCTTTCGACCTCGGCTCGCGGAGGGATGAACGCGAAGTCACCGCGGGCCAGCTCGATCGAGGCCAGGAGCGCGGCGCCGCGGACGCCCGCGTCCTGGCCGTGGCGCGCGAGCCGGATCTCAGTGCGCTCGCCCACGCCCGGCAGGACGAACTGCCACGCGGTCTCCCGCGCCGGAGCGAGCAGCAGGTCGCGGGCAACGGAGACGCCGCCCCCGATGACCACCGCATCCGGGTCGAAGGTGTTGATCGCGTTTGCGATCCCGATCCCCAGCCGCTCCCCCAGTACGCGCAATGCGCCGACCGCGGCTGGATCGCCATCGCGCGCCGCTCGAACGACGTCGCGCCCGTCGATCCGCTCTCCATGCGCGGCCAACCTTCCCAGCGCTGAGTCCGGACGCTGTACGGCGATATCCGCGGCCTTGTGGTCGAGCACGCGCCCGGAGGCGAGCGCCTCCAGCGAGCCCCGCTGGGGAAAGTTGCCTGCCACCGGCGTTCCCTCCTCGAAGCTCGCCCCGATAATCGTGTGACCCAACTCCGCGGCGGCTCCGGTCGAACCGCGGTAGACGCGTCCGCCGAGGACAAGGCCACCGCCCACCCCTGTTCCGACCGTGAGCATGACGAGGTTCTGCACGATGGGCCGGCCGGCCTCGTCGAACGCCTCGCCGATCGCCGCCACAGTCGCGTCGTTGTCCACGAACACCGGCAATCCGATTCGGGTCTCGAGCACGCCGCGCAGGTCGAAGCTCGCGAGGTGCAGGTTGACGCTCGAACGGACCCGACCGGTTTCGAATTCCACGATCGAGGGCACTCCGATGCCCACGGCACGGGTGCGCTGCGTGCGGGTGGCCTCCACCACCGCCACAATCTCATCGATGAGCCCCGCGGTGCTCGCGGCCTCGGTCGGACGAACGCTCGGCTTGCGGAACTGCTCGTCGTCCACGGTCGCCACGGCGACCTTGGTGCCGCCGACGTCCACGCCGACGAAGTGACCGCGCAGCCCGATCTCGGGCTCGGACGCGAGGGGCGCGGGCGGCATGCCGCTCAAGATAGCCGTCTCCATGACGAGGAGGCGAGGCGGCTTGTGTCCTGCTGGTTGGCGGGTCGCACGCGAGACGGAGTGTCGGGAAGGATCCGCACCAGCGCAGCGACGGTGATGCCGGCCGCCACGAGGATCGCGGCGATGGCACCGAGGAACGCGGCGTGCGGGCGGTTCCAGGCGACGTCGGGTCCGTACCGAAGTGCGGCGAGCAGGACGGCGCCGAGGAAAAGCACGACGCCGCCCGCGATCGCCGCGCCCTCCAGGCGCCGGGCCAGCGCCGTGGCTGACGGTGGCGCCCGCCCATCCACGCGAGCGGCGGCCGTCTCCCCCGGGTCCAAAGCGTTCAGCAGCGCGACGATCGCCGCGGTGATCGCCAGCGTGAGGGCATATGAGCCCAGTGGATCGCTCGGACGATGCCAGTCGGCCGTCACCACCAGGATTCCCACCCCGCCGGCCAACAGCGCCGCCGGGACCGCGATGATCCCCCGCAGCCGTTCCGGGGCGATGAGCACGGCGGATAGCCCCAGGCTCGTTGCGATCGTGGTATGGCCCGAGGGGTAGGTATTGCCGCCGAGGCTCGAGGGCCATAGGTCGGGTCGCGACAGGATCGCGAGCTTGAACAGCTCCGTCGCGAGGAGGCTGAGGCCCACGATCGCCGCCGGCAGCGCGAACGCCCACGGACGCCGCCAACGCCAGGCGAGTGCGCCCAGCGCGATGACCGCGGCGCCGAGTGAGCTGACGCTTACGAGGTTGAGGAGGTGGTTCGCGCCCGACTGCGCGCGCGCCGGCGTGTCGCGACCGCCCACAAGCGCTGCCTCGTCGGCGTGCTGCCCCGCCTCCGTTCGCACGGCTCCGCCATAGATCGCGAAGAATGCGACCAGCGCCACGAGGGCTATGGCCAGCGGCCTGCTCATCGGAGCCCCCGGACGCTCAGGCGGCGACCGGCTCGCGCCGCCGCTGCGGCGCGCGGCGAGCGGGCGGCCGCGCGGGCGTCACCAGGCGCGTGAGGAAGCGGCCCGTGTACGAGGCGGGGATGGCTGCGACCTCCTCGGGCGTCCCCGTGGCCACAACCTCGCCACCGGCCTCGCCGCCCTCCGGCCCGAGGTCGATGATCCGATCAGCGGACTTGATCACGTCGAGGTTGTGCTCGATCACCACCACCGCGTTGCCCGACTCGACGAGCCTGTCGAGCACCTCCAGCAAGCGCTGGACGTCTGCGAAGTGAAGGCCCGTCGTCGGCTCGTCGAGGATGTAGAGCGTGTCGCCCGTCGCGACCTTGGACAGCTCGGTCGCAAGCTTCACCCTCTGCGCCTCGCCGCCCGACAGGGTTGTCGCCGGCTGGCCGAGGCGGATGTAGTCGAGCCCGACGTCATGCAGAGTTTGCAGGCGCCGCTTGATCTTGGGGATGTGGGCGAAGAACTCCACTGCCTCCTCGACGGACATCTCCAGGACGTCGGCGATCGACTTGCCCTTGAACCGGACCTCGAGCGTCTCGCGGTTGTAGCGGCGACCGTGGCACTGCTCGCACGGTACGTAGACGTCGGGAAGGAAGTGCATCTCGATCTTGATCTGGCCGTCGCCCCGGCAGACCTCGCACCGCCCACCCTTGACGTTGAAGCTGAACCTGCCCGGCTTGTAGCCGCGGACGCGCGCCTCTTTGGTCTTCGAGAAGAGCTCGCGGATGTGGTCGAAGACGCCCGTGTAGGTGGCGGGGTTGGAGCGCGGCGTGCGGCCGATGGGCGACTGGTCGATGTTGATGATCTTGTCGATGTGCTCCAGCCCCTCGATGCGATCGTGGGCACCGGGACGAAGCCGCGCGCGGTGCAGGCGATTCGCCACCGCTCGGTAGAGGATCTCGTTCACGAGCGTCGACTTGCCCGATCCGGAGACGCCGGTGACGCAGCAGAAGACGCCGAGCGGGACCTCCACGTCGATGTCCTTGAGGTTGTGCTGCCGGGCGCCGCGCACGACGAGCTCGTCGCGCGGGGGCCGGCGGTGCATCGGCACCGGGATCTCGCGCTTGCCCGTCAGGTACTGGCCGGTAAGGGAGGCCGAGGCCCTCGACACCTGAGTTGGCGTTCCCTCGGCGACCACCTCTCCCCCGTGCTCGCCGGCGCCTGGCCCGAGGTCGACGACGTGGTCCGCCGCGCGGATCGTCCCCTCGTCGTGCTCGACGACGATCACGGTGTTGCCCAGGTCGCGGAGCCGCTGCAACGTGTCGATGAGCTTGGCGTTGTCGCGCTGGTGCAGGCCGATCGACGGCTCGTCGAGGATGTAGAGGACGCCAACGAGTGATGAGCCGATCTGTGTGGCGAGGCGAATCCGCTGCGCCTCGCCACCGGACAGCGTGCTCGCCGCCCGCTCCAGCGACAGGTAGCCGATTCCCACGCTGTCCAGGAACTGCAGCCGCTCGGCGATCTCGCGCACCACGAGTCGGGCGATCGCCCTTTCGGTCTCAGTCAGCTTGAGCTGCTCGATCCAGGCGAGCGCCGCCCTCGCCGAGAGCTTCGTGTACTCGTAGATGTTCAGGCCGCCGACGGTGACGGCGAGGCTCTCGGGGCGCAGCCGCGCGCCGCCGCACTCCGGACAGGGCCGGAGCGCCATGAGGCCCTCGATCCGCTCGCGGGTGTTGTCGGAGTCCGTCTCCCGGTAGCGGCGCTCGAGGCTCGCCAGCATGCCGTCGAAGCGGACGGTGTAGGTGCGCCGACGCCCGAACCGGTTCCGGTAGCTGACGGTGTGGCGGTCGCTGCCGGTGCCGTACAGCAGCAGATCGCGGTCGCGCCGCGGCAGGTCCTGCCAGGGCGTATCGAGGTCGATGCCATTGGCCTCGGCAACCGCCTCCAGCAGCCGCCGGTGGTACATCGAGGCTGCCTTCGTCCACGGCTCAAGCGCCCCCTGGGAGATCGACAAGGTCGGGTCGGGGACTATCAACTCGGGGTCGATCACCCGCTGGAAGCCCAGCCCGTGGCAGCGGTGGCAGCAGCCGTGCGGTGAGTTGAACGAGAAGATCCGCGGCTCGAGCTCGGGCATCGAGGTGCCGCAGTTGAGGCACGCGAACTTCTCCGAGAACACGAGCACCTCGCCGCGCCTGCCCGCGCTGGGCCCACTTAGAACCTTGACGCCGGGGGCCCCGTCGCCATTGCTCATGCGGTCCCCGCTCGAGGGACCATCCACGAGCTCGACCTCAACGATCCCCTCGGCGAGCTGCGAGGCGGCCTCGATCGACTCCGACAGCCGCTTGCGGATGCCCTCCCTCATCACCAAGCGGTCCACGACCACCGAGATGTCGTGCTTGTACTTCTTGTCGAGCTGGATGTCCTCGTCGAGGCGCCGCAGCTCGCCGTCGATCACGGCCCGCACGTACCCCTGCCCGCGCATCTCCTCGAGCAGCCGCCCGTACTCCCCCTTGCGGCCGCGCACGATCGGCGCCAGCACCATGAACCGGCTGCCGTCCTCCAGGGTGAGCACCCGGTCGGTGATCTGCTCGAGCGACTGGCCCTGGATCGGCGCGCCGCAGTTGTAGCAGTGGGGCTTGCCGATCCTGGCCCACAGCAGCCGCAGGTAGTCGTAGATCTCCGTGACCGTGCCGACGGTCGATCGGGGGTTGCGAGACGTCGTCTTCTGGTCGATCGAGATCGCCGGCGACAGCCCCTCGATCGAGTCGACGTCCGGCTTCTCCATCTGGCCGAGGAACTGGCGCGCGTACGCCGATAGCGACTCGACGTAGCGGCGCTGGCCCTCGGCGTAGATCGTGTCGAAGGCGAGGCTGGACTTGCCCGAACCCGAAAGGCCGGTGATGACGATCAGCGACTCGCGTGGCAGCGAGACGTCGATCCCTTTGAGGTTGTGCGCGCGGGCGCCGGAGATGACGATGCTCTCGGTGGGCGACATAACCATTCGATTCTACGGACGCGAACGGTTGTTCCCGTGAGGTCTCCGTGGCGCTCGCGCGGAGGGCACCCAAAGTGGGCGAACCTGCGAGATCTGCGGGTCGAGTGAATCTACTCGGCTTCCGGGCGCAGATTCACACGACCCGGTCAGCGGTCCCGGTGCCCTTCCTAACCCGCGGCCGGGGCCGGCCTCAGCACCGGTCGCGCCAGGTACGCCACCGCGCAGGCCACCGCCGCCGCCACCACCATCGCGACCAGGCCCCGGTGGGGGTGGCCGCCGCTGACCAGGGCTCCGCCGAGCGCGCTGCCCGCCGCCGCCCCACCCGCGATCGCGGTGACCATCCAGGTGAAGGCCTCCGTTGCCGTGCCGGCCGGCGCCAGCTCGTCGATGAGCGCATAGAGGACGGTCCCGGACGGCGCCAGCGCGAAGCCGCTCAGGACCATCAGCGGAATCGCCTCGCCGATAGAGGCCACGAACGGCAACGGAACGAATCCGGCTGTCATCAGCAGGCAGATCCGCGGGTAGCGCTCGCCCGGCGGCGCCTCGTGATGTCTCGAGCCGTACCAGAGGCCGGCAACGAGGCTGGCCGCGGCCTGAAACGCGATCAACACGCCGGCCATGCTGCTCGAGCCCTCCTCCGTAGTGAACGCCGTGATCGAGATCTCCATCGCGCCGAGGGAAACACCGAACGCGACCTCCACCAGGAGCAAGGCGAGAATGCCGCGGGAGCGGAGCGGCCCGGCCCAGCTGGCGTGCCTGGACCGAGCGCGCCACGAGCGAGACACCCGGGACAGCAGGAAGACGAGCGTGCCGACGGTGGCGAACCCGAGATTGGCAAGCACTGCGACGGTCGGCGACCCGACCGCAACCAGCGCCGCCGTCACGAGCGGCCCGGCGATGAACGCGACCTCCAGCGAGACCGCGTCGAGAGCGTAGGCGCTCTGGCGCAACGACCTATCCGGGATCATTGCCGACCAGAGCGCGCGCATCGCCGAGCCCGTCGCTGCCTGCGTTGCCCCGCAAGCGGCCCCAATCGCGGCAAGCGCTGCCACACCGGCGCCGGAGCTCGCCGCGATGATGAGCCCGATGATCGCGATCGGGTTGAGCGTGACCGCAGTGGCCAGGATCCCGGTCTGTCCGAGCCTGTCGATGAGCCGGCCCTGGATCGGCAGCGAGACGGCGGTCGCGACCGCGAACGCCGCCTGCACCACGCCGGCGATGGCGAACGAACCCGTCTCCGCCCGGACGAGCAGGATGATCGCGAGCGACATCCCGGCGATCGGAACGCGATCGATCGCCGTGCCGAGCATCGGCTGTCTGGCACCGGAGATGCCCAGGATCCGTCTGTAGCGCTCTCCCGGCATGGGTCCAGGGTGCCATAGGGCTTGAGGCGGACGCCGCGTCACCCAGTCGCCAGCCGCCTGCCGAGTCAGCGCAGGAACCGAGGTCGTTCGGTTCCTTACCTCCGGTCGCTCCATTGCACAACGTCTCACAGCCCGCCTGTAGGCTGCGGGCGGATCGATGGCTCGGGAGATCGGGCCCTTGAAATCAGCCGCCTCAAGGAGGGAGAGATGATCAGCAAGGTACGTGGACGCATCAGCTCAGCTCATCTGATCGCCCTGGCTGCCCTGTTCGTGGCGCTCGGCGGGAGTGCTTTCGCCGCAGCGACGATCGGCACCAGCGACATCAAGAACGGCGCGGTGACGAAGAACAAGCTTCACAACAATGCCGTCACCGGCAAGAAGGTGAAGAAGAACTCGCTGTCGGGCAAGGACATCGACGAGAAGACTCTGGGCCAGGTGCCAGGCGCGGGCCACGCGATCACCGCGGACCGAGCGGCGGTCGCGGACGACGCGAGCAACGTGATGTCGGCCATGGTCGGCAAGGGAGCCGAGGGCTGCACGCTGCTTCGGGACACGCAGCCCGGCACCAGCGCCAACATCGCCACCGGACACCCGGAGACTCCCAAGGCCAGCGGCTGCACCGTCTCCTTCCCCATCGACGTCACGCAGTGCACGTACGTGGCGGGGATCGGGGACCCGGCCACCGGCGAGGCACCGCCCGGTTTCGCGACTACGGCGTCGGCGGTCGGCAACCCCAGGGGCGTCTTCGTGAGGACGCGGGACAGAAACGGCGATCCTGCGATTCGCCCGTTCCATCTGCAGGTGATCTGCTGATCGAAGGGGTGCCGGGGGGATAGACCCCGCACGGCGCCCAGGAACGCCGACCCGGCATCCCCGCACGTCCCCCGCCCCA
>JBKPHA010000102.1:0-3874 GCA_046729615.1 Actinomycetota bacterium
GGTTTGCTGCGCAGCGCTTCGTCTCGTCGTCCTGGACATCATGCTTCCGAAGCTCGACGGGCTCGAGGTCTGCCGCCGGATGCGGAGCCGAAGCCAGGTTCCGATCATCATGCTCACGGCCAAGGACGACGAGATCGACAAGGTTCTCGGCCTTGAGATCGGGGCGGACGACTACATCACCATGCCGTTCTCGGTCCGCGAGTTCCGCAGCCGCATCAGGGCGGCGCTGCGCCGGGCGGAGATGATTGGAGGGCGGCCCGGGGGCGACGAGCCGATCACGGCTGGGGATCTGCGGATCGACTTCGAGCGCCGAGTCGTCACCGTTCGCGGCGAGCGGGTGAAGCTCACGTACGTGGAGTTCGAGATCCTGGCGGCGCTCGCGCGCATGCCCGGGCGGGTGCAGACGCGCGAGATGCTGCTGGAGCAGGTCTGGGGCGACTCGGCGTACCGCGATCCACGCACGATCGAAGTCCACATCCGCCACTGCGCAAGAAGCTCGAGCGCGATCCGCGCCCACCCGAGTACCTGTTCACGGTGCGGGGCGTCGGTTACCGCTTCCGCGACAAGGACGAGTAGCACCGCGGTGAGGCGCCCGAAGCGGAGCGTCGATTGATCCTCGGCAGCGTCCGCACCGACTCGCCGCCCTGTTCTTCGTGATCACGGCGGCCGCCGTGGGTTCATCTACCTGTATGTCGTCCCGCAGCTCCGCTCCAACCTGACCGCCCAGAAGCTGCAGCGGCTCGAGCAGGTGGCGATGGCCGAGAGCGCCCGACTGGATCGGGCGATGCGCAAGGACGCCTCGCAGGCGTGGGCCCGCGGGCACGTGAAGGCGGCGGCGCAGCGCGCCGATGCCAGGGTCACCGTGCTGGCGGTCTCGCGGGGCGCCTCGGGGTCGGATTTCGTGGTGGCGGACTCCCAGCTCGAGCGCACCGCGATCCTGCCCAGCCTTCGCGGCCGTGAGCGCGGCCATCACCAGCGGTCGCTCCTCCTCCGCGATCGAGCGCATCGCCGGTGAGCGCACAGGGGAGATCGCGATCCCGCTCCAAGCCGGCGGCCGGGTTCGCTGGGTGGCCGTCCTGTCCACGCCACTGGCCGACGTGGACGACACCGTCGCCCTGATCGGCGCCAGATCCTGATCGCCGGATCGATCGCGCTGGTCGCCGCGCTCGCGGCGGGCTGGCTCGCGGCGAGGGCGCACGCAAAGCGCCTGGGCAGGCTCGAGGACGCCGCAGAGAAGGTCGCGGAGGGCGACTTCAACGCTCCGATCCCCGATGAGGGCACCGACGAGGTCGGCCAGCTCGCGAAGACGTTCAACGAGATGCAGCAGCGGCTTGCCCGCCTCGACAGCGCGCGCAAGGAGTTCATCGCCAACGCGTCGCACGAGCTGCGGACGCCGATCTTCTCGCTCGGCGGGTTCGTCGAGCTCCTGGACGAGGACGAGCCCGACCCCGCCGTCCGGGGGAGGTGGGCGCGGGACGACGTCGCCCTCGAGTCCGTCGCCCGGCAGGTGGCGAGGGAGTTCGTTCCCGCCGCCGAACGCCACCGGTCGGCCCTGCGGGTCGAGGGCATGGACGCAGCGGTGGCCCTCGCCGACGCCGACCGGGTGGCTCAGATCATCCGTATCCTGCTCGACAACGCATTGACGCACACTCCGGAAGAAACCTCGATCACCATCACAGCTCAGCGGCGGGACGGGGCGCCAAGCCTCGTGATCGCCGACGACGGACCCGGCATCGCGCCGCACGATCACAATCGCATCCTCGACCGCTTCTACACCGGCGACCGGGTGAGCGGCTCGGGGCTTGGCCTCGCGATTGCGCGTGAGCTCGCGGTGCGGATGAACGGCGAGCTGAGCGTGGAGTCACGCCGCGGCCACACGCAGTTCGAGCTCAAGCTGCCGGCGGCCGTCGGGGTGCCCGCGTGAGGGCCCGGATCGGAGTAGCGGGCGCGCTCGCGGCGCTCGCGCTCGCGCTGGCCGCGTGCGGCGGGTCAAGCGACGGCAGCTCGAGCGACTCCGGTGCGGTGACCACCGTCTCCACGCAGAGCTCTCCCACGAAGACCGTCGTACTGTCGTCGCAGCGGGACAGCTTCGACCCGGAGGCCATCTACCAGCAGGCGTCTCCCGGGGTGGTGACGATCCTGTCGATCTTCCCCGGCGGCAGTCTGTCCAGCATCCTCGGCGGGGGCGGGGGATCGGCTGCCGAGGGGTCGGGGTTCGTAATCTCCGACAACGGCGAGATCGCCACCAACGCGCACGTCGTCACCGATGCCGACAGCGCCGGCGCCGGCGGCCCCATTCACGAGGCGAAGGAGGTCTACGTGGAGTTCGGCGACCGCAACCGCGTTCCGGCCGACATCGTGGGATTCGATCCCAACGCGGACGTCGCGCTGCTCAAGGTCAACCCCGACGGGCTCGACCTGAAGCCGCTCACGCTGGCGACACAGGAGAATGTGTCGGTCGGGCAGCCGGTGGCCGCGATTGGAAGCCCCTTCGAGCAGGAGCAGTCGCTCTCGATCGGCGTGGTATCGGCGACCGATCGCTCGATCGAGTCGCTGACCCGCTTTCAGATTGAGGGCGCGATCCAGACCGACGCCTCCATCAACCCGGGCAACTCCGGCGGCCCGCTCCTCGACGCCGACGCGCACGTGATCGGGATCAACCAGCAGATCTCGACGACCTCGGGTGGCAACGAGGGCGTCGGCTTCGCAGTTCCGATCGCCCTCGCCGCTCATTCGCTTGACGAGCTGCGCCGGACCGGCGAAGTCAAGTACGCCTACATTGGCGTGACGACGCAGCCCATCTACCGCCAGCTGGCCGACCGCCTCGATCTGCCGGTGGACAGCGGAGCGCTGATCGCGAATGTCGTTGCAGGAGGCCCAGCGGACAAGGCGGGCCTGCGCGGCTCCGACCACAGGATCCGGTTCCAAGGGCAACCGGTGGACGTGGGCGGCGATGTCATCACGTCGATAGACGGTCAGAAGATCGTGCAGGAGACGGACCTTCCGGAGCTGATCGCACGCCATGACCCGGGCGACACCATCGACGTCGGGATCATCCGCGACGGCGAGCACCAAACCGTCCAGGTGACGCTGGACGAGCGGCCCAGCAGCTGATACCGCCCCGCCACACCTGATGACTGCGCTGCCTCGTAACGTCGCGATCGAGCTCGCGACTGGCCTGCGGGAGGAGGTCGCGCCCGAGCTGGGCCGTCACGCCGGCCGGGCTCACGCCGGCGCCGGCGCGGGCGGCGACGTGACGTTCGCGATCGACGAGCGCGCGGAGTCCTTCATGGAGCGCTTTCTCGCGGAGCGTGCGCCGGGGGTCGCGTTCTATTCGGAGGACCGAGGTCTCGTCTCGCCGCGAGGGGACCCCGAGTGGGTCCTGGTGGTCGATCCCATCGACGGCACCCGCCCGGCCATGGCCGGCTTCGAGGCCGCCTGCGTCTCGGTCGCCGCGGCGTCGCTCGCGGACGGTGCGCCCACGCTCGCGGATGTGGAGCTGGGCTGCGTCATCGAGATCAAGTCGGGCCGGGCGTTCGTGGCCGAGCGCGGGAAAGGCGTCGATCCCGCGCCCTCGGTGTCGGCGAACGTGGACCTCTCCCGGATGTTCTGGGCCTACGGGCTGCGTGGGCGCCCCGTGCGACGGATCGCGGAGGTGCTGGGAGATCTCATCGATGCCTCCTCGGTCGGCGGCGGCACCTTCGACCTCGGCTCGGCGACCTACGACATGACGCGCGTGGTCACGGGGCAGCTCGACGCCTACATCGAGCCCGGACCGCGGATGATCGCGGACGTTCCCGAGGTCCGCGAGGAATTCGAGCGCATCGGCGACGGGGTCGTGCTCAACAACTCGCCGTACGACCTCGCCGCCGCC
>JBKPHA010000103.1:0-5925 GCA_046729615.1 Actinomycetota bacterium
CGCCCGGCCAACAGGTCCGCGTCATTTACGGAGGACTGGCCGAGACTACCCGCCGCCCTTATGGTCTTGGCATGTTCAGCGAGATCCGACACCTCGGCTTCGCCGGCCTCGGTGCGATGGGTGCCGGAATCACGCAGCGGCTGCTAGGCGCCGGGTACGAGGTCGCGGGCTGGAACCGCACCAAGGAGAAGGCCCAGCCGCTGCTGGGCGCCGGCATGGAATGGGCGAACACGCCGCGCGAGCTGGCGGCATCGGTCGACGTGCTCTTCACCATGCTGACGAATACGGCTGCGATCGAGGCGACCGCGGGCGGCCCGGATGGCGTGCTCGCCGGCCTTCGCCAGGGCACCGTCTGGGCGGACATAAGCACAGTTGCGCCCGATGCCAGCGTTGCGCTCGCCGAGCGCGTGCGCGCGAGAGGCGCGTGGTTCCTCGACTGTCCGGTATCGGGCAGTCCCGCGACGCTGGCCGCCGGCCAGATGTCCGTGATGGTCGGCGGCGAGCGCGCGGCCTTCGAGCACATCACGGCGGTGCTGCATGCCATCGGCCCGAAGGTCACCTACATCGGGCCCAACGGCCAGGCGATCCTCACGAAGGTCGCGATCAACCTGGCGCTCGTGGTCTCGGTGACTGCTCTGGCCGAGGGCGTCGCGCTGGTCGAGAAGGCGGGCGTCGACCGGGCGGCGGTCGTCGACGCGGTGCTAAAGAGCGTCATCGCCTCGCCGGTTATCGGCTACCGCGCACCGCTGCTGATCGAGGACACCGCCGTCTTCGCAGATGTCGAACTCCAGCAGAAGGACCTCGTGCTGGCGCAGGACCTCGCCCGGCGGCTCGGGATGGCAGTGCCCACGTGTGCCGCCACGAGGGAGATGCTCAACGCCGCGCGCAGCTCCGAGCGGGCCGACCGCGATTTCCTCGTGAGTGTCCACGAGGCATACCGCCGTATGGGAGGGATGCGCTGATGCCCGAGCCGTATCGCACGACCGTCGACGACGTCCCGCTCGAGCGGGGCCTGCGCGAGGACGAGGGCTGGATCGACATGCGGGTCCAGTTCCTCATCGACGGCCGGACTGCGGGCACCGAGGACCTCGTCGTCGGGCGCACGGTGCTGCCGCCAGGCGCGCGGCACGAGCGGCACCTCCACCCGAACTGCGACGAGTTCCTCGTCGTGCTCAGTGGCCGCGGCGAGATCTACACGAACACCGGCAGTGAGCCCTCGAAGGAGGGCGACGTTATCTACACGCCGCGCGGCAACTGGCATGGCTTCAACAACACCTCCGACGAGGAGGTGCTGCTCCTGTGGGGCTGGAGCGGCGCGGGCTCGCTGGAGGCGGCCGGGTACGCGATCCCCGGCCCCAACGACGAGTTCGACGCGTGATCGAGCTCGACGAGCGGATCGCGGCCGGGATGCGCGACCAACTCGCCGTCCGTCGCCAGCGCCTGCGTGATGGCGACCAGCCGCTCGGCTGGAAGGTCGGCTTCGGTTCGCCTACCGCCGCCGCCCAGCTCGGCATCGAGCGCCCGCTCGTTGGCTTCCTCACCGACCGCGGGCTGCTGCCCGATGGCGCGACGGTCGACGTCACCGGCTGGACGAATCCGATCCTCGAGCCGGAGATCGCCGTGTATCTCGCCCGTGATCTCGAGCGGGGCGCGTCGTTGGACGACGCGGGCGCCGCAATTGGCGGGCTGTCGGCGGCGATCGAGCTCGCGGACGTCGATCCCCCGCCCACCGACGTCCGGACGATACTCGCCGGCAACATCTTCCACCGTTACGTTGTCCTCGGGCCCGTCGACGACACGCGCACGACCGCGGAGGGGATTCATGGGCGGGTCCTGCGCGACGGCGAGCAGATCGCGTCCACCGATGACCCCACCGCGCTCACCGGCGAACTGGGTGAGGTCGTACGCCTCAGCGGGGAGCTGCTCGAGATCTCCGGCGAGCGGCTGCGGGTCGGCGACGTCCTGATCACCGGCTCGGTCGTCACCCCAGTGCCCGTTGGCCCCGGACAGCGGCTAGCGGTCGAACTCGAGCCACTGGGCCGGCTGGCGGTCTCGCTCGCGACTGGGCCGACTGATTCGCTTAGCGGCTCGTAAAGGTCCTTCCGAGCCCGAAATCAACGGGCCTGTGCCCGCGCCAGCGCCTCGAAGTTCTCGTACAGCGCCTCGGAATAGCGCTCGCGCGCTCGCCAGGCCAATCCGCTCGCACAGACCCTCGACCCAAAGCCAATCCAAGACGAGCTCCCAGGCCTTACTCGCGCCGCGATCCATGCGTCCTTGCGAGAAGCGAATTGACCCGCGCTATGAACCCGGTATCGCCCGTGGTACCACTTTGGTACCGACCGCTACGTCCGATGCGTCCAGATCGTCCACGGACGGGGACGATGGGGACGCGAGGGACGCCCACGGACGCATCTACAGCGGTTGCTGCTCGGCTGGGGGCCGAAAGGTCGCCGGTTCAAATCCGGCCGCCCCGACTTCGGGAAACCCGCTCGGAAAGCGGGTTTTCGGGATCTTCGAGTGTTCCTCAGGGCGCGGCAAAGCTGGTCGTGGTACCAGCCGTGGTACCAAGCGGGAAGCGCGCCGATGGGCCGACTGTGGGGTGCGAACTGCGCAGACCCCTAACGCCGAACATTGCACCATCCCTGGCTGGACGCTGAATCAGCGTCGCTTGAGCGGTCATGCCGGAGCCCGTCGCGATGGGCGCGGCGAGCTTGCGGAGGCCCTTGAACTCCACATGGTCGTCCACTTGGAGGCGGGTTCCGCTGTCGGAGCGCGCGAGGCTGTAGCGCGCGCGGCGGAAGAAGGTCTTCCCTCTTGTTCCTCCTCGAGCGCGCTCGGTGCCTCCGAGCGGGTGATCCTGGCGCTCACCTCCTCCCTCATGCGCGTGCGGTAGAGACGCTCGTCGCTTGCCCCGGCCGCCGGGTACTCGGGCGAGCGCGAGCGGCTCTCGAGGTAGCCCTCGAGCCACCGCTCCGGGGTCGATAGCGCCCGCCAGACCTCCTCGGGCGATCGGTTGATCTCGATGAGGTTGGGGGCGTCGAGAGCGTGTCGGGGTCGAGACGGGAGAGGCCGGGATGGAGCCCGAGGCGGGACCTGCGCGGGCACGAGGCTCGTAACGGTTACAGACGTGGCATCCAACGGCTCGATGCACGGCGCGCGCGGCAGCCGACGGGCGGCTGCGATGGCAGCCTTCGTCGCGGTGGTGATTGCGGTCGTCCTGGCGCTGCCGGCATCGGCCGGGGCGTTTCGGCCGGTAATGGTGATCGGCGTGAGCGGTGGCGGCGCCGGAAGGCTAAGCGTGCCGCTCGGCGCCATGCCCGATGGCGCCGGAAGCGTCTATGTCAGCGAGCACGTGAACCAGCGAGTGAGCCGATTCACGACGGCAGGCGCCTTCGCTCGGGCCTGGGGTTTCAACGTCAGGCCGGGCGGCGGGAACGGGTTCGAGGTCTGCACCAGGGCGAGCGGATGCAGGCCGGGCAAGGCCGGCGGCGGGGCTGGCCAACTGGCCTTCCCCGGCGGGGTCGCGGTCGACGGCACCGGGGACCTCTACGTCACCGATGCGTTGAACAACCGCGTCAGCCAGTTCACGACGGCGGGCGCCTTCGTTCGGGCCTGGGGCTTCAACGTCAGACCCGGCGGCGGGAAGCGATTCGAGGTCTGCACCGCCGTCACCGGCTGCAGGCAGGGAATCGCCGGCGGCCGCGCGGGGCAGCTGGATCGCCCCGCCTACGTCGCCAGCGACGGGGAGGGGAGCGTATACGTCACCGACGAGGCGAACAATCGCGTCAACCAGTTCACCACCGAGGGCGCGTTCGTTCGCGCCTGGGGCCTAAACGTCCGGCCCGGGGGCGGCAGGCGATTCGAGGTCTGCACCGCCGCCACCGGCTGCAGGCCAGGCGAGATGGGCGGCAGGGCCGGTGCGCTGAGGAACCCGGACGGTGTCGCCACCGACGGCGCCGGCAACGTCTACGTGACCGATGGCAACAGTCGCGTCAACCAATTCACCACGAAGGGCGCGTTCGTGCGCGCGTTCGGCTTCGACGTCGTCCCCGGAGGCGGGGACGGATTCGAGGTCTGCACCCGCGCCACCCGATGCACAGGAGGCGTCCCGGGCGGGGCCGCCGGGCAGTTGAGCAGCTTCGTGTTGGGCGTCGCGACCGACGCTGCCGGCAACGTCTACGTCGCCGACTCGGGCAACAGGCGGGTGAGCGAGTTCACCGCCGGGGGCGGCTTCGTGCACGCCTTCGGCCTCGACGTCGTCCCCGGAGGCGGGGAGGGATTCGAGGTCTGCACCCGGGCCACTCGCTGCAGGCGGGGCCGGTTCGAGGTAGGACCCGGGGGGTTTGTGCACCCCGGGGGATTCGAGCTCCCCTCTGCGGTCGGTGTCGATCCCAGCGGCGCGATCTTCGTCGCGGATGCCGGTGCGAACCGAATCCAGTGCTTCGGCGAGCCCGGGAGCGTCCCTTGCGTCCGCAACCTGTTTCGCTTCGGTGAGCTGAGTCGCAACCCCAGGCGGGGGACCGCCACCCTCGCGGTGAAGGTGCCGGGTTCCGGCAACCTCCGGATTCGGGGGAGGCAGATCGAGACGGCCAAGAAGCACCCGAGGGGGGCGGGTACAGTGAACCTCCCGATTCGTCCCCTAGGTGGGGCCAGGCGAGCGCTCAACCGGGAGGGCGAGGTTCGTGTCCGGACCTACGTCACCTACCGGCCGAGGGGCGGTGCTCCCAGCACGAGGATGAGGCGGGTCGAGCTGCGCAAGCGGCGGTAGGACCTGTCCGGAGGGAGCCACCAGGAGCGCGCCGCGGATTCGGCGAGCTGCCCCGAACGCTCGGGAGCCGCCCTTGCCGCAGGCTCGTGTGTCTCAAGGACTCAGATGGCGAACTCGGCCCACAGGGCGGTGGTCGGAGATGTGCTAGCGGCAGTAGGCGAGGAGCGCTGATCAAGTGGCCTCGCGATCCCGCACTACATCGCGTCCTCGCTCCGCGGAGCCCCTCGTGCTGCCAGTAGGTTGCGGCTGTGCGCGAGGGCAGGATGGAGTGGGATTGCGGCTGGACTTGGTACCGGATCGACGGCGACCTCGGCCAGGACGGCCAGGCGCCACTGGTGATCCTCCACGGCGGCCCCGGTGGCGCGCACGATTACCTGGAGCCACTCGCGGATCTGGCGACGATGGCGGGGCGACCGTGCGTCCTCTACGACCAGATCGGGTGCGGGCGCTCACAGCACCTCCCCGATACGCCGAAGGAGTTCTGGACCGTGGAGCTGTTTTGCCGTGAGCTGACCGCGCTGTTGAAGCACCTGGGGATCGAGGGGCGCTACCACGTGCTCGGACAATCCTGGGGCGGCATGCTGGGCCTGGAGCACGCGCTCGGCCACCCGGCCGGCCTTCGCTCGCTAGTGGTCGCCAACTCGCCCGCGTCGATGGAGCTCTGGGTAAGCGAGGCCAATCGCCTGCGGGCTCTGCTACCCCCGGAGGCACAGGCCACGCTCACGCGCCATGAGGAGGCGGGTACGACCGATAGCGAGGACTACGAGAAGGCGGTGATGGTCTTCTATCAGCGCCACCTCTGCCGGATCCCGTTCCCCGACGGTCTGCAGCGAACATTCGCCCAGCTGGCCGAGGACCCGACCGTGTACCACACGATGAACGGCCCCAGCGAGTTTCACGTCATCGGCACCCTTCGGGGCTGGGACATCACGCCCCGCCTCGGCGAGATTCGGGTGCCGGTGCTCGTCATCTCCGGCGAGCACGACGAGGCGACTCCCAGGGTGGTTCGACCGCTTGCCGAGGGGCTTCCCCACGCGCGATGGGAGCTCATCGAGGGCGCGAGCCACTCGACACATCTCGAGGAGCCCGAGCGCTTCCTTGAACTGGTTGAGACGTTTCTTTCAGGCCACGACGAGTGACCGTGCGGACGAACTCTC
>JBKPHA010000104.1:0-29341 GCA_046729615.1 Actinomycetota bacterium
TAAGAGACAGGCCCAACGGGAGCTCCCACCGGGCCTCGCTCCACGCCGGCACGGCGGTGTTCGAGATGAGGGCCGCGGTGTAGGTCGCCACCGGAAGCCCAAGCGCGCCGGCCGCCGCCTGCGCAACTCGCCCGAGCCGACCGCCGGGTACGCCGCGGACGGCGCTTCCCGCGGCCGCTGCGGTCACCGCGCCCTCGATGGTCAGTAGCCACGAACCCACGCTCATGGGCGAGGTGACCTTGAAGACCCGGAGCATGTTGATGAAGCGAAGCGGCCTCCCGAGGTCCGACGTCAGAAGAAGCGGGCTCACCGCGATGCCGCCGAGGGCGATCAGCCAGGACCTGCGTGCGAGCTCGTGGTTGCCCGCTCGCTCTGCCGCCCAGGCGAACGTCGCCGACGCTCCCGCGAGCCCGCCGGTGAAGAAGTAGACGGGTATCTCCCAGGTCCACACCGGCGGCTTGATGACCGGGCGGCCGTAGTAGGAGGTCGGCTCCTCACGCGGCACCATCGCGCGCTCCCCGCCCTGGGGGCGCCGACCGCTCCACCGGCGCTCGCCTACGCGTGTCCGCGTCGTCTGCGTGGTCTGCGGGCCGGCGCCGGGCGCGCCGCCGTGCACGTACGTGGGCTCCTCCGGGACGGCGCGCCTGACGTCGCCGCGCGAGCCGTCGGATTCGCCGGCGGCCGGGCTCACTTCGCCCCGCCCACGAACGAGGCGGCGATGCCCGCGGCCAGGGCCACCGCCGCGCCCGCGGCCGCCAGCCAGTTGTGCCCAAGGCGCCGCGTCGTGACCACGGGATCCGGCGGCAGCCCATAGACCTCGGGCTCGTCCAGGAGCAGGAAGAAGGCGCCGAAGCCCCCGACCCCATCGTTCTGGTCGTGGCCGTAGAGCCGCGCGTCCGCGTGGCCGCGCGCATGGAGCTCCTGCTCACGCCTGGACGCGCGCTCCAGAAGCTCGTCGAACGGGCCGAACTGGATCGAGTCGGTGGGGCACGCCTTCGCGCATGCGGGCTCCAGGTCGTCCAGGAGCCGGTCGTAGCAGAGCGTGCACTTCCAGACCCGGCCGTCGCCCTCGCGCTGATCGAGGACGCCGAAGGGACAGGCGACCACGCAGTAGCCGCAGCCGTTGCAGATGTCCTCCTGCACGACCACGGTCCCGAACTCCGTGCGGAAGAGCGCGCCCGTGGGGCAGACGTCCAGGCAGCCGGCCTCCGTGCAGTGCTTGCACACGTCGGAGCTCATCAGCCACCGGAACCCGGACCCGTCATCCTGCGGCTCCAGTCCGTGCTCGACCAGCTGCTGGCGCGCCGCCTCCTTGACCCACGAATCGGGAGCGGCCTCCGCCACCCCGTCGACCGGCACTTTCTGCTCGATGAACGCCACGTGGCGCCAGCGGTTGGCGCCCAGGTCGCCGCTGTTGTCGTAGGACTCGCCGGTGAAGCCGAGCGGATCCGCCGGGACCTCGTTCCACTCCTTGCATGCGACCTCGCATGCCTTGCAGCCGATGCATACCGACGTGTCCGTGAAGAAGCCCACGCGGGGCTTCGCCTCGTCGCCGTAGCTGGTCGGCCAGGCGGGCGTATCGATGACCCGGCCGTTCACGCGCGCACCTCGCGCTGCTGGTCCTTCATCAGCTGCTGTCCCCACCAGAATCGGCCGCGGGCTCGGGCGGCGTCTGTGCAGCCCCGGCGACCGCGCGCATACGGTAGGAGGCGACGAACTCCGGCAGCGCCTGGCCCCGCGGGCGGCGACCCGGAATGATGTCGCAGCTCGCTGCCTTCACCTCCTGGATGTGGACGTTCGGGTCGAGCGCGAGCGAGAACAGGTCGTTCACCACGTCGCCCCTGGCCAGTCCGCGACCGCCCCAGTGATACGGCACGCCGACCTGGTGGGCGAGGTGGCCGTCGACACGAAGCGGCTTCATCCGCTCGGTGACCATTACCCGTGCCTCGATCGCCGTCCGCGAGGTCACGATCGTCGCCCAGCCGCCGTGCTCGAGACCTCGCTCGGCGGCTAGCTCCGGGCTCACCTCGCAGAAGAGCTCGGGCTGAAGCTCCGAGAGGTGCGACAGCGTGCGCGACATGCCGCCCGCGGTGTGGTGCTCGGTCAGGCGGTAGGAGGTCAGGACGTACGGGTAGACGCCGGCGCCGGGCTGCCCCGCCGACGGGTTGTATGGGTTGGCGACCCGGTCGTAGCGCTGCCGGGTCGGATTCTGCTGCTGCTCGTACAGAGGGTTCTCGAACGGCGTCTCGTGGGGCTCATAGTGGGTCGGCATCGGACCGTCGACCAGGCCCGCCGGGACGTACAGCCACCCCAGCCCGTCCGGGTGCAGGACGAACGGGTCGTCGCCCCGCAGGGCGTCGATCCCCGTCGCCCTTCGCTTCGGCTTGTAGTCCGGCGGCTTGTCGGGCTTGCCGATGTCCGGGTGGTCGCGGCCGGTCCACTGGCCCTCTTCGGGATCCCACCAGATGTATCGCTTTCGCTCCGACCAGGGCTTGCCTTCCGGATCGGCCGACGCGCGGTTGTAGAGGATCCGCGTGTTCGCGGGCCATGACCATCCCCACTCGCGCGCGACCCAGTCCTGCTCGGTCCACGCCTTCTTGCGCGCGGGTTGGTTGACGCCGTCCTTGTAGATGCCGCAGTGGATCCAGGATCCGCAACTGGTCGAGCCGTCGTCGGAAAGCTCCTGGTACTTTGGAAGCAGCTCGCCATCCGGGCCGCGGCCGTTGATCTCCTGCAGGACGGCCTGGGCATCCGGCTCGTCGTGGAGTCCCTGCGTCGGGTACTCCCAGGTGAGGTGCTTGATCGGCCGGTCGCGGTGCTTGCGCGAGCGGCGCAGCTTCTCCTGGATTCGCTTGCCCAGGTGGTAGACGAAGTGAAGCTCGGAGCGACAGTCTCCCGGCGGCTCGACCGCCTTCCAGCGCCACTGGAGCAGGCGCTGGGTGTTCGTGAACGTCCCGTCCTTCTCTGTGTGCGATGCAGCCGGCAGGAAGAAGACCTCGGTACCGATGTTCTCGGTCCGCAGCTCGCCGGTCTCGATCTCCGGCGAGTCCTTCCAGAAGCTGGCCGTCTCCACCTCGTACAGGTCGCGGACCACGAGCCAGTCCAGCATCGCCATCGCCTTGCGGTTCAGCTTTCCGTTGGCGGAGCCGACGGCCGGGTTCTCGCCGACGACGAAGAACCCCTTGACCTCGCCGTCCAGCATCCGGTTCATCGTCGTGTAGTTCGAGTGGTCGCCGTTGATCCGCGGCAGGTACTCGAACGCGAAGTCGTTGTCCGCCGTCGCGGTGTCGCCCCACCAGGCCTTGAGCAGGCTGACCGTGTAGGACTTCAGGGAGCCCCAGGTCCCCGTTTTCGGTCCCATGTTCTCGATGTATTCGTCGAGGTGCCCGTGGGACTCCGGGTGCGCCATCGGGATGTAGCCCGGCAGGATGTTGAACAGCGTCGGGATGTCGGTCGAGCCCTGGATGTTCGCGTGCCCGCGAAGGGCGAGGATGCCGCCGCCCGGCCGTCCCATGTTCCCGAGCAGGAGCTGCACGATCGCCGCCGCCCGGATGTACTGAACGCCGACTGTGTGCTGCGTCCACCCCACCGCATAGGCGAACGCCGACGTCCGCTCGCGCCCGGAGTTCTCGCAGAGCGCCTCGGCCACCTCGAGGAACTGCTCCTTGGGGACGCCGCAGATACGCTCCACGATCTCCGGCGTGTAGCGGGCGAAATGCTTGCGCAGCAGCTGGAAGACGCAGCGCGGGTCCTGCATCTCCGGGTCCATCTTCGGCGGGTCGCCGCCCTTTAGCTCGATCCCATGCGCGCCATGCGCCTGCTCCCCGGAGACGTCGGCCATCTGCTTACGCTTGCCGGCGGCCGCCTCCTCCTCGGTGCCGTCGTAGGACCAGCTCGTGATGTCGTAGTAGCCGCTCTCCGGGTCGAATCCCGAGAAGAACCCGGAGAGGTCCTCGGTGTCGCGGAACTCCGGCTTGATGATCACCGGACCATTCGTGTAGGCCCTGACGTACTCGTCGAACCAGCGGCCGTTCTCGATGATGTAGTTGACGACGCCGCCCAGGAAGGCGACGTCGGTTCCGGCGCGAAGCGGCACGTGCAGGTCGGCGAGCGCGCTGGTCCGGGTGAACCGCGGGTCGACGTGGATGACCTTCGCGCCGCGCTCCTTGGCCTCGATCACCCACTGGAACCCGACCGGGTGGCACTCGGCCGTGTTCGATCCCATGATCACGATGCAGTCCGAGTTCTGCAGGTCCTGCTGGAAGGTGGTCGCGCCACCCCTTCCGAACGACGTCCCCAGACCGGGGACGGTGGAGCTGTGTCATATGCGGGCCTGGTTCTCGATCTGGATCGCGCCGAGGGCGGTGAAGAGCTTCTTGATGAGGTAGTTCTCCTCGCTGTCCAGGGTCGCGCCGCCCAGGAACGCGATGCCGCGCGTGCGATTGAGCTTGCGGGTCGAATCGCGGTCGAGCATGTCCTCCCAGGTTGACTCCCGGGCCGCGATGACCCGGTCGGCGATCATGTCCATCGCGGTCTCGAGATCGAGCTCCTCCCACTCCGTTCCGTGCGGGCGGCGGTACTTGACCTTCTGCTCGCGGAGCGGGCTCGTCACGAGCTGCTTCGACGCCGCTCCCTTCGGGCACAGTCGCCCGCGCGAGACCGGGCTGTCCGGGTCGCCCTCGATCTGGATGACCCGTTCGTCCTTGACGTAGACGCGCTGGCCGCAGCCGACCGCGCAGTAGGGGCAGATCGACTGGACCACCCGGTCGGCCGTCCTGGTGCGGGGCGTGAGCGTCGCCGACCGCTTTGACTTGGCCGCCGCTCCGCGAGCGGTGGGGTCGCCCTTGAACTGGCGGAACAGTGGCAGGTCGAAGGCCAGCGATTCCCTCCTCGTGACGTTCTCGGCGCAATCCTAATCACCCGCCGCCGTGCGGCTCAAACCCGGCCGTCATCGCCCGGACAGGGAACGCTCTGCACGACCGTCCGGGTGCCCAACAGAGACTCGGCTTCGCCTGGGCGCGCGCGAATTACGAACACGTGAAGATGAACGGATGCAGGTCCTAAACGTCGGGCGGCTGAGCGAGGCGCAGCGGGCCGAGCTCCGGCGTGGTGAGGCCGATCCTTTTGATGCCGCGGAGAACGCGCTTCGCTGGCGAGCGAAGGACCGGCACGGCGTCTTGCGTCACCCCAGCGGCGGGACGGTGGCGTCGGCTGGCACGGTTCTCGGCGAGCTTCAGGTCGAGGACTGGCCGCGTAGTCCCTTCGTCGGAATCGGGGGTGTATTCGTATCGGCGCCTTACCGCGGGCGGGGTCTGGGGGACCGCGTAGTCATCGAGGTCCTGAGGTTGGCGGAGACCCTCGGGCCGCGGATCGCCCTGCTCTTCTGTCACCGTGATCGCGCCGGCCTCTACGAACGTCACGCATTCGTGGAGGTAGTTCACCCCGTGGTCGTTCAACAGCCCGATCGGTACGTCGAGCTTCCGATGGTCGCGATGTGGCGGGCGCTGCGCAAGGACGCGACGCTGCGTCCCGGACGGATAACTGTCCATACATTTCCGTTTTGAGTGCCGTGGGCCGGCGTGGTACGGGGTACCCTCCCTGACATGAGGGAGTGGCTCACCGACGCGCACGGGCGCAGGATCTCCGACCTGCGGGTCTCGGTCACCGACCGCTGCAACTTCCGCTGCTCCTACTGCATGCCGGCGGATGGGATCGAGTGGCTCCCGAGGGAGGGGATCCTGAGCTTCGAGGAGATCGAGCGGCTGGTGCGGCTCCTGGTCCCCCTCGGCATCGAGGACGTCCGCCTCACCGGCGGCGAACCGCTGGTGCGGCGCGGCTTCCCGCGGCTGGTCGAGATGCTCGCCGGGATCGACGGCGTTCGCGACCTCTCGCTGACCACGAACGGGTTCCTGCTGGAACGCTATGCGGAGAAGCTGGTCGCCGCCGGGATCCAGCGCGTGAACGTGTCGATCGATTCGCTCGCCCGCGAGCGCTTCTTCCGGGTGACGCGGCGCGACGCCCTGGCCCGGGTGCTGGCCGGGCTCGAGGCCATCGCCGCGCACCCGCAGGTGCGGCCCGTGAAGGTGAACGCGGTGGCGATGCGCGACTTCACGGAGGACGAGGTGCTGCGCTTCTGCGAGCTCGCGCGCTCGACCGACTACGTCGTGCGCTTCATCGAGTTCATGCCGCTCGACGGCGATCGGGCGTGGACGCCCGACGCGGTCCTGACGGGGGCCGAGGTCAGGCGGATCATCGAGACGGTCCACCCGCTGGAGGAGATTCCTCGCGAGCCGCACGCCACGGCGCGAGTCTTCCGCTTCGCGGATGGTCGCGGAGAGATCGGCTTCATCAGCCCGGTCTCGGAGCCGTTCTGCGCCGACTGCAACCGGATCCGGCTCACGGCCGACGGCAAGCTGCGCACGTGCCTATTCTCGATGCACGAGACCGACCTGCGCGAGCCGCTTCGCGACGGGGCGAGCGATGCGGAGATCGAGGAGATCGTCCGCGACGCGGTGTGGCGCAAGGAGCTCAAGCACCGCGTGAACGAGCCCGGCTTTCGCCCGCCGCCCCGGACGATGAGCGCGATCGGAGGGTGAGCGCCTAGCGGTGCGCTTCAACCTCCGCGAGCTCGCAGGAGGGCTCGGCGACACGGGCCTGTTCATCCCGATCGCGGTCGCGATGATCACGCTGAACGGGCTGAACGCGACGGCGGTCTTCTGCGTCGCCGGGCTCGCCTACGTCGCGACGGCGCTCTACTTTCGCGTTCCGGTGCCAGTGCAGCCGCTGAAGGCGTTCGCCGCTGCGGCGATCGCGCTGGGCCTGAGCGCGGCGACGCTCGCCGCCGGCGCGCTCCTGATGGCTGCCGCGATGGCACTTCTCGCCGTGACCGGCACCGCGGGCTGGCTCGCCGAGCGCTTCCCAACTCCGCTCGTGCGCGGCATCCAGGCGAGCGTCGCGCTGCTCTTGGCGAAGGCGGCGATCGAGCTCGCCGAGAAGGGCAACTGGGACGGGCTGCCGCCGATCGACCCGACGGTGAGCCTCATCGTCGCCGCCGCCTGCTGCCTGCTCCTGCTCGCGGTCGCCGGTGACCGGTGGCTTCCGGGCAGCCTCATGGTGCTGGGGGCGGGTGCGGCGATCGGCATCGGCGTCGACGGATTGCCATCCGGGGTCGCCGGTGGGCCTGACGGGGTTTCCCTGTCACTCCCGGGTGGTTCCGACTTCGCCATCGCGTTGACAACGCTCGTCCTCGCACAGATCCCGCTGACCTTCGGCAACTCGGTCGTGGCCACCGCCGACGCCGAGCGCGAGTACTTCGGCGAGCGCGCCAGCCGTGTGAGCCCCAGGCGGCTCGCCTCGTCGATCTCGCTCGCGAACGTGACTGCGGGGCTGACCGGCGGCCTGCCGGTGTGTCACGGCGCCGGCGGCGCCACCGCGCACTACCGGCTCGGGGCGCGGACCGCCGGCGCGACGCTGATGGTCGGCTCGATCTACCTGGCGCTCGGATTGGCGCTCGGTGCTTCGTTGCCGGCGTTCCTGCACGTGCTCGCGCCCGCTGCGCTTGCCGGGATGCTTTTGTTCGTGGCCATCCAGCACGCCCTGCTCGCGGCCCGGCTCGAGCGGGCCGACGAGCGCGTGCTGGCGGCCGGGGTCGGGCTGATCACCCTGCTCACCGGCAACCTGGCGATCGGAGCCGGGGCGGGGGTCGCCGCGCTCTTGATTCGGGGCGGCCTGCGGCGGCTGATCGGCGCTCCCCTACCGGCCGCCGCAGAGTGGCAGGATGCCGCCGAATCCGATACCGCAAGGAGTGCGAGATGAACGCCGAGGAATGGGTACGGCGTTTCGCTGCCGAGATCGGCGCCCAGCCGCCCACGGAGGATGAGCTCGATCAGATCCTGAAGCTCGCGGCGATCGCAGCCCACGGCTCCGAGCGCACGGCCGCGCCGGTGGCCTGCTGGATCGGCGGGCAGACCGGGCGCTCACCGGAATCGCTGCGCGAGATCGCTAAGGGCATCAATCCCGGGGCGGCCGAGTAGACGCTACTCGTCGACGCGCTCGGCGCCGGTGTAGACGTTTACGCGTCCTCCGCGCGCGAACCCGCCAAGGGTCATCCCGCGGTCCGCCGCCAGCTCCACAGCAAGTGAGCTGGGCGCGCCCACGCCGATGAGGATCGGGGCGCCGGCGACGGCGGCCTTCTGCACCAGCTCGAACGACAGGCGGCCGCTCACGCAAAGGATCCGCTCGCCCAGGGGCACCAGGCCGTCCAGCAACGCGCGGCCGATGACCTTATCCATCGCGTTGTGGCGGCCGACGTCCTCACGCGCTATCAGCAGCTCGCCCCCGGAGCTGAAGAGGCCCGTCGCGTGCAGGCCTCCCGTCCGCTCGAAGGTCGGCTGTCGCAGTCGGTCGGGGAGCGACGCCAGGAGCGCCCGGGGGATCCGCGGCCCATCCGGCAGCGGCGCAGCGTGAACCGCGACCTCCGCCAGTGCGCCCTTGCCGCAGACGCCGCACGAGGAGGTCGTGTAGAAGCGGCGCTCGCCGGGATCGCGCAGCAGCGGGCCGCTCACCTCGATCGCGTTCGCGACGAGATCGGCCGGCGGCTCCGCGGACCGCACGGAACCGATGAGCCCCTCGCCGAACAGGAAGCCCAGCGCGAGCTCCGAGTCGTGCCCCGGCGTTCGCATAGTCACGGCGAGCGGGCGGCGGTCGACGCGGATCTCCAACGGCTCCTCCACCGCGACGTGGTCGATTCGACCGTCGTACTCGACCGTCGCGTACGTCCGGCCCGCAAACGTGCCGGGGTCGGATGCGGCGCGCTCGGTCATCGGGTGGGCTCCGGCGCGACCAGGGACTCGGCCGCCGCAAAGTCCCGGCGGTCGTTGACGTTGAATGCGAACCAGTCCGGATCGCCGAAGCCAACCAGCTCGTCCGGCCCGAGCTCCAGAGGATCGAGCCCCGCGATCGCCTCCCGCAACGGCCGACCCCGCTCGACGGCACGCTCGAGGTGCGGGGCGACGCTCGGCTCGTAGCGGGCCAACAGCGGCTGCATGCGTCCCCTGACCATCGGAACCGCGACCGGGGCGTCAATCTGGGACAGGACCGCCACGAGCTGCGACGGCACGAACGGCATGTCGCATGCGACGACGACGACGGGCCCGCCCGCGGCGCCGAGCGCGGACCGGATGCCGGCCGCCGGGTGGATCCCCGGTTCGCTGTCGCGGACGATCCGGCAGTCGAGATCGGGGAGCTCGGACTCCTCCTTGGCGACGACCACCGGCTCCAGCCCCGCCGCCGCCACGGCCTCCAGCGGATACGCGATGAGGGGGCGGCCGGCGAGCTCGAGCGTCGGCTTGGGAACGCCCATCCGCGAGCTCCGGCCACCGGCCAGAACGGCCCCCACGGCGGCTCGACCGCGATCCCGGGATGACATGGCATCAGTCTGGCAGCGATCATCCTCCGCGATGGGTCGTGAGCTGCTCGACATCGAGGTCGCCAGGCGGGTCGTGCTGGAGTGCGTTTCGTCCCTGCCGGCGGAGGATGTCGCTCTCGACGCAGCGCTCGGTCGCGTGGTGGCCGAGGATGTGACGAGCACCGAAGCGATCCCGCCCTTCGACAACTCCGCGATGGACGGCTTCGCGGTGCGGGCCGTGGACACGCGGGGCGCCGTGCCAGACGCTCCCGTCGTCCTGCGCGTCGTCGACGAATCCCGCGCCGGCAGGCCCGCCGCATCGAGCGCCGGCCCCCGCGAGGCGATCGCGATCTCGACGGGCGCAGCGATGCCGGCCGGATGCGACGCGATCGTCCGCATCGAGGAGATCGACCGTCGTGATGGCTCGATCGTCCTCTCGGCGCCAGTCGAGCCCGGCCGCGACGTCCGGCGCGCGGGCGAGGACGTCCGTCCCGGCGAGGTGGTACTGCGCCGCGGTACGGTGCTGGGACCGTCCGAGCTCGGGGTGCTCGCCTCGCTCGGACTGGCGGCCGTCCCCTGCGCCCGCCGGCCCCGGCTCGCGGTTCTAACGACGGGAGACGAGCTGGTCGGCCCGGACGAGGAGCCAGGGCCGGGCAAGGTCCGCGATGCAAACGCGCACTCGGTTCCGGCTCTCGCCCGCGCCGCGGGGGCCGTCGTGGCCCAGGTCGGTCACGTTGGCGATGACGCCGACGCGACGCGCGACGCGATCCGTGGGCTTCTGGAAGCGGACGTCGCGGTCGTTTGCGGGGGCGTGTCTGTGGGGGAGCACGACCACGTCCGCCCGGCGTTCGCGAACCTCGGGGTCGGGGAGGCCTTCTGGGGCCTCGCCCTTCGCCCCGGCCGGCCCACGTGGTTCGGGACGGTGCCTGATGGGACGCTCGTCTTTGGACTGCCCGGGAATCCGGTGTCGGCCGTCGTCACCTTCATCCTCCTGGTTCGCCCGGCGCTGCTCGCCATGGCCGGCGCGAGCCCCGAGCGTCCCCGCTCCACGGCGGTGCTCGACGCGCCGTATCCCAAACGCCCCGGACGAGCGCACTTCGTCCGGGTGCGGCTCGAGGCTCGCGACGACGGCTGGCACGCACAGCCCACGAAGGAGCAGGCGTCGCACGTCCTGACCTCGATGCTCGGTGCCGACGCGTTTGCGGTCATCCCAGCGGATCGCGAAGATGTCGAGGCCGGCGAGCGGGTGGAGATCGAGCTCCTCCCGTTCGCCGGGATGCTTGCCGGCGGCGTTTAGCATCAGCGGCGTGGCTGGATCGATGACGGTTCGGGTGCGGTTGTTCGCCGTGCTGCGGCAGCGCATGGGGCGCGAGTCGATCGACGTGGAGCTCGACGAGGGCGCGACCGTGGCCGATGCCCTCGCGGAGCTGGCGCGCGAGCCCGAGCTGACCGACGTCCTCGCCAGGGTGCCCGTGCGGATGGCGGTTAACCGCGACTACGCCGACCCGGAGACCGTGCTGTCACCCGACGATGAGCTGGCGCTGGTGCCGCCGGTGAGCGGCGGGGCGACCCCGCACGTCCGCGTCGGGCCGGAACCGATCTCCCTGGATGAGGTGGCGGCGCGAGTCGTCGATCCGTCCGCGGGCGCGGTGGTCACGTTCCAGGGATTCCCGCGCGATGTGCCGCAGCTCGACTACGAGGCCTACGGCGAGATGGCCGAACAGAGGATCGCCGCGATCCTCGCGGAGTGCATCGAGCGCCATGGGCTAGTGGCGGCCGCCGCCGAGCACCGCACTGGGCCGGTTCCCGCCCGGGAGGCGAGCGTGCTCGTCGCCGCCTCCGCCGCCCACCGGACCGAGGCGTTCGCGGGTGCTCGTGAGGCGATCGACCGCATTAAGGCCGAGGCGCCGATCTGGAAGAGCCAAGCTCAAGCCGAGGTATGACCGAGCGAGCGCGCCTCACCCACATCGATGAGACGGGCACCGCCCGGATGGTCGACGTCGGGGACAAGGAGGCGACCCCGCGACGCGCGGTGGCCGAGGCGCGGCTGCGGATGGCGCCGGAGACCGCCGCGGCGATCGAGAACCGCGACGTGCCAAAGGGCGACGTCACCGCTACGGCGCGCATCGCTGGCATCCAGGCTGCGAAGCGCGCGGGCGAGCTGATCCCGCTCGCGCATCCGCTCCCCCTGACGCACGTGGACGTCGAGATTCGGGTGCTGGCCGCCGAAGGGGTCGTCGAGATCGTCGCCGAGGCGAAGACGATCGGCCGAACGGGCGTGGAGATGGAGGCCATGAGCGCGTGCGCGATCGCGGCGCTCACCGTCTATGACATGACGAAGGCGATCGAGCGAGGCATCGTTATCGAGCGGATCGCGCTGCTGGAGAAATCCGGCGGGCGAAGCGGCGAGTGGCATCGCTCCGAGGCCGAGTAGGCATGCGCGCGGCGATTGTCACCGTCAGCACCTCGAAATCGGAGACCGCGGGCGAGGGCGACGAGAGCGGCGAGCGCCTGGCGGCGTTCGCCGCCGAGCTTGGAGCGGACGTCGCGGGCCGGGAGGTGATCCCCGATGACCGGACCCTGATCGCCGAGTGCCTGCGGCACTGGGCCGACTCGGAACGCTGCGACCTGGTCCTGACCACCGGCGGCACCGGCGTCGCCCCGAGCGACGTCACGCCTGAGGCCACGCGTGAAGTGATCGACCGCGAGGCGCCCGGCATCGCCGAGGCCATGCGCGCCGCGTCCCGGGAGTACACGCCGCACTGGATGCTCTCGCGCGGCGTCGCCGGCATCCGCGGCCGCACGCTGATCGTGAACTTCCCCGGCAGCCCCCGCAGCATCGGTCAGGCGGGCGCGGCGATCGCCGGTGCCCTGCCGCACGCGCTGGAGCTGCTGTCCGGCGGGCGCGGGGGGCATTGAGGCCGCACCTGTCGCGGCGCGCCGCGCCGTACCTTGCCTCAACGCATTCGGCATCCACCCCTCGGATGCAGATCGCAGTGATCGAGGGTTTGCGGCCAATCCACCTCACTCTCCTACTTGCCGTCTCCGAATCCGCCGGCATCGACAGCCAGGCGCATCCCTGACCCCCCGGGTCCACCGCGGCGCCCGCGGATAGTCGCGAAAGGTTCGAAGAGCGACGCCCGAGACGCCAAAGGAGGGCGGGCGGATGAAGGCGGTCACCTGGCACGGACGGCGCGACGTTCGCGTAGAGACCCCGCGATCAAGGAGCCGACGGATGCCGGTCACGTCGTCAGGGATCTGCGGGTCCGACCTTCACCTGTACGAAGTGATGGGGCCGTTCATGGGCGAGGGCGACATCCTCGGCCACGAGCCGATGGGGGATCGTCGAGAAGTAGGGCGCCAGGTCGAGCAGATCGAGCCCGGCGACCGCGTGGTAGTGCCCTTCAGCATCGCCTGCGGCCACTGTTACATGTGCGATCAAGGCTTCTACTCGCAGTGCGAGACGACGCAGGTGAGGGAGCATGGCAAGGGGGCGGCTCTCCTCGGCTACACGAAGCTCTACGGCGAGGTTCCGGGTGGGCAAGCCGAGTACTTGCGCGTGCCGCAGGCTCACTTCGGACCCATCAAGGTGCCGGAGGGCCGCCCGATGAACGCTTCGTCTACCTGTCAGACGTGCTGCCCACGGCGTGGCAGGCCGTCGAGTACGCGGCGATTCCCGAGGGCGGCTCGGTGGCGGTGTTCGGGCTCGGCCCGATCGGCCAGATGTGCTCGAGGATCGCGAGGCACCGCGGCGCTCGGGTGATCGGCGTCGATCTGGTGCCAGAGCGACTCGCGCTCGCAAGCAAGTACGACATCGAGGTCGTTGACGCGGGGGAGACCGGCGAAGTGCCGGAGGCGATCCGTGAGCTGACCGGCGGGCGCGGGACGGATTCGGTCATCGAGGCCGTAGGCATGGAGGCGCACGGCGACACTGTCGGCAAAGCCGCTCACCAGGGGGCCGCGCTCCGGACGCGGTGGCGCAGAAGGTCATCGAGAAGCCCGGAATCGACCGCATGCGGGCGCTGTACCACGCGATGACTCGGTGCGGCGGGGCGCCACCCTCTCGATCTCCGGCGTCTATGGCGGCGCGCTCGACCCGATCCCGATGATGGAACTCTTCGACAAGCAGCTCCAGATCCGCATGGGGCAAGCCAACGTCCGCCGGTGGACCGACGACATCCTCCCGCTGCTGACGGAGGACGGCGACCCCCTCGGCACCGAGGACCTGGCAACGCACAAGCTCCCGCTGGACCAGGCGCCGGAGGCCTACGAGATGTTCCAAAAGAAGGAGAACGGCGCCATCAAGGTGCTGCTCCAGCCGTGACCACGAGGAGGAGAAGGAGATGCCCGAGCGCGATCTTCAAGAGCAGCTGACGATGTACCTGACTGACGTCCACTCGATCGAGGAGCAGGCGCTCGCGCAGCTGCGGCGCGCCCCGGAGATCGCGGGCGATCCGGAGATTGCCGAGGCCTTCTCGCAGCACCTGAGTGAGACCGAGCGCCAGGAGCGGCGCATCCGCGAGCTGCTCCAGCACACTGGCGCCGAGCCGTCGACCGCCAAGGACGTCGCGGGCCGTACGGGGGCATGGGGATGCTGCTGTTCGCGAAGTTGCAGCCGGATACGCCCGGCAAGCTCGTCGCGCATGCATATGCGTACGAGCACATGGAGCTCGCGGCATACGAGCTCCTGCGCCGCGTGGCCGAGCGTGCGGCGAAGCCCAAGGTTGCGACCGTCGCCCGCGAGATCGGCGACGAGGAGCGGCGCATGGCGGGGCGCCTGGAGAGCATCTTCGACCGGGCGGTCGGGGCCTCGCTTCGCGAGGTCGACCCCGATGAGCTGTCCGAGCAGCTCCGCAAGTACCTGGCCGACGCGCACGCGATCGAGATGCAGGCGATCGAGCTGCTCGAGCGAGCGCCGCGGATCACGGAGCCGGAGAGGCTGAGCCTCCTCTACGCGGAACACCTCCAGGAGACGCGAGGGCACGAGCAGCGGATCAACGATCGCCTCGAGGCGATCGGGGGGTCAACGTCGCTCCTGAAGGACGCTGCGCTGCGCCTCGGAGCGCTGAACTGGGGCGCGTTCTTCCAGGCGCAGCCAGACACGCCGGTGAAGCTCGCCGGGTTCGCCTACGCCTTCGAGCACCTCGAGATCGGCGGCTACGAGCAGCTCAAGCGCGTCGCACGACGGGCCGACGACTCGGAGACGATCCGTGTCGTGGACGCGATCCTGGCCGAGGAGCGCGCGGCGGCCAAGAAGATCGCCGCGCGCTGGGACGAGGCACTCGACGCCTCGCTCGCTCAGGTCGTGGCGGCCTGATCGGCTTCGCTCACGGCTCCGGCTGGTCCGCCTCACCCCTGTGCCCGACCTGCTCGAGCGGGACTGCTTCCGCCGAAGTGCCTGCCGCGGAGAGTCCTAGCCGTGCAAGGCACGCGGGGTCCCGCTTCTCACGTTTCCCGCTGCGACTTCCCGAGCAGCTCGAGCCACACCGTGGCCCCGGCGTGGTCGCGCCGGATCCCCCAGCGATCGCTCAGCTGCTGCACGAGGTGAAGCCCGAACCCCTCGTCACCGGGCTCGGGACGGCGCGACGGCAGGTGATAGGAGCCGTTTCCCTCGGCTATGACCACCCGAACGCGATCGTGGTCGAGCTCCGCCCGAAGCTGGATGGCGTAGGGGACGGCTGAGTCGGTGGCGCCGTGCAGCGCCTCGACGACCAGCTCGTCGACGAGCAGGCACAAGTCGATGAACGTCGCCTCGTCGACCGAGGTGCGAAACGGCTTCAGCCGTTCGCGAGCGCGCCTAGCGCTCTCGGGCTTCGCCGGCAGATCGATCGCCACCGCTTCACTCATGGACGCCCTCCACTACGAGCGCTACCCGATGAAACTCGGGCTAACCCCCCCGCGCCGGGCATAAGCCGCAGAAGCCGGGCGGGGCCCGATCTTTGCTGTCGGATTCCTTACATCAACCGATATACGAGGTGTTCCCGCCCGTTTCGCCGGGTATGCCACCGTGTATGAAGTCGTGCTGTCCGCCAGGCCAAGGCTGCAATGCCCCGGCGGGACGAGAGGAGCCGTGTCTGCTGCGGCGGGTCGAGCGAAGCGACTCGCCCGAAGCCAGCCGCGCGATCGCGCTGTGGGAGCGCCTCGTCCGCGCGCAGCGCTCGCATCGATCCAGGAGGGAGCGCCGATTCCTGCGTCGCGCCTACGAGCGGGCGCGCGACAACGCCGTGCCCTGGCGGCCGCAGCTTCCGTAGGCTTCAGGCCCTCACCGCACCTCCCGCTCGCAGCTCGAGCATCAGGGAGCCGAGCAGGACCGCGACGAGCGCGATGAGCTGAGCCACGGCCGAGATCTCTGTCCCGAGCGGGATCGTCGCGAGTGCCAGCGGCGCCGCCGCAACTCGCCACCGCAGCTCGCCGATCGAGAGGGTGCGCCGAAACATGGCGTCACCCGCAAGGAAGCAGGAAATCCCGCCGCCGAGGGCGAGGGCGCGGCCGAGCGCCAGCGGAGCGCCGGGGTGGGCGATGGCGCTCTCGAGCGCCGAGGCCAGCGCGATGATCCCGAACAGAATCAGCAGATGCCAGTGGTAGAAGCCGTTCAGGGCGAGGCGAGGTCGGTCGCGAGGCGACGCCGAGCGCATCGCGTCGAGCGCCTTCTCGTCCTCGCCCTCGCCGAAGTACGCCCACCATAGGCACGCCGTCAGCGCCAGGCCGAGCACTGCGACCGCGACCAGCCCGACCGTGACGGCGTGCGCGGTGGCGCCGATACCGACGGCGACGACCGACTCGCCGAGCGCGACGATCACGACCAGGCCATGGCGCTCGACGAAGTGGCCCGGCGCGATCTCGAACCGAGGGTCGGGCGGGCGAAGCGAGGGCAGGATGATTACCGCAACCGCGACGCCCCACAGGATCCCCCGCGCGGTCCCGCCAGCGATCCCGGCGGCGAGGATCGCCAGCGCCGCGACGACGTTCAGCGGCGCCACCCTCAGGATCGCCAGTCCCGACTCGCCCGCCTGGCTGCGGGTGAACAGGCCCGCGTGGATCAGGATCACCACGAGATAGGCGAGTCCGAACGCGACCCCGCCGCCGGCGAACGCGGTGGGGATCGCGAGCGAGATCACGAGGAAGGCGGCCATCCCGCCGAGCAGCAGGAGCTGGTAGGCGAGCCGGTCGGGAGCGACGACGTTCGTGAGCCACGCGTATCCGCCGTACATCCACCAGATGACGACGAGCATCAGCGCCACTCGCAGGACCCCGGTCCCGTTCGGATGATGCGCCAGCACCGAGGTCAGCTGCGTGAGCGTGAAGACGAAGACGAGGTCGAAGAAGAGCTCGAGGGTTGAAACGCGGACCTCGTCGCGCGAGCCAGCGCCGACTGATCTTGTGGCGGACCCACCGTCCCCCGCGATCGTGCGCTCCACCATGGCGGAAGTATGCGAAGTCGTCACGTTCCGACCGTATTTGGTGCCGGATCGCCACATAGGCTTGCGGGGTGCCACAGGCCGCCCATGAACAGGCCACTCTCGCCCTCCAGGGACTGGAGGGATTCGAGGAGACGGAGCTTGCCCTGGAGCGGCTCCGCGTCTACGAAGGCCCGCGCGATCCGGACTCGCTCCTGGCCCACCTCGGCCACCGGTCGTTCCGGCCCGGGCAGCGCGAGGCGGTTCAGGCGGCGGTCGACGGTCGCGATGCCCTGATCGTGATGCCGACCGGCGGCGGCAAGAGCCTCTGCTATCAGCTTCCGGGGCTGGCCTCACCGAGGCTCACCGTTGTGGTGAGCCCGCTGATCGCGCTGATGGCCGACCAGTGCCGCCGCCTGGCGGGGGATCGGCACCCCGTGGTCATGGTCGCCTCGGGCATGAGCGAGGCGCAAAATCGAGCGGCGCTGGCCAGCGTCCGGGACGGGCGGGCGCGGATTGTCTACTGCTCGCCCGAGCGCTTCGCCTCGACCACGTTCCTGGAGGCGCTCGCTGCTCGCGAGGTCGACTTGATGGCGATCGACGAGGCCCACTGCGTCTCCGAATGGGGGCACGACTTCCGGCCGGACTACCTACGCCTCCCCAGGGCGATCGAGCGCCTGGGACGCCCCGCCGTGATGGCCTGCACCGCCACCGCAACCCAGGAGGTTGCGGCCGACATCGCCGCTCGTCTTGGGCTCCGCGATCCGTTGGTCGTCCGGTCGGGCTTTGACCGCCCGAACATCTCGTTCGACATCGTCACCTTCGAGGGCAAGGGCTCTGTGGCCCGCAAGCTGGCCCTGCTTGAGCAGGGGTTGCAACGGGGGGAGAACCTGCCGGCGATCGTCTACTGCGGCACGCGCCGCGATACGGAATCCGTCGCCGAATCCGTGCGGTCCGCCGGGGTGCTGGCCGCCGCATACCACGCCGGAATGGAGCCCGACGAGCGTGCCTCCGCGCAGCACCGGTTCATGTCCGGCGACGCCGATGCGATCGTCGCGACCAACGCATTCGGCATGGGGATCGACAAGGCGGACGTCCGCTCGGTCTGGCACTGGGCGATCCCGACCAGCGTCGAGGCCTACTACCAGGAGGCGGGCCGCGCCGGCCGCGACGGCCTGCCTGCTCAGGCGGTCCTGCTCGCGGGCCGCTCGGACCTCGGCCGGCTGGTGCGCTTCAACCAGCAGCGGACGGTCGAGCCGCGCGCGATCGCCGCGTACGTGGAGGAGCTTCGCGGACTGGTGGACGCCGACGGCTCGCTTGTGATCGAGAATCCGCGCGACGAGGCTGCCCGGATCCGGCTGGCGATCGCCGAACGCGCGGGCGCATGCTCGGTCGAGCCGGCTCCGGGCGGCCGTCTTCACCTGCGACTCGCCGACCGCCTCGACCTGCGCCGCGCCGCCGCCGCGTGCCGCGTCGCCAAGGACCGCGGCTGGCGCGCCTACCGTGCCGTGGAGGCGTTCGCCTTCTCGAAGGCATGTCGCCGCCGCAGCCTCCTCGACCACTTCGGCGATCCGCGACCGGGCCAGCCACTGGAGCGATGCTGCGACGTCTGCGATCCTGACACCGCTCTTCCGGCGCCGGAGACGCTACAGATCAAGCGGCGCCGACCCGCATCTTCAGCACCGGCCCCTCCCGAACTCTCGACGTCGGACGCCCGGCTCCTCGATGCGCTTAGGGCATGGCGCCTTCGCGCGGCGGCAGGCAAGCCGGCCTACACCGTCGCGCACAACCGGACGCTGGAGGCGATCGCCGCCGCGCGCCCCATCGGGCTCGACGGGCTGGCGCGGATCCACGGGATCGGGCCGGCGTTCCTCTCGCGGCACGGGAGCGATGTCCTGGCGCTGATAGCGAACCACACCGGCTGGGAGGGATCGGCACCGACAGCGACTTGAGCAAGGCGGGTCTGCAGCCCCGCCGAGTCCCAGCATCGCCGGGAGCGCGCCCGACAGGAATCGAACCTGTGCCCAAACAAGTAATACGTCGGTAAGCCCACGTTGTAGTTGTTCAGTACGGATCACGAGTCCGACTTTGCTCCGTCAGGTACCGTGTGCCGGTGCCGCCTCCGTGCAGTAAGGGTGACCGGCCTGCATCAGGATGGTTGCGCTGGCGTCGCTGGACAATCCCCATCGGGGTGGCAATCGCACTCGGCGCCTTCGCGCCCGCCGCGGCCGCCGCCCGTCCAATGAAGCTCTCGGGACCGCGGCCGATTTCTGGGAAGAGCCCGTTTCCGCGCGGCTGCGGCGTCAGCGGCGAACGACAGCCGGACTCCGAGGCGGAGCCGAGCGTGGCCGTCGATCCCCGTCACCCGGAACGGATCATCGCCACCTGGCAGCAGGATCGGTTCGTCGCCGCCGGCGGCGCGCTGAGCAACCTCGTTGCGGTCTCGACGGATCGCGGCAGGCGATGGCGGCGGCTGAAGATCCCGGAAGCGTCGGTCTGCACGGGGGGCGCCGACGAGCGCACCAGCGACCCCTGGGTGACGATCGGCCCCGACGGCACGGCGTATGAGGGCATCCTCACGTTCGACGTCTTTCCGGGGCTCGAGAACTTCGGCACCCCGACGCAGCAGCGGGTCAGCCGTTCGCTCGATGGTTTCGGGTCCTTCAGGCGCCCAACCGTCGTCGCCGAGGACGGGACCTACAACGACCGTGGCTCGGTCACCGCCGATCCGACGAGGGCCGGCAACGCTTACTTCGCGTGGGTGAAGCGCTCCGGCTCGTTCGGCGAGAGCGGCGTTGCGATGTTCTCGCGGACGACCGATGGCGGCGTCACCTGGACGCCGCAGCGCACCATCCATACGCCGCCCGCCGGGAACGTTCCGGATCCGACGTTGGTCGAGGCGCTGCCGGATGGCGACCTTCTTTACTTCTTCCTGCTGACCAACCCCACGCCGGTGGTCCATGCTCCGAAGCTGGTCCCCTGGGAAGTGATGGTGATGCGCTCCACCGATCGCGGCCGAACCTGGTCGCCGCCGCGGCTGATCGCCACGATCCCCCACCCTGTCGCCCCGCACGATCCGAAGTCCAAGGCCGAGGTCCGCGCTTTCCCGGTGATCGACACCGCGGTCGCCGGGGACGGCACCGCGTACGTGGTCTGGAATGAGATCTTCTCCGAGCGCCGCTCGAAGATCTTCATCGCGCGCTCGCGCGATGGCGGTCGAACCTGGAGCGCGCCCGGAACGGTGGCGCGGGTTCCGACCCAGGCGTTCATTCCCGCCGTCGCGGTCGCGAAGGGGGGCGTCGTTGGGGTGACCTGGGACGACTTCAGCGGCGATAGGCCGCTCGACGACAAGCTGACGACGCGCGTCTGGTTCGCCCACTCCCACGACCGGGGGCGCTCCTGGAGGCGGCGGTCGCTGGGCGGATCCTTCGACATGCTGATGACGCCGAAGACCTCCTCCACCGCGGTGGCAGGGCGCTTCGTCGGCGACTATCAAGGGCTGGCAGCGACCGGACGCGGATTCGCCGCGGTGTTCGCCGCGGGAAAGGCGATCGGAGGGCGAGAGCGCGGCGCGCGCCCTGTGCGCGGACCCTCCGACATCTTCTTCGCTCGGCTCGATCCCCGCCCGAAGAAGCGGCCTTGACCCGCAAGGAAGCGACGAGACTTCCGGTTCCAACTTCGCTCCATGCGGAAGGAGACGTCAGGGCAGGGCAGGGCGGTCTCGTCCGCGACGGGCATCGGCCGGTCATCGCCCCACATGCTCGCGCATCGCACGAAGCCGGAGTGACGGCAGGCGATTCTGTCGACCGCGCGGAGGACCAACCATGGGAGCGGACCCGGAGGACGGACCGATCTTGAAGCCCCACCTCTCGTGATCGGAACCGGCGTGCAGAAGCATCGCGTGCCCCGCTGCTGGCTTGCGATGGTCGTCGCGTCCGCGTGCTTGACGTTCGCTGCTCATGCTGCTGCCGGGCCGCTGTTGAAGATCGACAAGGCCAAGCTCAAGGCGGCCTTTCACTGCACGGGGGAGGTCGCAAACGCCTCCCGTGAGCCGATCATGCTCTCCACCGGCACGCTGTCGTCCGGCACCGGGTTATATGGCGGTTTGAAGGGCGCGCTTGACGCGTACCGCCATCCGGTCTGCTACGTCGACTACCCGCACTCCACCACCGCGGACATCCAGAACTCGGTGCAGTACCTCGTCTACGGCATTCGCAAGATGGCCCACATCGCAGGGCGGCCGGGCGCGGTCTACGGGATCAGCCAGGGGGCGCTGCTGCCGCGCGTCGCCCTCACCTACTGGCCGCGACTTCGGCGCAAGGTCACGGACGTAGTCGCGGTGGCGGGAACCCAGCACGGCACGACGGTAGCCAGCTTCCCGTGCTCGAGCGCCAACCCATGCCCGCCCGCGATCTGGCAGCAGGGGGCAGGTTCCAACTTCCTGAAGGCGCTAAACCGCCAGCCCGACGAGAGTCCCGGCAAGGCTTCCTGGACCACGGTGCGAACGCTCGACGACGAGCTAGTGCAGCCGCAGACCGGAAAGCACCCGACCTCGGCGCTGAATGGTGCCGCCAACCTCGTGATTCAATCGGTCTGTCCCGATCGCCACACCAGCCACATCGGAGCGGTGTTCGACTCGGTGAGTTTCGCCGCCCTCGTCGACGCAGTGGCTCACAAGGGCCCCGCCCGGGTATCGTCCCTGCCGGGCGATGTGTGCTCCCACGAGTATGCCCCCGGCCTCGATGAGCAGCTGATCGATGCAGTGCTGGCCGCGCTGCCCGGCGAGCTCGCCGAGCAGCTGGCACTTGTTCCGAAGGTGAACCATGAGCCGCGCGTCCGCGGGTGGCTCAAGCGGGGGCCGTGAGCTCGACGGCGGGGCCTTCCCGAGCAGCTCCACGTTCTCCTGCGACATCGCCTACTCCCGCAGCCCGGCGGCTTCGAGAGCCTCTGTCCACGACAGAAACGCTTTGGCGCGCTTGATCTTCCCGTCGGGTCATCACCGAGTAGATCCCCGAACTCCTGGTCGAGCGCCACCTGGCTCGCGCCTCCCTTGATGTGGACACGGTCGAGCCAGACCACGGGTTGAGGAGCTGACACGGCGTGTCTTTGCACTGCCCGGCGTTCTCGAGAAACCGAGCCGCATTTCCGTGCCGGGCGCTCGGGCGCTGGTCCTGGCACCCGGCGAGCCGCTCGGGCCGCAGGAGGCGTTCTTGATCGATCGGGAGTTCGCCCATCTTCATCCGGCTCCGGATTACAGCCTGCACGCAATGCTTCCGACTGAGACCGTCACCGAGGCCGTGGCCGCCGGTTGGGCAGGGCCCCATCCTGCCGCCTGAGGGGGCTCATCGCTCCGACCGCTGTGATGCTCTACGCCCCCCGCGACGAGGCGGAGCTCGACGTCATCGACAGCCTGGTTTGGGCCTCACACGCATTCGCTCGCTCCGGGTGACCGCCGTCCTGCCTGTCGCGGAATGCGCCAGCGGCGGAGCCGAGCGCTCCAGTGGCGCGTAAGCGAGACTCCTTTGGTGGCTCTGAGCCACATCCGCACGCCGCTCGACGCGGCTTAGGCGACGAGTATCTCGCCGCCGCGTTCGGGCACCACGACGAGGAGGCTGCGTCGGGCGCGCTCGGGCTCGGCGCGGACCGGCCGAATCGTCAGGTCGGCCGCGGCGCGCAGCACCTCGCGCAATTCCATCTCGGCGAACGGCGCGCCGGGACAGCGCCGTACCCCGCCGCCGAACGAAATCCACGACAGCGGATTGGGCGGCGGGCCCTCGAGCCAGCGCTCCGGTTGGAACGCCGAGGCCTGTGGCCAGAGGTCCTCGCGGCGCAGCGCGAGCCACAAGCAGGCGGCGACCTGGACGCCGGCGGGCAGCCGTCGCCCGGCGATCTGCACTGGTTCCAGGAGTAGCCGCGGGGCGATAGTCAGCGCCGGCCGGATCCGCAGAACCTCCTTGACCACAGCTTCGAGGTAGGCGGGGTCGCCCTCGCGCAGGCGCGCGTGGATGGCCGGGTGGCGGGAGAGCCGCTCAAAGGCCCATGCCAGCGTCGCTGCCGAGCTGTCGTGGCCGCCCATCAGCAGCGCTACCAGTTGGTCGCGCACGTGGTGGTCGGTCGGCGGGTTGCCGTGCTCGTCGCGCTGCTCGAGCAGCGAGTCCAAGACGGCATCGCCGACCGGCTGCCGCCGCCGGCGCGCCACCGTCTCTAGCAGCAGTGCGTCGAAGCGCTCGACCGCCAGCCGGAACCGGCCCCAAGGGCTGCGCGGCCCGAGCTCGCGCTGCACGAGCGCCATCGCGAGCATCCGCGGCAGCGAGCGGACGTCGTCGAGCGTGGTCTCGATCGCGTGGCGCAGTTCGGCGACCTCCCGCTCGTCGCGGGCGCCGAAGACGATGCGCAGGATGATCTCGAGCGTCAGGTGCCGCGTCCGGTCCAGCGTGGTGACCCGGCCACGCCACGTGCCTAGCTCGTGGCTGGCAAGCTCGGCGATCATCGGCGCGAAGGCGCGCATACGCTTCCCATGAAACGGTGTCTGCAGGAGCCGGCGCTCGCGCCGATGAGCCTCGCCGTCGAGCAGCAGGATGGAGTCCGGTCCGGCGAACGGGCGCAAGAACTCCCAGCTCTGGCCGGCGGGCGCGATCGCCGGATCCAGGTGAAAGACCTCGCGTACCGCGTCCGGGTCCGAGAACAGCACCATCGGCTCCTCGGTCCAGTACGTCCGGATCGTCACCGGATCGCCGAAGCGCTCGTGGATACCCCGCAGGAACGGGCCGGGGCGCGCCATCCACGCGATGGTCTGCCAGGCGGCGGGAGCGCGAGGGCCGCGGGGTAAGTCCATGGGTTTCAGCCTACGCCCGGCCGAAGCCGGGCGGTCCCTGGTCGTCTCGCTGCTCCCTTGCGCGCGGAAGCGGCAGCGGTATATCCAGTGAATCACGCGTGAGCTGCCTCTCCTCTTCTCGTCGCCTCGAGCCGCAGTCACAAGGGGGAGGAAGTGAGCGAGCCCCAGCCGGCGTGTTCCACGAGTTGAGCCGCATCCATCTTCCAGACCGACCGGGACCAGCTCGCGACCCGCTATCGTCATTGACGTACTAGCCGGGGTTCCCCGGCCAACAGTGTCAGCGCTCCTCGTTCTCGGTTCTCAACCTCCGCGGTCCGCGGCACCGGACTATGGAGGAAAACATGGCAACAGGAACCGTCAAGTGGTTCAGCGACGAGAAGGGCTTTGGGTTCATCACTCCCGAGGACGGCTCGAAGGACCTCTTCGTGCATCAGAGCGCGATCGTCGGCGATGGCTTTCGCTCGCTGACTGAGGGGGCCAAGGTCACGTACGACGCCGAGGCCGCGGACAAGGGGCCGCGGGCCGTCAACGTTCGGGTCGCGTAGGCGGCGCGGTCGACGAGGAAGATGCGGGAGAACAGGCGCCTCGGTCGCGGCCGGCGAGGCCTGTTTGCGCGCGTGCTCGAGCGCCGACGCCTCGAGGCTACGTCCGCGCAGCCCGAGGACGCGCCGAACGCCGCGGAGGTCGGGGCCGGCGGCCCCGAGGCGGACCGTATCGCCGCGCTCGAGTCACGCTTGGATCGCCTGGAATCCCTCGTCGAGGGTCTGCAGGATGCGATGTACCGCGACGCGGTTCGGCGTGAACGGGAGATCCAGGACCTGGAGCAGCAGACGACGCCGGACCAGATGTCCCGCTCGCTGGCCGAGCACGACCGACGGCACGGGCTCTAGCGGGCGCGGAGTCAATGGCTCGGAGTTGGACCTGCGGTCGGTGCCAGGTGAGGACGAGCTTCTTGCCCGGCGCCGCCGAGCCCGTCGAGCCCGAGGGCTGGGTGAGGGTCGACGGCGAGTGGCGCTGTCTGGCCTGTCGCCGCACGGAGGTGCTCGACGCCGCCGCGGCCACCGGCGCATCGGGAGCCGCGACGACGCGGCGGCGGGCGCTCGCCGAGTTCGAGCTTCTGCGCGATCCGACGGTGTCAGACCGCGTGATCGCGAAGCGCATCAAGTGCAACACCGCTTCGGTGAAGCCGATCCGCGCCGCCCTGCGGGCGGCCGGGCGGTTGCGTCGCGCGGAGTAGTCCGCACAGCGCTGGCTACTCCGAACGGTGATCTGGCCGGCGACGTCAAATGACTCGCAGGAGCCCGGGACTCATCGGTACGCCGATTCGCGACTCTCGTCCCAGTACGAGCCGCCAGCCTCCGCTTGGCGCGAAAGCAACAGCCCCCGCTGCTGGTTTAGATGCGTAGCGCTCATGCGCAGGAGAGCATGCTGCGGTTCGCGCGATGGTTCGCCTCTCAGCCGGGGTGAGATCTGGCTTCAGCACTTGGATTCGCACGATGGGTGCGCGATGGGTGCGCGATGGTCCCGTCAGACGTGGGACCCGGGAATGGAGGTCCAGGCGGGTTTCGGGCGATTCTGCCCGCTCTGCGGGCTTTCAGCGCATTTGCGGGCAAATTGCTTGGTTTCCGGTAGCGCGCCCGACAGGATTCGAACCTGTGACCTTCGGTTTCGTAGACCGCACCGGTGCCGACGACGGCTGACGACGCAGGACGACGAATCCCGCTTTGCCGACACGCGTTTCGGCTCCATCGACGCGGCACGATCGATTGCCGTTGCGGAGCGGTGATCGGGACGTTTGGGCCACAACTGGGCCAGAAGCATCGGCAGGGTGTGATTTTGCCCGCGCGTGAGCGCGATCCATCGGCGCGTGATCTCGACGTTCTCATGTGACATCGCCAGGATTTCGCGCCAACGCCGCCGTGCCGCGACGGGGACTTTCTCGTGCTGACTGGCGCATGAACTGGCCTACAAGGGGGCGCATGAGGCCCGAAAACCGCGCTAGCAGGTCAACCCCGGTGGGTGAGACGTCCTCGATCTCGACTCCACGCACGGAGCGCGCGAATCACGCATGAAATAGGCCGCTGGAACCCGCTGGACCCCGCTGGAATCTGGCGCTCACTGGCGCACGACTGGCGCACGGCCAACTCGTAGCGGGTGCGGGCCATGATCGACATAGCCACGCATGACCGAGCAACAGGCAAACGACGGCACCCCTTCTACGCGACGATCCATCTGCCCTGGGATGGCTCCTTCGTCAGCCCGTGGTGGACCGCGGACCGCCTCATCGCCCGCGCCCGCGAGGAGCGCTGCTGCCTCGAGCACTACTGGGAGCAGGCGGCGTTCCTTCCGCACTTCGAGCAATTGAAGGTTGCGAAGGCACTGGGGCAATCGAGCCGGCGCGGCTACCCGGCAGCGGCCACCGCCGCGAGCCAAAGTGGCGGTTCTCTCAGAGCGCGTGTAGGCGCGTCAAGGAGGCGAAACAGCGTGACAATGGGTCTTCCATCCAGAGCGCGAAAACCGCCCCTCAAAAACCGCTTGAACAAGCGCACCGTGTCACGCTCCAGAGGGGGGTCGCCTGCGGCGAATGCGGCGATTCGCTGCCGAGGTACCGAAAGCGGGCCCTGTTCTGCTCTGATCGCTGCCGCCAGCGTGCCCATCGCCGGAGGCAGACGCAGAGCGGGTTAGGCCGTAAGGCGATTTGAGACAGCAGGCCCCTTAGAAGGAGGCTGCTTCGCTACGGCTGGGGGATAGGGGATAGCGGCGCGGAAACTTCCGCCCCGGAAATTGTCCTAAGGGCTACCCGCACAAGTCAATGTGAGCTACACCGCAAAACGTAGCGTAGGTGCAACCTCCATCGCCACCGCCAGGGGCAACTGCAACGTCAAGTGGACAGCAATGGCTGTCGCTTCCTGTAAAGCAGACGCTTCTCCTTTTCGCGCAAACCAGAAGTGTGTGGCCTACTCCCGCAGCCCGGCGGCTTCGAGGGCTTCGTCCCGCTCCTGGAACATTCGAACGCGTGTGATCCGTCTGTTCTCGACCGTGTACACGAAGGTGGCTCTCGCGACCACCTCGATTCCGTCACGTCCCCTGAGGTGGGCGGTGTTCGGGACGACGACCTCGGACCCCGACGCCATGAAGTCGTGGGCATCGAGCCGAATGTCCTCGAAAGCCGACCAGAACTCGTTCCGGAAGGTCTCGATCCCCACGCGGCCCCGATACACGCCCCGCAGCGGCCCCTTGGAGCGCGACCAGTCGATCTCCGCTTCGGGGGAATACAGGCGCAGGGATTCCGCGAGGTTGTCCCTGTTCTGGGCGTCGATCAGGCGCCGCACAATCTCGACGTTCTCCTGCGACATCGCCTACGCAGTATCTCGCGCCAAGAGGGCGAGAAATCGCCCCGCCCGGTAGACCCAGGCGGTAGCCAGGGAACCCGAGCAGGGCCCGGAGGGGGTCAGGCCAGAGCGTCACCCACCTCTCGGCGCGGCGGGGGTTATGGATCGCTAGCGCACGAGATCGAAGTGCAGCTTGTCGATCCTCGGGTTCTTGGTGTTGTGGGTCGTCACCTTGCCCGCGACGCCGTCGAACTGGCGGGAGCCGCCGACGACCACGAAGTGGTCGCGTGAGGAGCTGTGGGACGTCGACCTCTTGGACCCCTACGAGGAGCTGCACGGCCACCAGCCCGAAGCGCCGTAGCGGCGATTAGGGAATCGCTCGGGCCGACTCGCAAGCCCTACCGCGATGACTGTTCCACCGCGGTAGTGGGTCAGTAGTAGTACCGACGACCTGCGACCGGTCGACCGACGGCTCCAAGAATCCAAAGAACGACGCCGACCACGGCCAGGATCGCACCGAGTACGTAGAGGATGCCGATGTCCAACACCGCTCCGAGGATGAGGAGAATGACTCCGAGGATGATCATCGGGTGGGTCCACTACCCACATCGCCCGAGCTGTAATCCGAGGAGGAACCGAAACTCCCCGCTCTAGCCGTGTTGCAGCATCTCGCGACCCGCCGACCGTCGCATCTAAATCACGGCAGTCCTCGCGGCCGGATGCGGGGCGGGGCTCTTGTCATCCCGCCCTCGCGCCGCGCGTAGACTCGGCGCAATGGACGAGGTCGTGATTGCGTTCCGCCCGAGGACGACCGAGGTCGGCAGATCCTGGACGACCTCCGAAGCGCATCGAGATGCAGTCGGTCCAGGAGACCGCTGACGGAACGGGGCGCTACCACTTGGTCGGAGAGGACCTGGGCGTCGACGGCCTCGATCCTGAGCTCGATCGCCTCGACCCGAACTGGCGCAGCCACATAGCGCCTATCGCGTCCGATTCCTGACTGAAACCGACTGAGACTTTTTCCGCCCTAGCTGTGTTGCAACGCGTGGCGGTTCGTCTCCTCCAGGCAGTCGCCGGTTACACAGGCAGGGGCCCCGGTGGCAGGACGCAGGGCCGGGGCTCCTGTCTAGTTCAGCGGCGGACCCTCGCCCATCCGGTGAAGCGGACAACGGCGCAGTCACCACCACTACTCGTGCAAGCCCGATCCGGGCTAGCGGGGCAAGGGCTGGGCAAGGCTGAACTCGCTAGGACGGCAGCCCGACCGATCCGTCGAAGTCTCAGCGTGGCGCCTTCTGAGATACCTTGTTCAGGGAGCGAGGATAGAAATGAGCGATGAAGAGATCCGCGCGTTGGCCGAAGCGCTGGGCATCTCCGAAGAGGCCGCAGCGAAGCTGACGGCCGCTGCCGCTGCGGACGGCACCGAATTGCCGAACGGCGACATCCTGACCGTCTGAAACCGCCACGCCCGAGGGGCGTTCACGAGGGCGGCGGAGGGCCGATGCCGGAGGCTTCCCCGAACTCGACCAGGAGCTCAGCGACCCGGCGCTCTTCCCACTCCCGATCGCCGGCGTGGGGATGAGGCTGCCAGCCTTTCCCCGGAACGATCACGAGGTGGTCGGGGTCACGGGAGGCGGCGATCACCCGCAAGATCTCGTACCAAACTTCCCTGTAGCGGGGTGCGAGCTCCGACTCGGCGTCGATGGCGCGGGCCACCCGAATCCGCCACAACTCGTACGCGGGTCGGCGGGCCGTTCTTCCGGGCCATCCCCTCGGCCCACTCGGTCCAATGGCCCACTACTCAACCTCCCTCTCGCGACCCCCGCTTTCGCGGCGAGGGCCTGCAGCGCAGTGAGCTCGCGGTCGGTGAGCTTTGAGAGGTCCCAGGCGCCCTCCACTGCGATCGGGCCGCCATCGACACCTGAGAGCTCGTGCCGGGTGCTGTAACCGCCAGCGTGCGAAAGCCACCAGGCGTTCGCACGCCAGTCCTCACGGGCGGCCTCGCGGATCGTCCCCAGCGCCTCGACCTCACGTCTAGCCTCCGCCTCGCGAAGGTCCTCGGCGAACCCTCGCCCCTGGCGAGCCACTGTTGCAGGGTCGACTTCGCGACGCCCGCGGCCTGCGCCGCCACGTACCGCGGGGCGCCGACCCCGACCGCCGCGACGATGCGTTCCGCGCGGTCGGCTGTGAACTTGCTCGGCCGGGCCACGCGATCATTCCCACGCGTGCACGCGCGTGAGCGCGTAGGCCGGTCCGGAAAGTCCGAAAACCGAGTTCGAAGTCATAACTCGACTATCAGTCCCCGCCTACAGACCACCCTGTGGTGGGCCCGGATGGCTCTTGCCGTCAGGGGGCGGTTCCGTGGAACCGCCCT
>JBKPHA010000105.1:0-47611 GCA_046729615.1 Actinomycetota bacterium
TGGGAAAATCTCGAGATCGGAAAGGAGGAGGCCGAGGCGCGGTTGCCCGGCTTCCGCGAGCCTGCCGTCGTGCGGACGTTCGATGCGCCTGAAGCGCTCGGGATCCGCTTCTACGAGGTGCAGGCGCGCTCGGCGCTGAACGAGGTGCCGAAGCGCTCGCGGATGCCGTTCCGGTGGACGATCAATCCATACCGGGGTTGCACCCACGCCTGCTCTCCTACTGCTTCGCGCGACCGACTCACACATATCTCGATCTGAACGCCCGCGAGGACTTCGAGCGCGAGATCGTCGTCAAGGTCAACGCGCCCGAGCTTCTTCGCGTGGAGCTGGCGCGGCCGTCCTGGAAGGGCGAGCACGTGGCGCTGGGCACCAACACCGACCCATACCAGTGGGTCGAGGGCCGCTACAGGCTCATGCGCGGGATCTGGGAGGCGATGCGCGACTTCGCCAACCCGTGCTCGGTCTTGACCAAGTCGCCGCTGCTGCTCCGCGATCTCGACCTCATGAAAGAGATCGGCGAGCGCACTGACTTCAGCGCGAACCTCTCGATCCCGACCCTCGACGAGAAGGCCTGGCGGGACACCGAGCCGCACACCCCGCATCCCCGCAAGCGGATCGAGGCGGTCGCCGAGCTGAAGCGCGCCGGCATCCGGACCGGGGTGCTGGTCGCGCCGCTGTTCCCCGGTGTGAACGACGCGCCCGAGCAGGTCGAGCCGCTACTCGAGCTGCTCGACGAGGCGGGGGCCGATTCGATCGGCGGCGTTGCCCTTCACCTCCGCGGCGAGGTCCGCGACATCTGGTTCGACTGGCTTCGGCAGCGCCGGCCCGACCTGCTACCACGCTACGAGGAGCTCTACGAGCGAGGCGCCTACATGCGGAAGGACGAGGCGGAACGCCTCGTCTCGATGGTCCGCCGACCGGGCCGGAGCGGGCCGCGGCGGGGCATCGTCAAGGACGATGCCCCGCCCGAGCCCGAGACGGGCGGCCCGACACCCGGGCGGGAGCAGCCGAGCCTGTTCTGAGGCGGACCAGCCCTGCAGGATCGTCGTCGCCCGCACCCGGCACCGGCCGGTCGGGTTGAACGACGTCGAGCTGTCATGGCCGCTGACGATGACGTGAGCGCCGCCACGTTCGCGCGCTCATCACGCCAGAGCTCGTAATCCCAGGTCCCGACCGTTCCAACGATTCCCGGGCGCGCATCTGGCCGTTCTGGCCGTATGTGCCGCAGAACAGCAGCTCGATCTTGCCCATCGTCGGCACGCTCGCAAGCGTCTCCGGCGTTGCCAGGAATCCGCCGGCGCTCACCATGACGCTGGTCGTAGATATCGGCGCTTCCGGTTACGAGGCCTTGGCTCTGCGCCGGCCGACAGCGCCGGTTGCCAGCCGGCCCAGGGGTGACTCGACGGCATCGTTATGTTGAATTGGAGTGCTCGCCATCGAGGCCTCCGATCTCGTCAAATCGTTCGGGTCGACCCGGGCGGTTGATGGCGTAGACCTCGCCGTGCGCACCGGCTCCGTGTACGGGATGCTCGGACCGAACGGCGCCGGCAAGACGACGACGATCAGGATCCTGGCGACGCTTCTGCGGCCGGATACGGGCACGGCCCGAGTCCTCGGGCACGACGTCGTCTCCGAGGCGGACGCCGTCAGAGGACTGATCGGCCTGACCGGGCAGCTGGCCTCCGTCGACGAGGATCTCACCGGGTGGGAGAACCTCCTGATGGTCGGACGACTCCTCGGCTATTCGCGCACCCAGGCCAAGACGCGGGCGAGCGAGCTGCTTGAGGCGTTCGGGCTCGGCGAGGCGGCGGGTCGGCAGGTGAAGAACTACTCAGGTGGCATGCGCAGAAGGCTCGACATCGCGGCGAGCCTCGTCGTCATCCCCGAGCTGATGTTCCTCGACGAGCCCACGACCGGCCTCGATCCGCGTTCTCGCAACCAGGTCTGGGACATTATCCGGATGCTCGCCAGCCAGGGCACAACCGTCCTGCTGTGCACGCAGTACCTCGACGAGGCCGACCAGCTCGCCGACGGGATCGCCGTAGTCGACCGTGGCAAGGTGATCGCCGAGGGAACGCCCGCGCAGCTCAAGGCGTCCGTCGGGCGCGGCGCCCTCCATGTTCGCCTGCTTGACTCGGAGCATCGACCTGAGGCGCAGCGGATACTCTCCGCCGCCCTCGCCGCGCCGGTTCGCCAGGAGGCCGACCCCGCCGCCCTTTCGGCCGTCTGCCCGCCCGATCCGCGGCGGGGTGCCGAGGCGGTCGCCGAGCTCTCGCGGAGCGGGATCGCCATCGCCGACTTCTCGCTCGGACAACCGAGCCTCGACGAGGTCTTCCTCGCCCTCACCGGCCACCGGGCCGAGGAAACGCATGACGGACTCGGCGCCGAGGATGAAGAGGAAGTCACGGCATGAGCACGACGCGGGATGCGCCGCCTCGGGCGGAGCCACTTGCCGAGGAGGCACTCGGAGCCGCGCTTTCCTCGACGCGTCGGCCGCCGCGCCCGAGCCTCCTGTCGGCGTGCCTGACCTTCGGCTGGCGGGGGATGCTGAAGATCAAGCACGTTCCGGAGCAGCTTCTCGATGTGACCGTGACGCCGGTGCTCTTCCTCCTGATGTTCACCTATCTGTTCGGCGGCGCGATTGCCGGGTCCACCGGCGATTACCTCCACTTCATCCTGCCCGGGATCCTCGTGATGTCGGTGCTGTTCACCACCGTCTACTCCGGCGTGACGCTGAACACGGACGTGACCAAGGGAGTCGTGGAGCGATTTCGCTCGCTGCCGATCTGGCGTCCGGCACCGCTCGTGGGCGCCGTCCTCGGCGACAGCGTGCGCTACCTCGTCGCCGAGACCGTGGTGGTGGTACTCGGCGTGGCGCTCGGCTTCCGACCGGATGCGGGGGTGGGTGGCGTGCTCGCGGCGATGCTCCTGGTCGTCGCGTTCGCATTCGGGCTGGCGTGGGTCTTCACCACAGTTGGGCTGCTCATGCGGGCGCCCAATGCGGTCATGAACGCCGGCTTCATGGTGCTCTTCCCGGTCACCTTCCTGAGCAACGTGTTCGTCGAGCCTGGAACCCTGCCCGGATGGCTCAAGGCGTTCGTCGACGTCAATCCCATCTCCCACCTGACCACGGCATCGCGCGGCCTTATGGAGGGAACCGCGGTGGCCGGGCACATCGGCATCGCGCTCGGAACCGCGGCTTTACTGACGTTGGTATTCGCGCCGCTCACGACGCACCTTTACCGCGCTCGGGACTGACGGTCAGCCCGCCGCCGGCGCGGGAGCAGCCGCGGCCCTTCTCAGGCTGGCGGCGACCGCGATCGTCGCGACGGCGAACGCCGCGCCGAGCCAGAACGCGGCCGAGTAGCCGCCGAGCGATGCGGCAGCGCCGGTTAGCGGGCCGCCGATCGCGAAACCGATGTCGAAGAATGCGGTGAAGGTCCCGAGCGCGGAGCCTCGGCGCGAGTCCGAGACGCTGTTCACCACGATCAGCGAGAGCGACGGATAGATGAGCGCGAACGCGACTCCCATGGCCAGCGCTCCCGCCAACGCGACCGCGAGGGAGCCGGCTAGCGCGATCAGCGTGAGCCCCGCCGCGGAGACGAGCGCCGCGCCCGCCGCGCAGCGAACCGGCCCGATCCGGTCCGGGAGGTCGCCGCCCACGAGGCGTGTCACCACGACCGTCGTGGCGAAGGCCGCGAATGCGCTCGCGCCGTGGCCGATGTGCTTGGAGCTCAGGTCGAGCACGATGAAGGACGCCATCGCCGCGTAGCCGACCGTCGCGAGCGTGAGCGCCAGGCCGGGCCGAACCGCCTCGCGCACGATGAGCTGCCGCCGCATCCCGCGCCGATCCGGGCGGAACGGATCGGGGACACGGAGGGCGACGAGCGAGCCGACCAGCGGTGAGATCACGCAGAAGCCCCAGACCGCGTCGAAGTGGGCTGCGTCGAAGAGCGCGGAGCCGATCAGCGGGCCGACGCTCAGCCCGCCCCAGACCGCGAGCCCGTAGAGCCCGATGACGCGGGCTCGCCGCTCCCTGGGCGCCAGGTCGACGACCCAGGTAGCTCCGGCCGTGAACACCGCACCTTCCCCGGCGCCCAAGACGAGCCGCGCGACGATCACGCCGGGAAGCCCGGCCGGAACGAAGTGGAGGGCGCCCGCGACGGCGGCGAGAAGCGCCCCCGCGGCCACGACCCGGCGCCGCCCAACCGTGTCCGCGAAATGCCCGGCGATCGGGCGGCTTGCGAGCGCGGTGAGGGCGAACGCGCCGATCACGAAGCCGACCGCGAGGCTGCCCGAGTGGAGTGGGCCCTTCACGTAGTGTGGTACGACTGGCAGGTATGCGCCGACAGCCATCAGTGTGAGAAGCGTCGCGGCGAAGATTCCCGCGAACGCCTCGTAGGGAGAGCGCGACACGGCTACGCGGCGCCGTCCCGGCGAAGCTCCGCGCGCTTGATCTTGCCGCTGGCCGTCTTTGGCAGCTCGTCCGCGAACTCGACGATCCGCGGGTACTTGTAAGGTGCGGTGACGCGCTTGACGTGGTCCTGGAGCTGTCGCGCGAGCTCCTCCGAGGGCTCGTCATCCCGGAGCACGACGATCGCTCTCACCACCGACCCGCGCTCGGGATCCGGCGCGGGGACCGCCGCCGCCTCAGCGACCGCCGGGTGGCTCACCAGCGCGGACTCGACCTCGTAAGGTCCGATGCGGTAGCCGGCGGACACGATGATGTCGTCGCCACGTCCCTCGAACCACAGGGTGCCGTCCTCGTCTTGACGGACGTAGTCGCCGGTTGCCCACCACTCGCCCTCGACCAGCTCCGGCCCTCCGTCGGAGTCGAGGTAGCCTGAGAAGAAGGTGGGGCAGGTGGAGGCCTTGAGCTGGAGTTCCCCACCCGCGACCCGAAGGTCGATGCTGGGCAGACCGCGGCCCATCGATCCGGGCTTGATCTCATCGCCGGGTTGCACTCCAGTGAGCGCCCCGGTCTCGGTCTGGCCGTAGCCGTCGCAGATCTCGATGCCGGCCCGGTTGCGGAACTCCTCGATAACCTCCGGATTCAGCGCCTCGCCCGCGGACACCATGCGCCGGATGGAAGGGACGGGGCGAACGCCCGTGCGCTTGGCGATCATCCGGTACTCCGTCGGCGCCTGGCAGAGCACGTTCACCCGCTCGCGCTCGATCAGCTCGAGGCGCTCGGAGGAGTCGAAGCGGCCGTCGTGGAGCAGCGCCGCGGCGCCGGTGAGCCAGGGCGCGACGAACGAGTTGCGCGACGATTTCGACCATCCCGTCGGCGCGGTGCACCACGCGAGCTCGCCGTACCGTGCGGCGAACCAGTGCTCAGCTTGGATCCGCTGTCCCGGCAGGTAGCGCTGGGCGTGCAGGGCGCCGCGCGGCTCGCCGGTGGTCCCGGAGGTGAAGATGACCATGGCGCCATCGTCGGGATCGAGGTCGGCCACATCGGTCGGCGGCTCCTGCGGGCGCTCCTCATCCATGACCGCGGCCACATCCTCCATGGTCATGTAGGGGAGGCCGTCGGGCAGCTCGCCGAGCGGCACGTCCTCGGCGACGCACAGCACCGGGTTGGCGGCGCGGATCCGCGTCCCGAGGTCGTGGCGCCGAAGCTGCGTGTTGCACGGCATCGCGATCGCGCCCATCCGCCAGCAGGCGAGCATCGCCAGCACCCATTCGATCCGGCTGCCGACCAGCGTCATCACCACGTCGCCGCGCCCGACGCCGCGCGCCGCGAACGCGCCCGAGAGCCCCGCCGAGCGGGCGATCAGCTCGCCGAAGTGCCACACGCGCCGCTCGCCGTCGCGGTCGATCGTCACCAGCGCCGGCTTGGAGGCGGGGTAGCGCTCCAGGACGTCCTCGATGAAGTTCACGGCGGCGTAGTCTGCCGCCCGTGGAAAGCGCACGACTCGTCGCAATCGTCAGCGGCTCCAATCGCGGCATCGGCAGGGAGATCGCGCGCGAGCTCGCCGAGCTCGGGCATCACGTAATCGTCACCGCAAGGAATGCGGGCGTGGCGGCCGACGTCGCGCGGGAGCTCGCGGACGGCGAGCGGCTCTCTGTCAAGGGCGAGCAGCTCGACGTGGCCGATCCCGAAAGCGTCGAGCGGCTGGGTGACCGCTTGTCTAACCAGCCCGGAAGCCTCGACGTGCTGGTCAACAACGCGGGAGTGATGGGGGAGGTCGCCGCGAACGCCGCGACCGCCTCCCTCGACGATGCCCACCGGACCATGGAGACGAACCTCTTTGGCGCCTGGCGCTTGACCCAGGCGTTAATTCCCCTGCTTCGCGAGAGCCCGAGGGCTCGAATTGTGAACGTGTCGAGCGGGGCCGGGCAGCTCTCCGACATGAACGGCGGCTATCCGGGGTATCGTCTCTCGAAGGCGGCGCTGAACGCGCTGACCCGGGTTCTCTCCAATGAGGAGCCGGGAATCCTCGTGAACTCGATGTGCCCCGGCTGGGTGCGAACTGACATGGGTGGCGCCGGCGCGCCGCGCTCCGTAGAGGAGGGTTCAGACACGGCCGTCTGGCTCGCCACGTTGCCGGATGACGGCCCGACTGGCGGCTTCTTCCGCAACCGGGAGCCCATTCCCTGGTAACGAACTGAGGAGGTCAGAATGGGTAAACGAGAGAGGTACGCACCCGGGACGTTCTGTGCAGTCGACCTGGCGACGACGGATCCCGACGGCGCCAAGCGCTTCTACGGCGAGCTCTTCGGCTGGGAGGCCGAGGACGTGAGCCCCGGCGAGGGCATGACCTACACGATCCTGAGGCTCGACGGTGATGCCGTCGGCGGGACGTTCGAGCAGCCGGCCCAGAGCCGCGAAGCCGGCGCGCCGCCTCACTGGATCAGCTACGTAAGCGTCGAGAACGCGGACGCGACGGCGCAGCGCGCGAGCGAGCTCGGGGGGAGGGTGGTCCAGGAGCCGTTCGACATCCTGGACGTGGGGAGGATGGCCGCGATCCAGGATCCGACTGGCAGCGGCGTCGCCGTTTGGCAGGCAGGCACGTATCCCGGCGCCGCGCGGGTGAACGAGCCCGGCTGTCTCACCTGGAACGAGCTCGCCACGAACGACACGGCCGCGGCCCTCGGGTTCTACGAGCGCCTGTTCGGCTGGTCGAGCCAGGCGATGAATACCGGCGACGGACCGCCGTACGTGATCGTCAAAGTGGGCGAGCGGAGCAACGGCGGCGTGCGCCCGGTGTCACCCGAGGAGCAGCAGGCGGGCGTCTCTCCGTATTGGGTGCCGTACTTCGCCACGGAATCGCTTCGGGAGACATTCGACCTTGCAGCGAACCTGGGCGGTGAGATCGTCTTCGGACCGCTCGAGTTCCCGGCCGGCCGGATCGGTGCCGCCCGCGATCCGCAGGGCGCGACATTCGCGCTGTGGGAGGGCGAGCTGCAGGATTAGGCGGCTGCTGCCCGCCGGACGAGCTCGGTCCCGTCGTACAGCTTCTTCACCCGCACGGTCCCGTCCGGCGCCGCGTCCAGGCACAGCCCGCAGAGAACGCACTCGTCGAGGTTGGAGCGCACGATCGCGACGTGGCCGTCCTCCTCGGCAAAGATGTCGACCGGGCAGACCTCCTCCAGCTTTCGCGCGAGCTCGGGATCATCGACGATCGACTCATTCAGCTCGACGTCAATGAACACGCCATCGAGCTGCGTGCTGCGAGCTACCTGCTCCCTGCTCACACCTTCACTCCCAGCTTGTCCTTAACCGCCTCGGGGATCTCGTCGATCCGCTCGACGACGGGGATCCCGGCCGCCTCGAGTCGGGCGATCTTCTCCGTCGCCGTGTCCTCATTGCCCTCCACGATCGTCCCGGCGTGGCCGAAGCTCATGCCCTTCATCTCCTCGTCGTCCATGAAGCGGCCCGCCATGAAGGCGATGATCGGCAGCCGGGAGTCATTCTCGGTCACCCACTCGGACAGCTGCGCCTCCATGCGACCGCCGGGCTCGGTGTAGATGACGATGCCCTGGGTGTCGGAGTCGGCCTCGAACAGCGGCATGAGCTCCGCGTAGGTGGAGCCGATGATCGCGTCGCCGCCGATCGAGATCGCCGTCGACTGCCCGAGCCCGGCGGCCGTCAGCGTCGAGGAGATCTCGGTGGTCATGCCGCCGCTTCTCGACATGACGCCGATCGGGCCGGGCGAGTAGGCCTTTCGCGCGTCCTTCGCCGGCCCGCCGATGCCGCCCATCTTGCAGACGTCGGGGACGATCACGCCGAGGCAGTTGGGGCCGATTATGCGCGCTCGGCGGCGGTCTGCGAGCTCGACCATCTGCGCCACGTCGCGGCGGGGGATCCGCTCGGTGACGATCACGATGAGCTTGATTCCGCGCACGATCGCCTCGAACACCGCGTCCTTGGTGAAGGCCGGCGGGACCGTCACCACCGAGCCATCGGGCACGTAGCCCAGCGAGTCGATCACCTGCTCGACCGTGTCGAAGACCGGAACGCCGTGCACCTCGCGCCCCTTGCGGCCCGGCGTCACGCCCCCGACCACCTTGGACCCGTAGTCCAGGCACTCGCGGGTCAGGTTCACGGCCTCGCGGCCGGTGATGCCCTGGACGATGAACGTGAAGTCCTTCGCGAGCAGAATGCTCACGTACCCGTCTCCGTGAGGCGCACCGGCTCCGCCTCCTCGCCGTCGGGCGTGGCGCCGACGTCGCCGGCCTTGCCATCCCGCGACCCGCCCTGGATCTTCGCCACCGCTCGGCCCGCCGCCTCCCACATCGACACCGAGCGGTCGCAGTACTCCACCCCGTAGCGCTCGAGGATCTTGAATCCCTCCTCCTCCCAAGCGCCGGGGATGCGGAAGATCGCGATCGTCTCGGCGGGCTCCTTGCCCAGCTCGAGGCAAGCCTTGATGACGCCCCGGGCGACGATGTCCACCCGCGTGTTGGAGACGATCGACATCATCACCGCGATCTTCTCGACGCCGTCCTTCTTCAGCACCTGCTTCGCGAGCCCGCACGCCTTCGCCATCGGGGGATTGCCGCCGATCTCGGTGTAGTTGGCGGGCCGGCCGCCCTGGCTGCGGACGGCATCGGTCAGCGTCAGCGAGCCGCCGCCGGCGCCGATGACGAGCCCGAGGTTGCCCTCGAAGCCGTGGTCCTTGCCCTGGATCACGCCGCGGTGATCGGCCGCATCGATCGCCTTGACGTTGCGCTCGAACTCGCTCGGCTCGTACGGCTCGCGGGCGTCGTCGGGTGCGATGCCGAGGTCGGCGAGCAGCGCCTTCTGGCGCAGGCGGGCCTCGTTCTCCAGCTCCATGTGCGCGTCGAGGGCGACGAAGCTGCCGTCTGCGAGCCGGGCCAGCGGGTTGATCTCGGCGAGCGTCATGTCGTAGGCGCGCATCAAACGCGCCAGGCGCGCGAGGATCGGCGTTGCCCGGGTGAGCTCCGAGCCGGTCACGCCGGTCTGGGAGATCACCTCCTTCGCGCGGAAGTCCGGCGGGTCGGTGAGGTTCGACAGGTGTCCGCGGCCGACATGGTCCGGGTGCCTTTCGGCGACCTCCTCGATGTCGATCCCGCCCATGTCGGAGAACAGCATCAGCGGGCATTTCCGCGTGCCGTCCCACACGACGCCCGCGTAGTACTCCTGCGCCACGTCCGCCTTGGGGTCGACGAGGACGCCCCTGGGCATGTGGCCGTTGATCTCGAGCTCGAGGATGGCCGCCGCGTGCTCGGCCGCCTCATCCGGCGCGTCGGCGAACTTGACGCCGCCCGCCTTCATGCGGCCGCCGGTGAGCACCTGCGACTTGATCACCACCGGTCCGCCGATCTCCTCGGCCGCCTCCCGGGCCTCCTCGGGACTCGTGCAGAAGCCGTACTTCGTGACCGGAATGCCGGCTCGCTCGACGATCCGGCGCGACTCGTACTCATAGAACCGCATCGGGCGCGGAACCCTATCGCTGCTTTGGTGGTTCCCGCGCGTGCGGCTGGCGAGTGCCGGGGCGTGGCTGGCAAGTCCGCGGCCGACGTGGCGTAGCAGCGCTACGCGAGCGGCCGCGGACGCCGCCGGCCGCGTTCCGGCGCCGCCAGGCGTGCGTGGGTGAGCCGACAAAGCGGCGCTATAAGGATGTACGCCGGGACGCCTGCACGGAAGGATCCGCCACGGCGACCTCCGGGTGCGAAAGAATGACCTGCCCACGTCCAGGGATCCCCCTGGGCGTTCGGCGTTATGCAGACCACAAGGAGTTGATTTTGTCGTGAGCGAGATGACGGCCGCCGCATCGGAGGCGCCGACGAAGAACAGGAAGCTGATCGCCTGGGTTGAGGAGATCGCGGAGCTGACCGAGCCCGAGGCGATCCACTGGTGCGACGGGTCCGCGGAGGAGTACGACCGCCTGTGCCGGGGGCTGGTGGACAAGGGGACGTTCGAGAAGCTCGCCGACGCGAAGCGCCCGAAGTCCTACCTCGCCCGATCCGATCCGGGGGACGTCGCTCGGGTCGAGGACCGCACGTTCATCTGCTCTGAGCACGAGGACGCCGCCGGGCCGACCAACAACTGGCGGGATCCCAACGAGATGCGCGAGGCTCTCGAGCGGCTATTCAGGGGCTCGATGCGGGGGCGCACCCTGTACGTGGTGCCCTTCTCGATGGGCCCGCTCGGATCCCACATCGCGCACATCGGTGTCCAGCTCACGGACTCCGCGTATGTCGCGACGTCGATGCGGATCATGACCAGGATGGGAAAGGGGGCCCTCGAGGTACTTGGCGAAGATGGCGACTTCGTCCCCTGCGTCCACTCGGTCGGCGCGCCGCTGGCGCCGGGGGATGAGGACGTGCCGTGGCCGTGCAACGCCGATAAGAAGTACATCGTCCACTTCCCGGAGACCAGGGAGATCTGGTCTTACGGCTCGGGCTACGGCGGCAATGCCCTGCTCGGCAAGAAGTGCTTCGCGCTGCGGATTGCCTCCGTCATGGCCCGCGACGAGGGTTGGCTGGCCGAGCACATGCTGATCCTCAAGGTGACCTCCCCCGAAGGCAAGGTCAAGTACGTGACCGGCGCCTTCCCGTCGGCATCGGGGAAGACGAACCTCGCGATGCTGATCCCCACGCTCCCGGGCTGGAAGGCCGAGACGATCGGCGACGACATCGCGTGGATGAAGTTCGGTCAGGACGGCCGCCTCTATGCCGTCAATCCCGAAACCGGCTTCTTCGGCGTTGCGCCGGGAACGAGCGCCAAGACCAATCCGAACGCAATTGCGACCGTTGAGAGCAACTCGATCTTTACCAACTGCGCGCTGACCGACGACCGTGACGTCTGGTGGGAGGGGATGACCGAGGAGCCACCGGCACATGCGATCGATTGGCACGGAAACGACTGGAGCCCGGACTCGGACGATCCCGCTGCGCACCCCAACGCCCGCTTCACGACTCCCGCGGCGCAGTGCCCGTCCATCGCCCCGGAGTGGGAGGACCCGAACGGCGTCCCGATCGACGCCTTCCTCTTCGGCGGGCGCCGCGCGAGGGTCGTGCCGCTCGTAACCGAGGCGTTTGACTGGGAGCACGGGGTCTTTCTGGCTGCGACGATGTCGGTCGAGACCACGGCCGCCGCCGCCGGAGACGTCGGCAAGCTGCGCTTCGACCCGATGGCGATGCGGCCGTTCTGCGGCTACAACATGGGCGACTACTTCGCCCATTGGCTAAGGGTCGGGCGCGAGCACGATCCCGAGAAGCTACCGCGGATCTTCCTGGTGAACTGGTTCCGCAAGGACGACGACGGGAAGTTCATGTGGCCCGGGTTCGGTGAGAACATCCGCATGCTCGAGTGGATCTGCCGACGCTGCGACGGTGACGGGGCGGGACGCGACACAGCCACCGGTCTCGTGCCCCCGGCCTCCGATATCGACACCGAGGGGCTGGACGTCCCCGAGGAGACCATGCGCGACCTGCTGGCGGTCGATGTGGAGGAGACCAAGCAACAGATTCCGCAGGTCGAGGCCCACCTCGCCCAGTTCGGTCATCACCTCCCGGACGAGATCAGGGTGCAGTTCGCCGCGCTGAAGCAGCGCCTGGATGCGGTCTGAGCGCAGCCTGCCGCTCTATGAGCGGATCGCCATTCCCCTGGCCTCCTCGCGGCCGGGGTCGTGGTTCTACGTCAACGTCGCGCCGCATCTCGACCGGACGCTCCTGCGGCTGACGGGCGGCCGCTGGACGACCGCCGGTCGCGGGCGGGTGGGCTTCCTGAAGGTCCGCGGTGCCCGAACGGGCAGGGAGTACGTCACGCCGCTGGTCTGGACCGCCGACGGTGACAACGTCCTGCTGGTGGCGTCGCGGGGCGGCGACGCAAGGCACCCGGCCTGGTACCGCAACGTGGTCGCGAACCCGGACGTGCGCTTCTCGATCGACGGCATGGAGCGGTCCTACCGCGCCAGGAGGGCGACGGTGGCTGAGCGGCCGAGGATGTAGGAGCTCGTCAACCGCCGCTATCCCGGCTACGAGGTCTACCAGCGACGTGCCGGCGACCGCGAGATCCCGGTCGTCGTGCTGGAGCCACGCTCGAGAAGTTGATCGCCGTGCCCGCCCTGCACGGGGAGGATGCCGATCGGCGCGCGCGCCGGTGGCATGCTCCAGAATCGCAGGGATTGGCTAAGAGGGCTCGTTCGATCCTGTTGGCGGTCGTCGTAGGCGCGGCGACGGGCACAGCGCTGGTCGCGTTGCTGCCCGAGCTCAGCTTCGGCTATCGGAGCCCCAGCGCCCATGTCGCGATCGAGGCCGGTGGCGCCGTCGCGGCATTCGTTGCGGCCGCCCTCATATACGGGCGGCTGACGCGGAGCGACTCCAGCGCCGATCTGATCTTGACCGTGGGGCTCGTGGTGCTGGGACTCGCCAATCTGGCGAGGGCGTTCGCACCCAGCTACATGGGCGACAACAACGTTGTGGTCTGGGCGCCGCTGACCGCGTCGGTATTGGTCGGCGGGGGCGCCCTCGCGGCGGCCGCGTTCGCGCCGCCGATCCGGCTGCGGCACCCCAACCGACGGATTCTGTATATCGGCGGGTTGATCCTCGCAACCGGCGCGACGGTTGCGGTGGTCGCGGCTCTCGCGGACGAGATTCCTACCGGGATCGATCCGGATCTTTCACCGGCGGCCGCCGAACAGCCACGGATCGTCGGCTCCATCCCGCTGCTGTCGATGCAGCTTGCCGGTGCGGCCTTATTCGGCGCCGCGGCGATCGGCTTCGCCAACCGCGCCCGCCGAGCCGACGACGAGTTGTTGGCCTGGTTTGCGATCGCCGCGGGGCTGGCAAGTCTCGCGCGCATCAATTACTTCCTGTTCCCGTCGATCTACTCCCGATGGGTCTTCACCGGCGACATGCTCCGCGCCGCCGCCTTCACCGCAATCCTGATCGGGGCCTTCCGCCAGATCGCCGCGCACGAACGGGCGGCGACGAGAGTCGCGGTGGTCGAGGAGCGCCGCCGGATCGCCCGCGACCTTCACGATGGTCTCGCCCAGGACCTCGCCTATCTCTCGCTTCAGGGCCTGCGGGTGCGGGGCGAGCGCGACGTGGGGCAAATGGCCCATGCAGCGCAGGAGGCTCTATTTGCGGCCCGCGGCGTCATCGCGAACCTGCGGTTGAGTGACGACCGGCTCGCCATCGCCGCGGTCAGGCTGGCCCGAACGCTGACCGCCCGCCAGGGCATCCGGCTCGAGCTCGACGTGGACGAGACTCTGGACGCCAGAGCAGACGAGCGCGACGACCTGCTGCGGGTATTGAGCGAGGCGATCTCGAACGCCATCCGTCATGGCGGGGCATCGCAGATCCGCCTTTCGTTGCGACGCCAAAGCGAGGCCGGCTTGGTGATGCGCATCGCGGACGACGGACGTGGCTTCGATCCGGAGGTCAATCACGGATCGCAGCGCGGTGCCGGGTTGGAGGGGATGCGGGCGAGAATCGCGCGGCTGGGTGGCCACCTTCAGGTGCGGTCGCGGGCAGGCGCAGGGACCACGGTCGAGGTCGTCCTCGCTCAGCCTCGGGGGGCGAGGAATGGGGAAGGCGGAATTGCTGATCGGATCGGACGATCCCGGCGTGGCAGGTGATCGCCTCCCCGGACGACGGCGTCAGGCTTCCGGAGTGCCCGCCGCGATCCAGTAGCGAAGTAGCGGATCCACCACGCGATAGCCGGTTGCCGTGCGTGCATCCTCCATGACCTCGCCGAGGTCCGCGAGCGCCCGGATCGCCGACTTGACCGCGCCGCCCCGAGAGCCGCCGTGGCGGCGGCCGCCCGCGTAAAGGCCCTCGCGGTTCTCGGCGACGGCGGCGAGCACTCGCCGTTGCCCGGTGCTGAGCCCGATCCAGATCGCGCGCAGCTCGTCGCGAATCTCAACCATCGCCCTGTCGTAGGCGGCGAACCAGTGCTCCTCGGTCGCCACCTCTCCCGGGCCCAGCTCGCCCCACAACGCGTTGGCGAGGAGCATCGTGCGCTGGGGATGCCCGGAACCAGCGTCCAGGAGCAGGTCGAGTGCAGTCCCCACGTCCCGGTTGGTGGCCGCAAAGCGGCGGGCGACATCCTCGGCGACGTCATCCGGGGCCAGCGGCTTGAGCTCGACCGCCCTCGCCTGGCCGTACAGCGCGCGCCGCCGATCGGCGAACAGGCGCCGCATCATCCCGAGCTGCGATCCGGCGAAGACGTAGCTCGCCGCGTCGCCGTGGTGCTGAATCTCGCTGCGGATCGTCGCGTCGGCGCGGTCCTTCGCCGCCAGCACGTCCTGGAACTCGTCGAACACCACCAGCGTCCGCTGCCCCGTGCGCTCGAGAATGCGCCGCGGGAGTGCGAGGCGCTCCAGCAGCGGCGGCTCGGCCTGCGGGTCCAGCGAGAGCTCCACCTCCGCGGCCACCTGGGGCTCGCCGCCGAAGCGCAGCGTGGGGCGCAGCCTACGGCGAACCCCGGCGAACCACGACGCCAGGCCGCCCTCGAGTTGCGCTGCGTAGGCCCGCTCGATTCGAGCCGCAACATCCGCGAGCGTGAGCACGCCGAAGAAGTCGACGTAGACCGCGGCCCAGCCCTCGCGGCGGGCGTCATCGATGACGCGCCGCAGCAGCGACGTCTTCCCGTAGCGGCGCGGGGCGATCAGCCGGCTGTTGTTGCCCGCGACCGCCGTCTCGACGAGCGTCTCGGCCTCCGCGTCCCTGTCGATCAGCTCCTCCGGCGGCACCGGCTCCGTATAGCGGAACGGATTCATCGCTCTATATAGTAGAGCGCTAGCGCTCTACATGGGCGAGCAGATGGTCTCACACGGTGCGTGCGGAGGCTCACAATTCGCCGGGCCCTAGCCCGTTAGGTTGTCGGCGGGAAGAGACGGAATGATGCCTGCCCAAAAGAGCGAGGCCGGGGTCGGGGACGACCGTCGCAGTGACCCTGCCGTGAGCGCGCCGCCGACGGTGATCATCTGTGACGAGCATCCCGTCTTCAGGGCGTCGCTCCGCAATCTGCTCGACCGCACGGGGTTCGTCGTCCGTGACGACGCCTCGTGTGCCGACGAGGCGGTCGCCGCCGCCGCGTGCGGGCGTCCCGACCTCTGCGTGATCGACATCGAGTGCGAGGGAGGCGCGCGCGCGGTGAGCGACATCCGCGGGGTCTCGCCCCATACCGCCGTCGTGGTCCTCACCGCCTCGCGGGAACGCGACGACTTCTTCGCTGCGGTTCGAGCCGGGGCGATCGGCTACCTGCCCAAGCGGATCGACGGCGCCTCGCTCCCGGATGCGCTCCACGGCGTCCTTGCGGGGAATGCGGCCATCCCGCCGACGCTCGTTGCCTCGCTCGTCCGCGAATTCCGCTCGCGGGGCCGACAGCGGGCCGTGGTCGACCACAATGGGCGCGCGGAACTGACCCCGCGCGAGTGGGAAGTCGCTCATATGCTGGCCGAGCGACTCACCACGAAGGAGATCGCGGAGCGGCTTGGAGTCTCTCCTGTGACCGTGCGCCGCCACGTCTCGTCGATCCTCGCCAAGCTCGAGGTCCCCGACCGGGAGGCCGCCGCGGTGATCCTCGAAACCGCGGGTCGCTCCTAGGCCAGCCCGCGCCGAACGGCGTACACCGCAGCCTGGATCCGGTTCTCGACCTCGAGCTTGGCGAGGATGTTGCTGACGTGGTTCTTGACCGTCTGCACGCTGATGAAGAGCTCCTCCGCGATCTGGGGATTCTCCTTTCCGGCTGCCATCAGCTCCAGCACGTCGCGCTCGCGATCAGTGAGACGGAGCCGAGCGGTGGATGAGGCTTCGCCGGCGGCCTCGCTTGCGCCGATCTTCGCGAGGAGGTTGCCGGCGATCGCGGGCGAGAGCAGCGCCTCGCCCCTGGAGGCGGCGGCGATGCCGGAGACGATCACCTCGATCGGGGAGTCCTTGAGCAGGTAGCCGGAAGCGCCGGCGAGGATCGCCTCGTTGACGTCCTCCTCGTCGGCCGAGACGGTGAGCATGACGATCCGGGTGTGCGGCGTTGCCTCGCGGATTCGGCGCGTCGCCTCCACGCCGCCCATCCCGGGCATCGAAACGTCCATCAGGACGACGTCTGGGATCGCCCCCGCCGCCAATCGGACCGCCTCCTCGCCGTCCGACGCCTCCCCGACGACCTCGAGGCCGCGCTCCGAAAGCAGGTCGTGCAGCCCCCGCCGAAACAGCTCATGGTCGTCGACGAGCGCGACCCGCAGGCTCGCTAGGTCCTGACTGGAAGTCGACGCTCCGTTTGACCGGCGGATGTGGAGAATGATCGACCCTCTCGGCGAGGAGGTCAATGGGTAGGCGCCATGCGACGCGGGGGTCGCGGACGGCGGGGCGTTCAACCGGTTGAACGCAAAATGGCCCACCCAGGGGATTGTGAGACGGCGCGAAAGCCGGTGGAATCCACTCGCTGTTTGCGGGCGGCGCCCGGGTGCCGGATGCCCCGACAAGGATGTCGCCCCGATGTCACTGAAGGGAATCAAATGCGACTTAGCACTCCCAGGACCAGGGCGAACGAGCAGGGCCCCAGCCGAAGAAGGGGGCGAAGGCTGAAGACGGCCCTGGGAGGGCTTGGCGCGCTGGGGGCGGTATTTGCCGTCATGGCGCTGATGGGCGCCGGCACGGCCATCGCGAACAAGCCCGTGACGGGAGCGGCGTTCACGACCACAAATACGAACGTGGACGACCCCGGACACTGCCTGAACGGGAACGAAGCCGTCAACTGCAACATCTACGACGGAAAGCAGTACGTCTGGATGAATGGCGGTCCCGTCGCTGCTTCCCTCGGCGACGGCAGCTACTTCTTCGCCGTTCTCGAGCCGGGCGGTCAAAACGTCGACCCCAATGACGGCGGGGACCAGAACCTCTCCGACAACTATGACAGCTACGGCAATCGCACCTTCTCGGTTAGCAACGGCACGATCAGCAGCTACGGCGGCTCTCACGACTTCGACTCGAACAAGATCCGTCTGATGCCGTACGACGACACCTCCAATCCGGGAGGCGTCTACATCCTCGCGATCTGCTCGCTGGCGGACGACTATCCGGTTGACGCGAGCGACTGCAAATACGACGCGTTCAAGATCCAGGAGGGGGAGACGCAACCCGGTGACCCGCTTACGGTCACCAAGGACGCCGACGGCGCTTACGACAACACCTACACCTGGAAGATCGAGAAGTCCGTCGACAAGACCATCGTCAAGCAAATCGGCGGCAGTGCGACCTTCACGTACACGGTCAAGGCGACCAACGACGGCGGCGGAGCGATCAGCAACGTCAAGGTGACGGGCACGATCACGGCGTTCAACCCCAATGTCGACAGCAGCAACAACCCGGTGAAGGTGAGCGGCGTCGACATCACCGACCAGCTCTCCGATGGCACGGACTGCACGGTCGAGAACGGAACCGGAAACGATTTGACGGCGGTTGAGACGCAGTTCTCATACAGCTGCGATCTGAGCGGGCTGCCACAGGGCGAGCTCGACAACACCGTCACGATCAGCTGGCCCGAGCAGCTGCTGGAAAACGGCAACCTCTTGGCGGCTGGGAGCGACGACTTCACGTTCAAGGGCCCGACCGATACCGGCATTGCGTTCACGGAGAACAAGATCGATGAGTGCGCGAACGTGACTGACTCCTACGGGGGGACTCTCGGGACGGCATGCGCCAGCGATGGCCTGTCGAAGTCGTTCACCTACTCACGCACCATTGCGGTGCCGCAGAACGACTGCCTGTCGTATGACAATACGGCGACGTTCACGACCTACGACACCGGCGCAACCGGGTCCGCCAGTCAGACGGTCAACGTCTGCGGCCCGGCCAAGACCGGTGCGTTGACGATCGGGTTCTGGAAGACGACGAACGGCCAGAATCTCATCAAGACCTACTGCATCAACGGCTCGAGCAACCTCGGGACGTATCTGGCGGGTCTTGGCGGCGTGTCCCCGCCGACCGGGCCGTTCTCGAACGCCCCGTCGAGCTGCAGCTCTCTGGCGACCTACGTCTCCGGCCTCCTCAACGGCGCCTCGGCGACCGACATGAACAAGATGCTGAAGGCGCAGATGCTGGGAACCGCGCTCGACGTCTGGTTCAGCGGGCCGGGGTGGAGGTCGACCAAGATCGGTAGCGTCAAGCCGCCGTCGAATTTCCTGTCACACAACAACCTCGGCACGTTCAACATGGACACAACCGCGGTGTGCCCGATGGTCGACAACCTGAGCACTGGCACGGCGACGTGCTTGAACAACACGCCGTCGCAGGACGCGGTGGCGGCCGGGGCCGTGCCGAGTTCTCCGATGAGCATGCAGGCGATCCTCGACTTCGCCGCGACGACCCCGTCGCCGTTCAACGGGTCGACGTCGAGCAGCGTCTGGTACGCCGGCAATCGTACGAAGCAGGAGATCCTCAAGAACATCTACGACCAGTTCAACAACCAGTTGGCGTTCGGCTCCTTCTAGAGCGCCTCTAGCGTGGAACTGATGCGGGGCCCCGGATCCGGGGCCCCGCAGCACTTTGTGGGCGGTCACGCAACGTGCCTCGGATTGCGGGTGGACGTTCGCCGCTGTTGTGGCCGACCGCGGTTTCAGCCCGACGCGGCCGCGACCGTTGGAGGTCGTGCTCAGAGGGGCTTCGAAGCCCGAGCGCAGCGTATCATCGCTAATTAGCGATTAGTGCAAAAAAGATATAATCAAGCCTCGTGGAAGCCACACCCGGACAGCTCCTGCGCGAGGCGCGGCGCCGCCATGACGTGAGCCAGGCGCGTCTGGCAGCCCGCGCCGGAACGACGCAGTCGGCGATCTCGCGGCTCGAACGCGATCAGGTCTCGCCGTCGGTTGACACGCTGCGCTCGCTGCTCTACCTCCTCGGGGAGAACCTCGAGTTGGGGGCTTCCGAGCGAGACTCCGGGGTTGATCGGACTTTGATTCGAGAGCGCCTCCGGCTGGCGCCCGAAGAGCGGCTCGAGTATGCGCGGAAATTCGCCGACTACGTCATCGAGCACAGTCCGAGCGTTCGCCGCGAGAAGGCGGTTGGATGAACGACCGCGCGCTTCCGCCGAAGGCGCCCGAGGTCGGCAAGCTGCTTGCTGCGCTCGTTCGGCATGGGGTGGACTTCGTCGTCGTCGGAGGGCAGGCGGGGATCGCGCTCGGCTCCAGTTACCCGAGCTACGACCTCGATGTCATGTACGCCCGGGGTCACGCCAATGCCGTTCGGCTAGTCGCGGCGCTCGAGGAGATCGGGGTGACCCTGCGCGGCACGCCGGCGGACCTGCCGTTCCAGCTCGACGCCCGCACGATTGAGAACGGCGCGAACTTCACCTTCACCACCCCTTACGGCGACCTCGATGTGCTCGCGGACGTCGGCGGCGTTCGATCCTACGAGGAGCTCAGGTCTCAATCCGAGGAGAGGGAGATCGCCGGGCTCGAGGTGCGCATCGCCTCGCTCGATCACCTGATCGCGATGAAGCGGGCGGCGAACCGCACCAAGGACAAGCTGATGCTCGAGGAATACATCGTGATCGCCGACGAGCGGCGGGCGGCCGCTCAGCGCGACGAGGGCTCGAGCTCGTAGGCCTCGGCGAGCTCAGGGTCCTTCCGCGCGAGCATCTCGGCCAGCGTCACCATCACCTTGCACTGCTTCCAGGTCGCGTCGTCCTGCATCTTGCCGTCGATCATGTGGACGCCGCGCCCATCCGGGATCGCCTCCAGCACCTTCTTCGCGAACTTGACCTCGTCCGGCGGCGGGCTGAAGACCTTCTTCGCGATCTCGATCTGCACCGGGTGAAGCGACCAGGCGCCGACGCAGCCGAGCAGGAAGGCGGCCCGGAACTGGGTCTCGCAGCCGAGCGTGTCCTTGATGTCACCGTAGGGGCCGTAGAAGGGGAGGATGCCGGCCGACGTGCAGGCGTCGACCATGCGCGCGATCGAGTAGTGCCAAGGGTCCTGCTGCGCGGTCGCGCGCGGCGCCTCGGGGTTGTCGGGATCGGGGTCCTCGATCACCCGGTAGGCGGGGTGGCCGCCGCCGACGCGAGTCGTCTTCATGCGGCGGAACGCCGCGAGGTCGGCGGGCCCGAAGCTCATGCCCTGCATCCGCGGGCTGGCGGTCGCGATCTCCTCGAGATTGACGACGCCGAGCGAGGTCTCGAGGATCGCGTGGATCAGGAGCGCGCGCTCAAGCCCCGCCTTCGCCTCGAGCTGAGCGAGGAGCCGATCCACGTAGTGGATGTCCCACTGCCCCTCGACCTTGGGGATCATGATCACCTCCAGCACGTCCCCGATCTCGGTGACGACTTGGGTCAGGTCGTCGAGGACCCAGGGACTCTCGAGCGAGTTGACCCGTGTCCACAGTGCGCAGTCACCGAAATCGACCTCCTTCGCCGCCCTGATCAAGCCCTCGCGGGCGGCCTCCTTCTGGTCGGCGGGGATCGCGTCCTCGAGGTTCCCGAGCAGGATGTCGGCCTGCTTGGCGAGGTCCGGCGCCTTCGCCGCCATCTTCTGGTTAGAGAAGTCCATGAAGTGGATCATCCGCGAGGGTTTCACGGGGATCTCGAGCGGCGGCTCGGGCGCGCCGATCGCGAGCGGATGCGTGAATTGGCGTGGGTTTCGCACTGCTTCCTTCCGGGTCGAGGGCGCGAAATCTAACGCGCGACTAGCCTGCCGCGGGTGGGCTACGTAATCCGCGCCGCCGAGCCGGGCGAAGAGGCGCGCATCCTCCCCCTCTATGAGTGGCTGTTCGCGCCGCCGGGCCATGTGCCGTCCGCCTGGGACGAGCGCCGCGCGGCGGTCGCCCTGCGCCAGGCGATCGAGTCGCATGACGCCGCCGTCATCGTCGCCGAGGACGAGGGAGGCGAGCTCGTTGGCCTCTGCACCGCGTACCAGGACCTCCACTCCGTCCGCTTCGGCTACCGCGCGTGGGTCGAGGACCTGGCGGTGCACCCCGAGCGGCGCTCGCAGGGCATCGGCAAGGCGCTGCTCGACGCCGCGAAGACGTGGGCGCGAGAGCGCGGCGCCACCCACCTCGAGCTCGATAGCGCCGAGGCGCGCACGGACGCCCACCGCTTCTACGAGCGCGAGCGGCCGAGCTGGCGCTCGATCTGCTTCGCCTGGGAGCTCTAGGAAACGGCGTCCGGATCGAGCCCTGCCGCCCGAAGCGCCGCCTGACGGTCCAGGTGGAACTCGACCCGGCGCAGGCGGCCGTCGACCACCGTCCACACCGCCGCTCCGGGGGCCGAGAGCTCGCTCCCGCCCGCGACGGTGCCGGTCATCGCGACGAGGCTGACTACCACCTTGCCGGCATCGATCATCTCCTCGACGTCGATCCGGTAGCTCTCGAACGCCCTGGTCCAGTCCTTCCAAGCCGCCGTGAAGCCGTCGAACCCCGTGAAGTCGAGCCTGGCGGACGAGTACTCCGGTCCGACCATGGCGACCTCGAACTCCGGCTCGGCGAGCTCTGCGAAGGTCCGTTGGGCTCGGCCCTGCGTCTGCGGGCTCCCGAGTCCCGCGACAACGTCCTCGGTGGTCAGCGCCTCCTGGAGGTGCTCCACCACCCGAACCGCCTCGGCCGACACGGTCCCGATTATCCTTGGCCGCCCGTCACCGAGAGACAGGAGCCATGGCCGTAGCGACCGACACCTTCATGGAGAAGACGGACGAGCAGAAGGCGATCACCGACATGGTGCGCCAGTTCGTCGACAACGAGATCATCCCCGTGGCCGAGGAGTTCGACCACGAGGACAAGTTTCCCGAGGCGATCGTCGAGCAGATGAAGGAGCTCGGCCTCTTCGGCGTCACGATCCCCGAGGAGCACGGCGGGATGGGCCTCGACCTCACCACCTACGCGATGATCGTCGAGGAGCTCTCGCGCGGGTGGATCTCGATCTCCGGCGTGGTCAACACCCACTTCATTGGCTCCTACCTGCTGATCAAGTACGGCACCGAGGAGCAGAAGGACTACTTCCTGCCGAAGATGGCGACCGGGGAGGTCCGGGCCGCCTTCTCGCTCTCGGAGCCAGAGGTCGGCTCGGACGTGCAGGGGATCAAGTCCACGGCCAAGCAGAACGACGACGGGGACTGGGAGATCAGCGGCCAGAAGATGTGGGTCACGAACGGCCTGCTCTCCGGCGTCGTCTTCGTGCTCGTCAAGACCGATCCCAAGGCAGACCCGCCCTACAGGGGGATGACGTGCTTCATTTGCGAGAAGGAGCCCGGCGCGGACAAGATGCCCGGGCTGACGATCCCGCCGAAGATCAGGAAGATGGGGTACAAGGGCGTGGAGTCGACCGAGCTCGTCTTCGACGGCTTCGGGGTCCCGGAGAATCGCATCCTGGGCGGACCGGACGGGCTCGGCCAGGGATTCCGGCAGATGATGGACGCGCTCGAGGTCGGGCGCGTCAACGTCGCCGCCCGTGGCGTCGGCGTGGCCCAGCGGGCGTTGGAGCTGGCGCTTCGGTACAGCCAGGAGCGAAAGACCTTCGGCAAGCCGATCGCCCGGCACCAGGCGATCACGTTCAAGCTCGCCGAAATGGTCACCCGGCTCGAGGCAGCGCGCCTGCTGACCCTGAAGGCCGCGCGCATGAAGGACGCTGGGCAGCGGTCGGACCTCGAGGCCGGGGTCGCGAAGCTGTTCGCGTCCGAAGCGGCGAAGGAGAACGCCGAGGAGGCGCTCCGCATCCACGGCGGCTACGGATATTCCAAGGAGTACGAGATCGAGCGCATCTACCGCGACGCGCCGCTGCTCCTGATCGGGGAGGGGACCTCCGAGATCCAGAAGATGGTGATCGGAAGGAAGCTCCTCGAGCGAAACAAGGCCTAGGCGGCGCGGTGCCGCTTCGCTACCGCGCGTCAGGGGTCGTGTAGTCGATGCCTCGCGCCCAGGACCTGATCGCGACCGCCTACCAGCGGTTCATCGCCGAGGTCCCAGGCCTGGGCAACCTCAAGCTGATGGCGCGCCTGGAGCTGCGCGCCAGGGGGGACGTCCAGGTCTTCGGCGTGCGCATGCCGGGACCCATCGTCAGCAAGGGTGAGCCCGAGGGCGCGAGACTCGAGCTCGCGATGCCGCGGGCGGAGTTCAACGAACTGGCCGAGCGGGGCAAGCTCGCCGATTGGCGCGAGGCGTACGAGCGCGGCCACATCAAGGTCACGGGCGATCGCGAGATCCAGCACCTCCTGGGCAGGGTGATCGAGCGGCACATGGCGCGGGCGAGGCTCAGGCGCGCCCGCTGAGCGTCGGTGGCGGGCACAGCACAACCACTGGAGCACGTCTTCATCACGACGATCGATGACCCGCCGGCCGGTACGCGCCTGGCGGTGAAGGACATCCTCGACACCGCGGGGATTCGCACCACCTACGGCTCGCTGGTCTTCGAGCACCACGTCCCGGATGAGACCGCCGAGGCGGTGGTGCGGCTGGAGGCCGCCGGCTACGCCGACGTGGGCAAGGCGAACCTGCACGAGTTCGCCTTCGGCATGACCTCCGAGAACCCTCACTACGGCACGGTGCCGAACCCACTCGCGCCGGCGCGCATCGCGGGCGGGTCCAGCGGCGGCTCGGCGGCCGCGCTGGCGGCGGGGATGGCGGACGCCGCGCTGGGGTCCGATACCGCCGGCTCGATCAGGGCGCCGGCGGCCTGCTGTGGCGTCGTCGGCTTCAAGCCGACCTTCGGATTGGTGCCGACCGCAGGGTGCTTCCCGCTCGCGCCGACCTTCGACCACGTCGGCCCGATGGCCCGGACGGTCGACGAGTGCGTGCAAATGATGTCCGCGCTCGCGCCGGACCTCGACCCGGTGCCGTCGCCCGCACCCGGCGACGTCCAGGTGGGGGTCGCGTGGCTCGGGGAGGCGGACCCCCTCGTCCGGGCTCGGGTGGACGAAGTCGCGGCGACCTTCCCGAACCGGCGCGAGCTGCACCTTCCCGCCATGCCGCCCGGCGTCCAGCACGTGCGGATGCGCGAGACCGCTGAGACGCACATGAAGATCTTCTCCGAGTACCGCGACCGCTACGGCCACGACGTGGCCGAGAAGCTCGATCGCTGCCTCGAGGTCACCAATCGAGAGTACGAGGCTGGGCTGGAAACCCGGGAGCGCTACCGCGATCGGCTGGCCGAGCTCATGCGGGGCGTGGACATCGTCCTGACGCCCACTCTGCCGATGGTCGCGCCGCCCGTGGGCATGGGCGACCTCGCGCTTCGCGATCGCCTGACCCGGTTCACCTACCCGTTCAACGCGATCGGCGCGCCCGCGCTCGCGGTGCCCTGCGGGGTTGCGGAGGCGGGGCTTCCCGCGTCGGTGCAGGTGGCGGGCAGGCCGGGGATGGACGCGCTCGTGCTGGGGGTGGGGGCGCTCGTGGGCCCAGTCAGGCGATAGGGCGCTCCCGCGCAACCGCGTCGTCTGCGGGCGAAGGTCCCTTATGTAAGCCCGACGCGAGCCGGGGCCGGGAAGAAGTCGGCGGGCGGAGGCGTCATTTATCGATGACACCACTCCCAAGGAGGCCCTGATGGAAGGCATCGATCAAGACCGATGGCCGCGGCTCCTGGACGCTGCGCATCACGCCAACGGAGATCCCGCGCCGAGCTCGCGAGAAGGTGCGGTGCGAGTCGCCGTCGAACGTCCCGAGTCGCAGACGGCGAACCGTCTCGCCGCGCGTCGAATGTACTGGCTCGCCGCCAGGGCGTTAGGGGCGCTCGCCGTGTTGGCGGTTGGAGCCGTACACCTCCAGCAGTACACGACGCTCTATTCGACGATCCCCACGATCGGCACGTTGTTCATCCTCAACTTCGCCGCGGCGACCGCGATCGGAGTGGGGCTTCTGACCCCGCTCGAGGCCCTCCTCGGCCGGCGGTGGGGCGGGTTCGCCGTGGGACTGCTCACGCTGGCAGGAGTGGGCCTGGCGGCAACATCCTTCGCGTTTCTGGCGATCAGTGAGCAGACGCCGCTGTTCGGATTCATGGAGCCGGGATACGATCCGGCGGCGATCCTCGCATCGCGCGTGGCGGAAGTGGTCGCGGTCCTCTCGCTTGGCGCATTCGGAGTCGCGCGATTCGCTGTGAGGGCACCGATGCGTCGCTGGTAGTCGCGGCCGCTCCGAGTTGATCTGCTGGTATGTAGGAAGCGATGGAGGACACCGTCTCAAACCTGAGCGCTCAGGAGATGGCAGAGCTGGCGGCGCTCGCCGATGGCACCCTGCCCCCGGAACGGCGAGGCCCGCTCGAGGCCCGCGTCGCCGCATCGCCGGAGCTGCGGGAGCTGCTGGATCGCCAGCGGCGGGCGGTGGGCGCAACGCGCGCCGCCGCCACCGAACCCGCCCCGGCTTCGTTGCGTGCGAAGGTCGAGCGCCGGGTCGGCGGAGCGGAGGCCAGCCCGCGCCGGGCCCGGCTCGTCCCCGGCCTGGCCCTCGCGGGTGCGGCTGCTGCGGCTGCGGTTGTGCTCGCACTCGTTCTGACGGGCGGGCCGAGCGGCCCAACCGTTGCCGACGCGGCCCGTCTGGCGACCGTTGCGCCGAGCGGGCCGGCCCCCGCTCCGATGGACGACAGCAAGGCGAAGCTCGCGGCTCGGGTCGACGGCGTCGTGTTCCCCAATTTCGCCCGCAGCTACGGATGGCGAGCGGTCGGGATCCGGCACGGTCAGGTGGATGGCCACGCCGCAACCGTCGTCTATTACGCGAAGAACGGCGAACGAATCGGCTACGTGATCACGGCCGGCTCGGCCCTCCCACAGCCGTCCGGAGCGAAGGTGACCACGCGCGGCGGCGTTCCCTACCGGACGATCAGCGTCGATGGCCGGCCGGCGGTCACCTGGCGGCGCCTCGGCCATACGTGCGTGCTCACCGGCGCAACTCCGCCCTCCAACCTGCTCACGCTGGCCAGCTGGCGAGGCGGCGGGACGCTGCGCTACTGAGTGCTGCCCGCCAGAAGCGCAGTAACGCGAGCCGGGCGTGGTCAGGACTCCCCAAGTCGCCTCGCCAGTCGGTCGCGGGCGCGAAAGAGCCGGCTCGTCAGCGTTCCCTCCCGAACATCGAGCGCACGAGCCGCCTCCCGGTAGGAGAGGCCGGCGATGTCGACGGCGACGAGTGCGTCGCGGAACTCCTCCGGCAGCTGGGCGATGGCGTCATGGACCTCGCGGATCTCTGCTGCGGTGGCCGGGTCGTCTGCCGGTCGCGCGCCGGCCTGGGATTCCTCGACTATCGGGACGGTGGCAGGTCGGCGCGCAGCGGTCCGGCGCTGGCTGACGAGCGTGTTGCGAAGCGCCCGCAGTAGATAGGCGAGCTCTCCCTCGCCGCGGACCATCCGCGGGCGGGCGAGCACTCCTGCGTAGGTCTCCTGGACCAGGTCCTCGGCATCCTCGCGCGACCTCGTCCACGCCCGAGCCGCCCGATACAGGCGTGGCAGGTGCTCGGCCGCGCGATCCGCGTCGAGCCGGTGCGGGATCTGCATTCAGCGCCCCCGATTCACGGTGCTTTGTCGGCTCCCCCACGCACGCGTGGCGACGCGGAGACTCGCCAGGCGGCGTCTTCGCCGGCTTGCGTGGCGCTGCCACGCGGCGCCGGCTGCATCGTTGCCTGGCGCGCCCCCGCACTCGCCAGCCGCACGCGCGGGAACCAACAAAGCACCGTTGCGGACCGGGGAAGAAACGAGCCGCCGCCGGCGTCTTCGGCTGAGAAGGGAAAACCTCACGCGACTAAAGGAGGTCACGATGAAGAAGCTGCTGATCCCGGGGCTCATGCTCGCGGCGGCGGCGATGCTCGCCGCCTGCGGCGGCGGTGGCGGAGGCGCCACGGCCGCCACGTCGAGTGGCGGCGGGGCGATCTCGGTCATGGACATCGGCGGTGCGGGCAAGGTCCTCGTCGACTCGAGCGGCCAGGCCCTCTACGCATCCGACCAGGAGGCCGCCGCCGGAAAGGTGCTGTGCACGGGCGCGTGCAACAGCTTCTGGGTACCGGTCACCATGAAGGGCGGGAGCCCGGATACGGGCTCCGTGCCGGGCAAGCTGGGCACGATCAAGCGCCCCGACGGGAGCCTTCAGGTCACCTACAACGGTAAGCCGCTCTACACGTTCACCCAGGACCAGGCGGGCCAGGTCACCGGCGACGGCTTCCAGGACGCCTTCGACGGCCAGCATTTCACCTGGCACGTCGTCAGCGTCGGGAACGGCGGATCCGGATCGGGCGGCTCGACCAGCTCGGGCGGTGGAGGCGGCTACAGCTACTGATCGGACGCGAAGCGGCACCGCGGCCGGAGGGTACGCGGTGTCGCTTCGCAGAGGTCTCGGGCATACTGCCGGGCCCCGGACGGACGAGCGAACCAACGAGGGATCATGACCGACACCGAGACCACCGAGCACACGCTTCACACCGACCAGGCCGCCCGCGAGGCGTCCGGAGCGCACCGCTACGGGCGTTACCTCGAGGAGTTCGAGGTGGGGGAAGTGTATGAGCACTGGCCGGCGAAGACCGTCACCGAGGCCGACGATCACCTCTTCTGCCTCCTGACGATGAACCACCATCCGCTTCACATCAACGACCACTACGCCTCACAGTCGCAGCAGGGCCGCAACGTCGTGGTGGGCCCGCTCGTCTACGCGCTGGCGCTCGGGATGTCGGTCTCCGACGTCTCCGGGAAGGCGATCGCGAATCTCGCGACCGAGGAGCTGAAGCACCCGGCGCCGGTCTTCCACGGCGACACCCTGTTCGCTGAGTCCGAGGTGCTGGAGGTCCGGCCCTCCGGCTCCAAGCCGGATCGCGGCGTGGTGAAGGTGCACACCCGCGTCTACAAGCAGGACGCCACGCTGGTCGCGGAGTTCAAGCGCGCCGTTCTCGTTCCCAGGCGAGGCGCCACGGGGGGCGACGGCTCGGACGCCGAGGGGCCGGTCGACTAGCCCCAGCGACGTTTTGGGAAGTTACCCCCGCCATGGCGTGGTTAATTCCCTCAATGCGGTTGGGCGCCTCGCTGATAATTAAGAAGAAGCAGAGGAGACCCCTGACGAAGGAGGGCAGGCTGGACGCGAGGGGCCGCGTCATCACGGCGACGATGTTCTTTCCGCGGGGTGGGTCGGCCCATACGGTGCGCGACGTAGCGCAGGAGCTTCCGCGTCATGGCTGGGACGTGACCATCGTGAGCGGCTCGCGCAGCGACCTCGGCCCCGACGCCGACGCGCGCTCCTTCTATCGCGGACTCGACGTGCGGCCGGTGGACTACGCGCCTGCGGTTCGCAACGCGGACGAGCTGTCCGATGACCAGGCCCCGATGCACCCGTCCTACGAGGACCGGCCGGGCGCCCCGGATCCGGTGTTCGCGTCGGTCGACGACACCGCGTTCGAGCGCCACGTGCGGGCCTGGTGTCGCGCGCTCCACGACGCCGCGGCGATGGAGGCCGATCTCCTCTGCCTTCACCACCTGACGCCCATGAACGAGGCCGTGGCCCGCGCGGCGCCGGACGTGCCGGTCGTCGGCCACCTCCACGGGACCGAGCTTCTGATGCTCGAGCGCATCGCCTCCGGCGCTCCGTCCTGGACCTACGCGGAGCGGTGGGCTGATCGGATGCAGCGCTGGGCGGCCGAGTGCCGGCGCCTCCTCGTCGCGCCGGGTGGCCGCGAGCGGGCGGCGCAGGTCCTGGAGCTTCCCCGCGATCGCTTCGTGCCCGTCCCCAACGGCTTCGACCCGGATCGGTTTCGGCCGCGGCCGATCGACCGGCTGGTGCACTGGCGGCGCCAGCTGGTCGAGCGGCCGCGCGGCGCGCTCCGCGGCGGGGAGGCGGGATCACTCGCGTACAGCGAGGCGGACCTCCGGTCCTTCGCCGACGGCGTCGTGCTGACGTACGTCGGCAGGTTCACTGAGGTCAAGCGAGTGCCACTGCTGCTTCGCGCCCACGCGCTCGCGCAACCGCATTTCCGCCGCCCCGCGCCGCTGGTCCTGATCGGCGGCTATCCGGGCGAGCACGAGGGCCCGCATCCGGCCGAGGTGATCGCCGAGACCGGGGCGCGCGACGTCTTCCTCGCCGGTTGGCGCGACCATGACGCGCTGCCGGAGTTCCTCGCCGCCTCCGACGCGATCGTGCTGTCCTCCGTTCGCGAGCAGTTCGGGATGGTGCTCGTCGAGGGCATGGCGTGCCGGCTCCCCGCTGTGGCCGCGAGCTCGATCGGCACGCGATCGATAGTCGATGACGGTCGCACCGGCTGGCTCGTCCCACCCGATGACGCCGAGGCGCTCGCCGAGGCGCTGATCTGCGTCGTGAACGAGGACGGCGAGCGCCAGCGTCGTGGGCGCGAAGCTCGCGCAGCGGTCGTGGAGCGCTTTTCGATGCCCAGCGTCGTCGAGCGGATCGCGGCGGTGTTCGACGAGGAGTCCGGGCGCCGTGACCCGGCGGCGGATCGAGTCGAGGAGCCCGCGGAACGAGGCTTGTAGCGCGCGCTACAAGGCGTTCACCGGATTTACGCAACAAACGTCCGATGCGGGGTTAATTGTGCGCTCATGCTGGCCGCCGGATACGCAGGCGTGCGTCCCGCCACCGGCGTCGCTTCGGCCGGACGCGAGTATCGCCGCATCCAGCTCACGCACGCCGACGACGCGACGTCGACGCTTCACGCCGCCTACTTCGACCGCGGCGCATTCGGCGCACGGGTCACCTGCGTGGGTAACGCGGGCACGCTCGTGCGCTGGTGCAGGGAGACGGGGGTGCGAGACGCGATCGTCGGCGGCTTCTTCGCGCGCCCACAGCGCACCCCGCTGGGCGAGCTGCGGATGGACGGCCGCGCGGTGGCGACCACGCCCTTCTATGAGCCATGGGCGGCGGTGCGGTCGTGCGTCCACATCTGGGGGAACCGCATCCGCATCGCTCGCCGGTTCGAGCTCGCCGCCGAGCCGCCGGGCGACCTCCTACAGGCTGGGCCGCTCCTCGTGCGCGACGGCCTGCCAGTCGTGACGGCCGGCGAGGACTCCGAGGGATTCTCGGCAGGCGCGGCTCAGTTCGACTCCGACATCACCCGCGGGCGCTACCCGCGCGCTGCGCTCGCGCTCACGCCGACGCACCTGATGGCCGTCGCCTGCGAGGGCCGCGCGCTGGGCGAGGCGGGAATGACGCTTACCGAGCTCGCCAAGGTGCTCGCCGAACTCGGTGCCGAGACCGCGCTCAACCTCGATGGTGGCGGCTCGGCGTCGCTCGTATACGGGGGACGCCTGCGCAACTGCCCGCGCGAGGAGCACGGCATCGAGATCGTCGGCGGCCGCCCGATTGCGACGGCGCTTGTGTTCGAGCGAGCCAGCTGGAAGGCGCGGCGGCCGTCCGTGGCGCCGCTTGACTCGCGGGCTCTCATCCGCCGGTTCCGGGCGACGGCGGATAACCCTCCAATCGACGCCGGGTTCAGACACGGTTGAAGCGTTAGCCCCTCTCAGGGGGGGATAAGTCTTCAACCGGCATTCGGAGGGGCTGCGGTTGAAAGGTTATCCGCATAGGCGGGCCTCGAACAGTGGCTCGGGCTCCCGCGGATGCCCTGGTACGAGCCCTCGCACGATCGCTTTCTTGCAGGCGAGGTCGAAGAGTGAGCTAGCGAAGCTCCGCGACCGCACGAAGGGCGCCGTCGAAGTCGGAACCGGGCAGGCCGCCGATCGAGGGTGTCGTCGCCCCGGCTTCGCGGTAGCGCTCGACGGCTCCTCGTACGTCGTCGGCCGAGCCCAGGCCCGCCAGCGATTCGAGCAGCCCATCTGACAGGCCGGCCTTCGCCGTTTCTGTGTCGCCCTCCCGCATCCCCTCGTCGAACGCGGCAAGTTCGTCGCCGAACTGTGATCGCTCGAGCATCGCGCGGTAGAAGGGGAGCGACGCGTAGGGGACGAGCTCCTTTCGCATCGTGGCCCGCGCTGCCTCGACATCGTCGGCCAGCGCGACGGTGACCGCAGGCACGATGTCGAAGCCCTCCAGCGACTTCCCCGCGCGCTCGCGGCCCTCGCGGGCGGACGGGACGACGACGTTGCGGATGTAGTCCGGGTTGCACAGCCAGAGCAGTACCCCGTCGCCGATCTCGCCGGCAAGGCGCAGCATGTTCGGCGACAGGGCCGCGATGTAGATCGGGAGGTCCGGCCGCGCGGCGTATCCCATGAACTGAAACCGCGTCGTGAAGAACTCACCCTCGGGCGGCGGCTCCCCGCGGAAGATGGCGCGCAGGATCGTCGCGTACTCGCGCATCTGCGTGACGGGCTTCTCGATCCTCGTCCCGTACCAGTTCTCAACCGTCACCTGATGTGAGACGCCGATCCCGAGGACCATCCGCCCACCCGAGAACTCGTCGATCGTGGCCGCGGCCTGGGCCATCGACGCGGGCGTGCGAGAGAAGATCGGGACCACGCCAGTCCCGAGCCGCGCACGCTCGGTTACGGACGCGTACGCCATCAGCAACGAGAGCGAATCCCGCCCGGCGATGTGTGTGGTGAACACGGAATCGAGGCCGAGCTCGTCCGCCAGCCGCACCCGGTCGAGCGCCGAGTCGAGCGAGCGCCCGGCGGAGATGAAGGCGCCGATCCCCGGCATCGGCCGGGTTTATATCCCGCTACGTCTCAGTGCGCCTCGTCGGCAGCGTGGGCCGGAGGCCGCGACTCCTCCGCGAGCGAGGTGATCTCGAGGGTGCCGCGCGCGGCGTCCTCGAGGACCTCGATTGCCTCCTCCTCAGAGCGCGCGTAGAGCTCGACCAGGAGGTGGACGACGATCAGGTCGTCGTCGTGCTTGTGGAAGCGGACGTGGGTGAAGAACTCGCGCGTGCCGGAATCACCCAGCGCTCCATAGGTGAGACTGTCGGCGGCGTCGGGGCCGGAGCAGGTCTCGACCTGGTCCTGGTCGATGGTCACCGTGCAGGAAGCGACGAACGGCTTGCCGGCGACCATCCGCTCCCAGCGCTCCTCCACCGGCACGACGCGACCGTCCGCGACCGTCAGGTGGGGCTGGTCGTGCATGCAATCGAGGCACTGGACCACGGCCTCCTGGATCTCCTCGACACGGTCAGCGGCCTCGCCGGTCTCAGGATCGACCTTGAGGATCGCGTCGTAATGGACTTGGGCTTCGAGGCGTTGCGACCAGCAGCGGTAGCACCTGAGCCAGGCGCCCCGCTCCTCGGGAAAGCCGTGGTTCATCGCATTCAGCGTACCTACCTGGAAACAGAAGGCAGGCTCAGCGTAGCTCGCCTCGCAACAGCGAGTACATGGCCATGTCCCTGCGCGTGCCCTTGATCACGGTGTGGGACCGAAGCACGCCTTCGAACGTGTAGCCGGCCCGCTCCGCGACGCGCCGCGAGGCGTCGTTTTCGGCAACAACCGGGATCTCGATGCGATCGACCGGCAGGTTGTCGAATGCCCACCGGCTCAGCATCCGCACCGCGCGAGTCACGATCCCGCGCCCGCGCGCCTCGCGAGCGAGGTAGTAGCCGACGTTGCAGCGCCCCTCGTCTCGATCGATGTCATGGATCCCGATCGAGCCCAGGAGCTCGTCGTTTTTGACCTCTGCGATCATCAGGTGCAGTCCCTCGCCGGATTGCCGCTGCCGCCCGGCTTCGGCCTCCCATTCGGCCGCGGCGCGCTCGTCGTAGTCGTTGGGCACGCGGGTCCAGCGCGGAACCTCCGGGTCCCGGCAAGCCGCGACGAGCGCGGGCGTGTCGGAGTCGGCGCGCAGACGGAGCCGGATCTGTCCGTGCGTGAGTCCCTCGACCGGGAACTCGATCCCACGACCCTCCGGCCCCCTCACGGCGTCTCCGCCGAAGGCGTACCGCGTGCGGGCGTCCCTGCCACGGGGGCGCCCCGGTTACGCCGCGGGAGCGGGAGACGTCGCGGCGCGCTCGGCGAGCAGATCCGCGATCTCGCCCATGATGCGGTTGAGGTCGAAGTCCTTCGGTGTGTACACGCGCGCGACCCCCGCGTCCTCGAGCGCCCTGGCATCGGCGAACGGGATGATGCCGCCCACCACCACCGGCGCGTCGACTCCCTCCTCCCGCAGCAGGCGCACCGTCTCCGGTACGAGCTGGCGATGCGAGCCCGAGAGGATCGAGAGGCCGACGATGTCCACGTCCTCGTCCCGGGCCGCGGCCGCGATCTGCGCTGGGGTGAGCCTGATGCCCTGGTAGATCACCTCCATGCCGACATCGCGCGCCCGCACCGCGATCTGCTCGGCGCCGTTTGAATGGCCGTCGAGCCCGGGCTTGCCGACAAGGATCCGCGGGCGGTGGCCCAGCTCCTCGGCGAGCTGCGCGATGCGCTGGCGGGCGGCGGCCAGCATGTCGCCGTCCGCCGACTCGGGCGCCGCGCCGACACCCGTCGGCGCGCGGTAATCACCGAAAACGTCGCGGAGGACGCCTGCCCACTCCCCGGTCGTCGCGCCGGCTTTCGCCGCATCGATCGTCGCCGGCATGATGTTGGCGCTCTCGTCCCGCGCCACATCGGCCAGCCGCTCGAGCGCGCGGTCGACCGCCGCCCCATCCCGCTCGGCCTTCCAGCGGTCGAGAGCCTCGCGGCGCTCGCCCTCGACCTCGGGATCCGGCGTCAGGATGCCGCCGTCGGCGTCCGCGGTGAGCGGCGAGTCCTCCCCCTCGGTGAAGACGTTTTGGCCGACGACCTTGATCTCGCCGCGCTCGACCTTGGCCACCCGCTGCCGGTGCGACTCCACCAGCTGGGCCTTCATATAGGGAACGGCCTCGACGGCGCCGCCGTGCTCCTCGACGGCCCGCATCTCCTCGCGAGCACCATCCGCGAGCTCGCCGGTGAGCGCCTCAAGGACCTTGGAGCCCTCGAAGATGTCGGGGTACTCCAAGATGTCGGTCTCGTTCGCCAGGATCTGCTGGATCCGCAGGCTCCACTGCTGGTCCCACGGGCGCGGGAGCCCCAGTGCCTCGTTCCAGGCGGGAAGCTGGATGGCTCGGGCGCGGGCGTTGCGCCCGAGCGTCACGGCGAGGGCCTCGAGCACGATCCGCGGGACGTTGTTCTCGGGCTGAGCCTCGGTGAGCCCCAGCGAGTTCACCTGGACGCCGTAGCGCATGCGCAGGAACTTCGGCTCGGTGACGCCGTAGCGGTTGCGCCCGATCTCCTCCCACAGCTTGCCCATCGCGCGGAGCTTCGCGTGCTCCTCGATGAAGCGGATCCCCGCGTTGACGAAGAAGGAGATGCGGCCGAAGACGCGCGGGAAGTCCTCGTCCGAGACCTGCCCCCGGGCTTTGACCTCATCCAGGACGGCGATCGCGTTCGAGAGCGTGTAGGCAACCTCCTGAACCGGCGTCGCTCCCGCCTCTTGGAGGTGGTAGCTGCAGACGTTGATCGGGTTCCACTTCGGCACCTCGTTCACGGTGAACGCCACCGCGTCGGCGATCAGGCGCATTGAGGGCTCCGGTGGGAAGGCGTAGGTGCCGCGCGACAGGTACTCCTTGATGATGTCGTTCTGGGTCGTGCCCGTCAGCTTCGAGCGACCTGTGCCGTTTTCCTCGGCGACGGTCACGTAGAGGGCCAGCAACCACGCTGCCGTGGCGTTGATCGTCATCGATGTGTTCATCTCGTCGAGCGGGATGCCGTCCAGCAGCGTGTGCATGTCGCCCTTGTGCGCGATGGAGACGCCGACCTTCCCGACCTCGCCCCGAGCCAGAACGTGATCCGGGTCGTACCCGGTCTGCGTCGGCAGGTCGAAGGCGACAGACAGCCCAGTCTGGCCCTTGGCGAGGTTGCGGCGGTAGAGCTCGTTTGAGCGCCGGGCGTCCGAATGCCCGGCATACGTGCGCATCACCCACGGCCGATCGCGCTCGGGCAGCCGGTGCTCGCCCATGGTGGAGATTCTACGTTTCATGTCATGAGCCGCCTCATCGACGTGATGCACCAGGGAAACGACCGCGTGATCGGCGCCTACGAGATCGACGGGTTGATCGTCGATCCGGGGCCGTCGACCGGGTTGGAGAACCTGCTCGCGGGGGCCTGTGCCGAGCCGCGGGTGCTCCTGCTCACGCACATTCACGTCGACCACGCGGGCGCGTCCGGGTCACTGGTAAGGCGATTTCCCCACCTCCGCGTCTACGTCCACGAGGTCGGGGCCCCGCATCTGGTCGACCCGGCGAAGCTGCTCGAGAGTGCCGCGCGCCTCTACGGCGACGACATGGAGCGCCTGTGGGGCGACGTGCTGCCGGTCCCGCCCGAGAACATCGTCGCGCTCGGCGGGGGCGAGGCGGTCGAGGGCTTTCGCGTCGCGTATACACCGGGACACGCGAGCCACCACGTCGCCTACCTGCACGAGGACTCCGGCGACGCCTACGTGGGCGACGCCGCCGGCGTGCGGATCCCCCCGTTCGATTTCACGGTGGCCCCCACGCCTCCGCCTGACATCGACGTCGAGGCCTGGGAGGGTTCGCTCGATCGAGTCGCCAAGTGGCGGCCCCGGCGGCTGTGCCTGACTCACTTCGAGCGGACAGATGAGCCGCTCGAGCAGCTCGAGCGGGTTCGCGAGAGCCTGCGGCGCCACACCGAGCTCGCCCGAGCCGACGACCGAGCGCGCTTCCTGCGGGTGGTCGACGAGGAGATCGAGGGATCGGTCGACGAGGCCGCGGCGATCCGCCACCGTCAGGCGGCACCGCCGGAGCAGCTCTGGCTGGGGCTGGAGCGATACTGGCGCAAGCGGTCCTGACCCTCCGACTGGCTACGCTGCACCGACCGATGAGGCGCTTCATCCGGAAGCTCCCGTTCCTCGCGCTTGCCGTCGCGGCGGTCGCCGCGGCCGTCATCGCCGCGACCGCCTTCGGGGGCGTGACCGTGTACTCGAACGACTTCTCGAGCAAGAAGGAGGCGAAGCAGCTCCGTCACGCGGAGGGCAAGCACTGCACGAGGGACTGGCGCAAGAAGGGCGAGAGCCTGATCGTCACCGCCGACCGCGGCAAGATGGTGTGCGGCTACAGGCCGCCCGTGGAGGGCGACTCCGACGCTCCCAACCACAAGTTCAAGGGCGCGGCGAAGCTCCTCAAGCAGACGCCGAAGAGCGTTCGGAATCGCGTCTACGTGGGCCTCGCGGTGAGGTCGGCCAAGGACACCGGCTACCAGCTCCAGGTCTTCCCCAGCGAGCGCAGCTTCAAGCTCGTCCGGATGAACGGCACCGAGAAGGTCGAGGTGATGGCCAGGGGCGACAACAAGGCGATCAAGGGCACCAACAAGCCGAACGTCCTGACGCTGTCGGCGGTCGGCGCGCAGATCGTCGGCCGGGTCAACGGCAAGAAGGTCGCGAAGGCGAACGACGGCAACGCTGGTCAGGTGGATGGGCGCAAGCTCGAGATCATGCTGGGCTACAAGAAGAAGCGCTCAAAGCCGGCGTCGGCGACGTTCGACACCCTCGAGGTTCAGGTCCCGCAGCCCTAACCGGGGCACCCCGGAAGCCTCTACCCTGACGGCCATGGCGACCGAGACGGTCGAGCGCCCGCGCACCGCCGGTCCCGGGTCGGGGGTGGGCGGCAACTGGAACGTGATCGTTCTGAACGACGACCACAACACGTTCGACCACGTCGCTCGGACGCTCTCGAATGTGATTCCGGGCGTCTCGCTGGAGGAGGGATATCGGTTTGCCGACCGGATCCACAGCTCCGGCCGGGCCATCGTCTGGAGCGGGCCGAAGGAGGTCGCGGAGTTCTACTGGGAGCTCTTGAGGGACGCCGGTCTCACGATGGCGCCGCTCGAGCGCCTCTGAGCCGCTGGATTGTACCACTAGTCGCCGGTACTGACGGTCGTGGCGTCGAAGACGGTCGTATGCCAGCTCGGCAGGAGCGGCTTGTTGAAGTAGTTGAGCGCCGCCTCGCGTAGCGCCGTGATCTCGTCCGAGTACCAGGAGCGCTCGAAATCGGCGTGGTCGTGCCACACGGAGACCTGGCGGAAGTGCAGGGGATCGTCCACGTCGCGGGAGAGGGTGCACGAGCGCGCGCCGAACGCCATCGCGCGATCCAGAGCCGGCCTCCAGATCTCGAACCAGCGCTCGGCGCGGAAGGGGTGGACGTGCCAGTCGATGTAGTTGACGTCGGGCATCGTCGGCTCGGCGACCGGATCCTCAGGTTCCGACCTCGGCCCAGATCGCGCCGGGGCCCTCAGTGTGCTTGCCCTCGTCGCGGTCGCTCGCGCCGACCATGATCGAGATCTTGCCGAGGTGCCTGTTCTCATGTAGGAGCTGGTGCGCCTCGGGGACGCCCTCGAAGCCCATCGCCTGCCACAGCACCGGCCTGATCTTCCCCTCCGCCATCAGCTGATTTGCGCGCATGCACTCGTATGCGTTCGCGAAGTGGGAGCCGAGGATCTCCTTCTGGCGCATCCACAGGTACCGGACGTCGAAGTCGAGCTCATAGCCCGAGGTGGCGCCGCAGATCACGACCTTGCCGAACGGCTTGACGACGAGGACCGAGGTCGGGAACGTGGCCTTGCCGACGTGCTCGAAGACGATGTCGGGAGCGTCGCCGAGGATCTCCTTCGCCCGCCTCGCGAAGGCGCGCGAGACCTTGAAGCGCTCCTTCTCCTCGTCGGCCGACTCGCCGCCCCTTCGCATCATGCCCGCGAACTCGTTGCGGTTGATGTAGTCGATGGCGCCAAGCTGCTTGACGAGCGCGCCCTTCTCCTGCGAGGAGACGACGCCGACCGCGTTTGCGCCCGACGCCGCACAGAGCTGCGTGGCGAACACGCCGAGCCCGCCCGCCGCGCCCCAGATCAGAACGTTATGGCCGGCCTGGAGGTTGCAGCGATCAATCAGCATCCGGTAGGCCGTGAAGTAGGTGAGCCCGTAGGCCGAGGATTCGACCCACGAGAGGTTCGGTGGCTTGGGGAGGAGCTGCTGTGCCTGCACCTTCGTGAACTGCGCGAACGAGCCCCACGTCGTCTCGTATCCCCAGATCCGCTGGCTGGGAGCGGCGAGCGGGTCGAGACCGTGGACCTCTGTGTCCTCGTAGGAGGCCTGATTGCAATGGATCACGACCTCATCCCCCGGCTTCCACCGGGTGACGCCCGGACCCACCGCCCAGACGATGCCGGAGGCGTCCGAGCCGCCGATATGGTGGCCCCACTCCGGATGATCGCCGTAGCCGAATACGGAGACGGGCTTGCCAAGCGCTGCCCAGACGTTGTTGAAGTTCACCCCCGCGGCCATGACGCGAACGATCACCTCGAAGGCACTGGGCTCGGGCAGCTCGATCTCCTCGAGCTTGAACGCGTCCTTGGGCTCGCCCTCGCGCTCCTGCCGGATGACCCAGGCCGGCATTGTCTCCGGGAGCTCACCGGGACCTGTGCCGAGCTTCGAGACCTCCGGTACGTCTACAGCCACGCTCCTCCTCTCGAGTTGGGGAAGGGACGAAAACCGCGCGCATCCTAACGGCGCGGCGAATTTCGATCGTCTATTGCATCGACTGCGTCGTTGACCATGTGGTGAATCACTCAATCGACGAGGCCGTCAGCTTTCCGTCAGGCCCGGCGACTACCTTCGGGAGTCCGATGGAAGCATCCTCGAAGCCACAGCTCCCACTCGACGATCTCGCCGAGGGCGTGGTCCGCGCGCTCGACGATCGCCTCGTAATCGAGCGCCTCACAGTCGCCGACGAGCGGGCGGCTCTCGTCGTTCGCACGCGTGCGGAGACCGGGCAGCGGCCCGCGCAAACGGTCGCGAAGGCGATCGAGATCGGCGCGCGGGTGCTCGACAGCGAGGAGACGGCGGCCAACGTCGATTACGTCCGGGCGGAGTTCGAGCGGCACGCGGGTGCGCTCCGGGAGCGGTTGATGAAGCAGCTCGAGACCGGCGACGAAGCGCTGTCGGAGCGGATCGCCTCGGCCTTCGACGGCTCGCGCGACGGGTCCGTGCAGAAGGAGATCGAGTCGCTGCTGGAGGCTTCGCTTGAGAACCAGCGGGAGGCGATCCTCAGGCTGCTGCGGGTCGAGGATGAGGCCAACCCGCTGTTCGACTACAAGCAGACGATGGTCGAGGTCTTCAAGGGCTTACGGGAAACGCAGCAGCGGGAGGCCGCGGAGAACCGCAAGGTGATCGCGGACCTCCGCCTCGAGCTCGTTGAGCTCAAGGAGCGGACGGTAGCTCAGGAGCGGGTCGCCGAGGCGGAGGCGGCTGGGACGCGGAAGGGGCTCGGCTTCGAGGACCGTGTCCACAGGGCGATCGAGCGGATCGCGGCAGCGCGCGGGGATAGTGCCCACCACACGGGGGGCGAGGCGTCCGAGGGCGGTGGCCGCAAGGGGGATACCGTGGTCGAGGTGGGTGCTGCCGAGGGTCCATGCATCGCCCGGATCGTGTTCGAGGCGAAGGACAAGCGCGGGCTGTCCAAGCAGGAGGCGTGGCGCCAGCTCATCGGCGCGCTGGAGGAGCGGAGCGCCGACTTCGCCGTCCTCGCCGTTGCGGGCGGCGAGCAGGTTCCGAGCGGCCGCGAGCCCCTCCACGAGTACGAGGGCAACAAGCTGATCATCGCTCTCGACCGCGACGAGCCGGACGGGCTCGCGCTCGAAACGGCGTACCGGCTCGCGGTTGCCCGGGTGGCGATGGCGCGCGACCGATCGCTCACCGTCGACGCCGCCGCTGTCAAGGACGAGGCCGAGGCGGCCGCCACCGCCCTGAAGGAGGCGCAGAAGGTGCGCAGGGGGCTCACGGGCGCGAACACGAGCATCGCCAACGCCCGGGCCGGCCTCGACGCGATGGTCGCCGCTGTGCTCGCGCATCTCGAGCGCATCGACTCGCTCATCGCCGAGGCGGACGAGGCGGGCTGAGCCCCGCTGCGAACGCCCGCTGACCCCCTAGGGCTCGAGTAGCTTGTTCTGCGAGCTGGCTCGTTCCGGCCCGACGTTGATCGTCGCCGGGTTGATCCGGCCCTGAGTCGCCGTCACTCGGTAGGTCCCCTCCTTCATGTTCATCCGGAGGTAGTCGGGCGTGCCCGGCTGGATCTGGGTGGTGGAGCCGCGGGTCGGGCCGGTGACGCTCAGGGTGATCGGCGCGGTGGCGAGGTTGGCGATCGTGAAGTTCACGAGGCCCGCCCCGAAGTGGTTGGGGGCGACCTGCACGCGCTGCGAGTCAACCCGCGCGCTCACCTCGATCGGCGTCGGTGGCCGTGGATTGTTCGGGAAATCCTTCGCTCCGCAGCCCGCGAGGAGGGCCCCGACCAGCAGAGTCGAGGCGCCGAGTGATGCCAGGCGCCCGCGCCGCGAGGGTCTCCGCGCACCCCGATTTCGCATCGGTGCAACGTTAATGGAAGGCCGTGCGCCGATGCGCAAGTTCGGCGCCCGCTGCTCGCTCAGAAGGGCAGCTCGACGACCTCGGCGCCGACGCCGGCGTCGCCGATGGTGACGCGGCTTCCCGGCTTGGCCTCGCGTCGGATCACCGCCAGCGCAATCGGCCCGAAGGCGGGGGAGATGACCGCAGTCCCGACCCTGCCGACATCGCGATCGCCGAGCGTGATTGCCCCTCCATCCTCCACAGGCGAGTCCAATCGCAGCCCGCGCAGGTGGCGGTTCGGCTTGCCCTTGTAGTGGAGGCGGGCGACCGTCTCCTGGCCGATGTAGCAGCCCTTCGTGAAGCTCACGGCCCGCTCGGCGATCCCGGCCTCCTGCGGGATGGTCGCGGTCGTCATCTCGCGCCCGAAGCGCGGCCGTCCGGATTCGACGCGCAGGATCTCCGCCGCAGCCTCGGTCACCTCCGCCGTGCCCCGGCGCGCAAGAAGCTCCCTGAGCTCGCGGGATCGCTCCGCGCGGACGATCAAGTCGACCCCGAGGTCGGTCGCCACCGCCAGGATCTCGATGCCCTCGCGCTCGTAGAACCGCTGCGTGTACTCCGGATACAACGGCGACGTCCCGGTCAGCTGGAAGGCGGCAGGTCCGATCACGGACAGGATGGACCATTGACCCGAGACATCCTCGATCTCGACGTCGCGCCCGATGCTGTACATCCGAAGGTGGCGCTCCACGGTCGCTGCGGCCTCCGGCTCGGCGTCGAGCCACAGATCGCCGGTCCCCAGGCGCAGCACCCGCATGTCGGCCTGCATGTGCCCCTTGCGGTCCAGGAGGGCCGCGTAGCACCCGCACTCTGACTCGAGCGCCTCGATGTCGTTCGTCAGCTGTCCCTCCAGGAATTCGGCGGCGTCTGCACCGCGCACGAGGAACTTGCCGCGCTCCGAGCGATCCAGCACGCCGGCCTCCTCCTTCAGGGCTCGGTACTGGCCGTCGACCTCCACCGCGACTTTGGCGCTCATACGACCGATTCTAGGAGCGCCCTGCTGCCGCGGAGCTTCGCCCGCGATTTAGACTAGACTAAACCCTGATTTAGCCATGTCGCATAACCGCACATCGAGCAAAGCCAATGTCGAGGGCCGCAGCAGCGCCTCCGCGACCGAGGCCGTCGAGGATTATGTCAAGGCGATCTACGCCCTCGGGCGCCAGGAGCACGGGCGGGTCAGCACGACGGCGCTGGCGGAGCGGCTGGACGTGGCGCCCCCCTCCGTCACGGCGATGCTGAAGCGCCTCGACGAGCTCCGGCTGGTCCGCTACGCGCCGTACCACGGCGTGACGTTGACGGCGGCAGGCGAGCGCGTGGCGTTGGAGGTGCTCCGCCATCACCGCCTCATCGAGGCCTTCCTGGCCGACGCGCTCGAGATGCCATGGGACCGCATTCACGACGAGGCTGAAGTGCTCGAGCACTACATCTCGGAGGACCTCGAGCGCAGGATCGCGGAGAAGCTCGGCAATCCCGCCCTGGATCCGCACGGCGACCCGATCCCGACGCCCGAGCTCGCAATGGCGGCCGATCGCACGACGGCGCTGGACCGGCTGGAGGCGGGCGACGTCGCGACCTTCTCGCGTGTTTCCGACTCGGATCCGGAGATCCTCCGCTATCTCGCGGAGCGCGGCGTCCGGCCGGGGGCTCGGCTCCGCGTGACTGACGTTCAGCCGTTCGGCGGCCCCGTCTTCGTCGAGGTCGACGGCCGTGAGCACGCCCTCGGGGGCGACCTCGCGCAAAAGATGCGGGTGGAGCGCGAGGAGATCCCGGCGTGAACCGGGCGCTGGACTCCACGGTTGAGACGCCGGCCGCCGCCGGTGCTGCCGGCAACGGCGTGGCAGCCGATGTGGAGCACGTCCTCCCGGGCGAAGCGGCGGTGGCTCGGGCCGCACGTGCCTCGCTCGAGGGACGTGCACGGGGGGCCGCGCGCGTCTGGCCGTTCCTCGGGCCGGCGTTTATCGCCGCCGTTGCCTACGTCGATCCGGGCAACTTCGCGACCAACATCACCGGCGGCGCGAAGTTCGGCTACCTGCTGCTCTGGGTCGTCCTCGGGGCGAACCTGATCGCGATGCTGGTTCAGACTCAGTCGGCCAAGCTCGGCATCGCCACGGGGAGGAACCTCCCGGAGCTGTGCCGCGAGAACTTCTCGCGCCGTACCTCTATCGGGCTGTGGATCCAGGCGGAGATCGTCGCCATGTCCACGGACGTCGCGGAGGTCGTCGGTGCCGCACTCGGACTAAACCTACTGTTCGGGATCCCGCTCTTCCCCGCCGCGCTGATCGCCGGCGCCGGGGCGTTCACCATCCTGGCGCTCCAGCAGATGGGCTTTCGCCGGCTGGAGGCGGCGATCTCCGCCCTGGTGGGCGTGATCGTGCTCGCGTTCGGCTTCGAGATCTTTGCGTCCGATCCGGACGGCGGGGACGTCGCCAAGCACCTGGTCATCCCCGGATTCGGAGGGACCGAGAGCATCCTGCTGGCCACCGGGATCATCGGCGCCACCGTGATGCCGCACGTCGTCTACCTGCACTCGGCGCTGACTCAGCGGCGGATCGTCGGTCGCGACGATTCGGAGCGGCGCCGGATCCTGCGCTTCGAGCGGATCGACGTGGTACTGGCGATGAGCCTTGCGGGGATCGTGAATATCTCGATGATGGTGATGGCGGCCGCGCTCTTCCACGAGGGCGGGCTGCTCGGCGTCGACAGCATCGAGAGCGCGTTCGACGGGCTCCAGAAGACGGTCTCCGGCGGCGCAGCCACGGTATTCGGGATCGCGCTGCTCGCGTCGGGGTTCGCCTCATCCTCGGTCGGGACGATGTCTGGACAGGTGGTGATGCAGGGCTTCATCCGGCGCCGGATCCCGATCTTCCTCCGCCGGGCGATCACCCTCGCCCCGGCGCTGGTCGTGCTCGGGATCGGCCTCGATCCCACGAGCGCCCTCGTGATCAGCCAGGTCGTCCTGTCGTTCGGCATCCCGTTCGCGCTGATCCCACTGCTCGTCATCGCGGCCCGGCGCAACGTAATGGGGGCGCTCGTGAATCCGCGCTGGCTGAGCGTGCTCGCATCGGTGATCGGCGGGCTCATCATCGCCCTGAACGTGTTCCTGCTGGAGCAGGTCTTCGTGGGCTAAGGGGCGCTGGTCTAGGCTTCGCCGCGATGGCGCTCGCCGATTCGCTCCAGGAAGTTCTCGACTCGCTCCCGGACGACTGGACGGACCTCGAGCTCGACCTGCGGATCTTCGACGAGGAGCGCTACGTCGACGCCGCCGTTCTGCTCACGCAGGTGAACGCCCAGCCGTACTCCAAGGCGGACTGGCATTTCCGGCTCCTGATCGCGCACCGCTTCGGCCACGCGGCGGCCGCCGAGACGGCGAAGGGAACGCTGGCCCTTCTCGACCGGGAGGGGATCGAGGGGGAGCTGGTGGTACGGGACGTCCGTGAGGGGCGCGCCGAGGTCGTACAGATGTGGGGCCGGCCCGAGAGCGTCCGGCAGGATTTCCGGCGGCGCCGCAGCCTGTGAGCCGCCTCGAGCACGGTCCCTGAGCGTGGCGCGCGTCCTGGCCGTCGCGCCGGACCTGATGTTCGCGAGCCGCATCGAGGCGACGCTCGGTGCGGCCGGTCACGACGTCGAGCTGGCGAGCTCGGTCGCGGAGGCAACAGGGCTCGAGGACGTGGACGTTCTCGTAGTCGATCTGGACCGGGAGCCCGCCGAGGGCGTGGTCGGGCTGGGCGCACCCGTGCTCGGGTTCTACTCGCACCTGAACACCGAGACGCGCGAGGCGGCCGATGCGGCCGGCCTGGACCTCGTCGTGCCGAGGTCGCGGATGGCACGCGAGATGCCGGCGCTCGTGGAGCGGCTGCTCGGCTAGGTCGACGGGGCCTTCTCGCCCAGGCTCCTCAAGCGTGCCGCAGAGACGAACGTTCGGCGCACGTTTGGAGGTCGCTTGACGATCCCGTGGGCCGCCTCCCAGCGCGCCCATGCCGCGAGGACGCGCGTGTCGAACTCGCCGGGTCGGCGGAAGGCGTTGGCACGGTCGAGGGCGCGAAGCTCGGCGGCCTGGTCGGCGTGGTCGAGATCCGGGTCGGCGTCGATGAGGTCATCGAGCGCATCCGCCGGATGGCGGCGGGCGATGGCGTAGCCCCCGTGGGTGGCGGCCACCACCGCTCCGACCAGGTTCGGGTCGTTACGCACCATCCCGGCGGTCGTCACCACCACCAGCTCCGGATATCTCGGGGCGCCGTAGTCGTCGACGCGGAAGGTGCGCGTTCGAATGCCCTGGCGCTTCAGCGTCACTCCCTCGGCGTTCCAGAACGCCGTCGCCGCGTCGACCCGGCCCGCGGCCAGGGCGGCCACGGCGTTGAACCCGATCGTGACCCGGTGCACCTTTGCCGGATCCCCGCCGTCGGCGGAGACGACCGAGTCGAGCACGGCGTCGTCAGAGGGCAGCCCGGTGACCCCGACCGTGTGGCCTTCGAGGTCTCGCGGCCGGTGAACCGCCTCGCGCGCGATCACCGAGGCGAGCGGGCGCTGAACGATCGGCGCGACCCCCAGGATGTCCAGCCCGCGCTCCCGCGCGATCGCCAGGTCGTGGATGTCCAGGATCGCGAACTGGGCCTTGCCGGCCTCGAGCAGCCTGGGCGCGTCGGTGGAGGACGAGGGCTGCTGAACGGTGAGATCGACGCCGGCCTCCTCGTAGTAGTCCTCGTGCAGCGCAGCGTAGATGCCGGCGTGCACGGCGTTCGGCTGGAAGTCCAGGACGAGGGTCGCTCGCTTTGGAGCACCCGGTTCAGCACCGCCCCCGCACGCCGCTAGGGCGATTCCCGCGAGGCCGGTCGCCAGCAGCGCAGCGACCCTCTTCATTGGTCGGCGCAGGATAGCCTTCGGCCGGACATGGCCGAGCGCGGCGATCACCTGCTGGCCTACATCGAGATTCCGAAGGGGAGCCGCAACAAGTACGAATGGGACGAGGAGCTCCGCGAACTCGTGCTCGACCGCTTTCTCTCGTCGTCCACGGTCTATCCGACCGACTACGGCTACCTGATCGGCCACCGCGGACGTGATGGCGATCCGCTCGATGCGATGGTCTGCGTGTCGGAGCCGACATTTCCGGGTTGCGTCATCCGTGTGAAGCCCGTCGCCCTGTTCAAGATGTGGGACGAGAAGGGGGAGGACGACAAGATCGTCTGCGTTCCCCTCAACGACCCGGGGTGGAACCAGGTCGAATCGCTCGAGGACATCCCGCGCCCGCTTCAGCGCGAGATCACGCACTTCTTCTCGATCTACAAGGAGCTCGAGGAGAAGACGGTCGAGGTCGAGGGATGGCGCTCGTGCGAGGAGGCGCTCGAGGTGATCGCCGACGGCAAGCGGCTGGAGCAGCAGGCCGACAAAGAATCGGAGCAGGCCCGCCGAAAAGCCAGTTAGACTGCCGCGCCATATTTGCCCGCTGCCGGAGCGGATTCGCGGCGCCGTGGAGTCGGGATCGATGAAAGCCCGGATCGCCCAGGAGGTTCGAGAGTGCAGGACCGAGGACTAGCCGCCTACGTCGCCGAGCTGGTCGGCACGTTGCTCCTCGTCTTCGGGATCTGCACCGTCGGGGTGCTCTACATCGCCACGACCGCCAACGCTCAGACCGGCTCGGACTTCGCGGTGGTGGGGCTGCTCTACGGATTCCTCCTCTTCGCTTTGATCATCACGTTCGGCCCCGCGAGCGGCGGCCACTTCAACCCGGTAATCACCCTTGCCGCCGCGATCCTCCGGCGCATCGATCCGGTCGACGCTGCCGTCTACATCCTGGCGCAGTTCTCCGGCGGCGTCCTCGGCGCCCTGCTGGTGAAGGGGCTCTTGCTCGACGAGGGCCGCGCCAGCCACTACGGCGCGGCGAGCATCAGCCCGATCCTCAGCCACGAGTACCTGGGCGCGATCGTCGAGGGCATCGGCGCGTTCATCCTGGTGCTCGCGGTTTGCGCCGTCGCGCTCAACCCGCGAGCCCGGCACGAGTGGGCACCGCTCGCGATCGGCCTCGCGCTGGCGATCGACGGCTTCATCTTCGTGCCGTTGACCGGCGGGGCGATCAACCCTGCCCGGTGGTTCGGCCCGGCGCTCATCGGCAACCACTTCGCGGGCACCTGGCCGTACCTGGTCGGACCGACCGTGGGCGCCATTCTGGCGGCGCTCGTCTACCGGTTCGTCATCGCGGGTGGGCAGTACGCGCTCGGCCCGGAGCCGCCGACGACCGGCGGAGAGGTGGTCGAGAACGTGGCCGCGGACGTTTCAACCGCCCGGCGCTCGCGCCGCAGGTAGCGGAGCGCACTCCGGGCAGCTGCCCTCGAGCAGCACCTGGACGCGCTCCACGGTGAATCCGCTGCCGGCCAGGTCGATTTCGGCGGCGGCTCGCGGGTGCACATCGAACAGGCGCCCGCACGAGCGGCAGCGAAAGTGGTGATGGCTCTCGTCGAGGTTCGGGTCATACCGCGCCGCGCCGAAGCCCTCAACCGACCGCAAGAGGCCCGCCCGCACGAGCTCCCCGAGCGCGTTGTAGACGGTGGCGCGGGCCAGCTCCGGCACCGCGACTCGGGCGCGCTGGTAGACCTCGTCGGCGGTCAGGTGACCCCCATCGTCGGCGAACGCGCCCAGGATCGCGCGGCGCTGCGGCGTCACCCGTAACCTCGCCGCCCTGAGCCTGGATGCCTCGTTACCCATCGGCCGCGAGTTTAGACAAGGTTGATGCTGCGACTGACAGTGAGTTTGGAACTTGTCTAAGCTGCGCCGGCCCGGACAGACTGAACCACCCGAGGAAGGAGGCCAGGTGGAAGCACGGAGCAAGCCGCACGCGAGCGGAAAGGTGCCAGCCGGCGACGTCTCGCAGAGGGTCGGAGTCGAGGCGATCGAGGGGCGAGGTGTCGACGTCGATAAGCGGATCGAAAAGCAGATAGACGCCCCCCGTGCCCAGT
>JBKPHA010000106.1:0-10666 GCA_046729615.1 Actinomycetota bacterium
GGCCTCGACGTCCTCCGTGAGATCCGCGCCTCGGCGGGACCGACGGGGCGTTTCGACCCCGCTCTGCCCGTCATCGTGGTGTCCGGCAGATCGACGGAGGTCGACCGCGTACGCGGCCTCGCCGAGGGCGCGGATGACTACATGATCAACCCCCGCGCACTGCTCCCCGTCGCGCGAAGGAGGGGGGCTGTTCGACAAGTCTCGGCTCGCGTCTCGTCCGTTGCGACGTGCCCCCTCGTCGGAGTCGCCTCCCTACCGCCCGAATGGAGAGGCGAGGTCCGAGCGCGGTCGCTTCAGGCATTCGGTCGAACATCTCAATGCTCATTAGGATGTCGGCGATGGCTGACGACCAATGCGACGTCCTCTGTCTCGATCTCGAGAAGGCCGAAGCGTTGCGCTCGCGACGGCTGAGCCCGGCTCTGGCCGAGCGTCTCGCCGGGCAGGCGAAGGCGCTTGCCGACCCCACCCGGCTTATGCTCGCAGCAGCACTGGCGGAAGGGGAAGAGCTGTGCGTATGCGACCTGGCTTGGGTCGCGGAGCGGGCCGAGAACCTGGTCTCCCATCATCTTCGCGAACTGCGCTCGCATGAGCTCGTGGAGAGCCGTCGCGACGGCAGGATGGTCATGTACTCGCTCACCAACCGCGGGCGCGAGCTGCTCGCTACGACGTTGGCCGCCGAGGCCGTCGGATGACCGACGCCGCCCTCCCCACGATCGCCGATCGAGCTCCGCCGACGCGGCGAGAGCCGGGCGCGGAGTGGCTGCGAGCGGCACGCCGGGCGCGCGCCCTCTCGTGGCTGAGCCTCGTCTGGATGGGGGCCGAGGGAGCGATAGCGATCATCGCTGGAGTCCTCGCGAGCTCCGTCGCCCTCATCGGCTTCGGGCTCGACTCCGCCATCGAGGGCTTCGCCAGCCTCGTGATCGTGTGGCGCTTCACGAGCCACCGTCTGCTCTCGCACACCGCCGAGGACAGGGCTCAGAAGCTCGTCGCGATCCAGTTCTTCATTCTCGCCCCATACGTCGCCTTCGAGGCCATCCGGCACCTCGTAGTTGGCGACCGCTCCGATACCAGCGTGCTTGGCATGGTCTTGACCGCGACGAGCCTCGTCGGGATGCCGTTCCTCGGCTACGCGAAGCAAAGGCTCGCCGACACGCTCGGCTCCTCCGCCACATACGGCGAGGGCGCGCAGAACCTGCTCTGCGCCTACCTGGCGGGGGCGGTGTTCGTTGGCCTCGGTGGCAATGCCCTGTTCGGCTGGTGGTGGCTCGACCCCATCGCCGCGCTTCTGGTTGCCGGCGTCGCGGTGAGGGAGGGACTTGAGACCTGGCGCGGCGAGGGCGGCTGCGCCCGGCCCGCTCTCGTCTCGCCGGCCGCGTGCGACGACGAGTGCTGCGGCTGAGACCACCGCTCGCGCTCCGCTCACTGCGGCGTCCACCGCTTCCGAAACGCGCGATCAAGAGCGCCCTCTGTCACGACGCCTTACGGGATTAGACCCGCTTCGACCAGCCACTCGCGCGGCAACACGCCGGCCGAGCGCCCCGGATATTCGGGAACGAGCCCGAGCGCGAGGCGACCGGCGGGACGAGGCTCGATCGCCCGCCGCAGCTCACCGACCGTCATCAGCAGGCTCAGGCAGGGCGCGATCTGGTAGTCGGCGGCGTTCGGCTCATCGCCTCCGAGGACGCCGTCGGCGATCCACGAGTCGACGCGGTCGAGCATCGCGCGAAGCTCACCGAGGTCGCGCCGCACCGCCTCATCGGTGGCGCTGATCAGGCGCGCGTACCAGGCGATCGTCGGACCACTCGTCATCGCGGCGAGTCGGGGGTTGATCGGCACGCGAGCGCCCTGGATCCTGTGCGCGTCGGCGAGCTGGGTAGCGACCATCCGGTGGTCACGGCGAAGCTCCCAGACCTCGATCCTCCGCGCCGCGTCCTGGAGCACCTCCTCGCCCCAGCGCTCGGCCGCCTCGACCTCGCGCCGCAGCGGCGGGTCGCGCGGGTAAAGCGGCGGCTCCGGGCGAGCCGCTCTAGCGCCGACGAGATCTCCCTCGAGCCCTGCACCCTGGCGTCGCCGAGGCGCACTGCGGGGACCGTGCGCCGCGGAAAGCCGAAGAGCCGCAACGCTGGACCCGTGAACGGCAAGAGCAGCCATACCATCCGGTAGTCGATCCGCTTGCGCTCGAGCATCAGCATCGCCGCGATGCTGGGGTGCGAGGCGGGCATGCGTAGAGCTTTGCCGTCATCCGATCGTCGGGCAGATTCAGCGGCGACCTTTGCCCATCGGCCAGATCACGGCGTCGACCGTCGGACGCCGTCCGCGTCCGTCCGCGAATTGGCGGTGATCTCGGCGGCGATTCCCTCGCAGAACTCCGCGCAGCGCCTCAGCGAAATCCACGCTGCCGAGCGGTGCGTCGTGTACTCGGACCACCCTCGCGTGCGGGAACGCAGCGGCGGCGTCGTCGAATCCCTCCTGGGTGCTGCCGAGGCAGCCGACGTGGTTTGCGAACAGGAGCGGACAGTCAAGCCGCGCGAGCATCCTCCCGATGTCGGCGTCGTCGCGGGTGATCGCCTCCCACCCGGCCACCATCAGGTCCCGTGGGAAGCGCTCGATCATCCGCTCGGCGAGGTCCTCGCTAACCGAGCCGCCGGTCGCCTGCGCGATCCCGTGGCGAAGGAACGCCTCGTGATCGGTGCGGATCAGCTCGGTCAGCGCGCGGTAGACGGCATCGCTGACCGGGGCGCGCTCGCCATCTCTTCGAAACGACAGCTTCGCGTGGCCCAGGGCGAGACCGAGAACGCGATCTGGCCGCTCGAGCGCGACCTCGACCGCGCTCGGGATCCCCCACCCCTCGGTGGCGATGAAGTAGCGCTCCCAGCCGCGGCGATCGAGCTCCGCCAGCCCCCGCTCGACGACCGCGCGGCGATCGAGGCGCGCGACGCGAGGCTCGGCACCGACCCCCGGCGGGTCGTATAAGGCCACCTCCGCCCACTCCTCGAGGCGCGGCCGGATCGCGGCCCATTCAAGCTCGGTGAACTCGGGGACGAGGAGAAGCCTCGGTCGACTCATGAGCGCATGAAAGCCGAAACGCGCCTACCGCCGCAAGGCGTTACCTGTCCTCGTCGCGTTTGCGACGCCGCAGCATCGCCCATGCGCCACCGGCGACCATGCCTCCCATCATCACGACCATCATCACCACCATGGCGATGGTCAGGGCTGCGCCCATGTCCATCATCTACTCATGCCAGTTCCCGCTCGCGAACGATCTGAAGCGCTGGCGCGAGGCCATCCGTCCATGGCTCTCCGTGGGCGAAGAGGACGGTGTCAGCGGCGACGCCGTCAAATCGGTTGAGGGAACCGAGCGCCACCTCGCGATCATCGTTAAGGCGATGGAGCCCTAGGCCCGGGTTGCCGATCACGTAGTCGAGATTCGCGAGCGCGTCTCCGGTGAGCAGGACCCCGCGATCCTCGAGGGCAACGGAGAGATGACCGGCGGTGTGGCCCGGGGTGCGGATCAGGCGGGGGCGCCCGGGAAGCCCCAGGGTCTGCTCCGCCGCCACCGTCTCGACGCTCGCGACCGGCCGGTACCTGGCTCCTCCCGCCGCCGCGCTGTGGGCGAGGAAGCGGAGCCCGCTCCCATGCCGCGAGCACTGCCAATAGAAGCCCGGGCTCGCGTGCGATGGATACCTGCCCGTGACGATCCAGGCGTCGCCCTCGCCGGCGAGGACGCGGGTGCCCCCGGTCGAGCGCAGGCGCTCGGCGGTGCCCGCGTGGTCGGCGTGGTGATGGGTGACGATCACGGCCCGAATTGCGTCAGGACTTGTGCGCAGGGCCTCGATCGCGCCGACGAGGTACCTCCAGTAGCCGGGGTAGCCGGCGTCGATCAGCGTGAATTCCCCGCCCTCGCCGACGAGGTAGAAGTTGACCCACCTGGTCCCGAGCCTGTAGACGCCCTCGGCCACCTCGGGCGGGCGCTCACCGGCCGTCGTCGCCATCGTTCCTCCTCCGCCGATAACGCGGTTATCGGATAACGCGGTTATCGTACTCCTCCATGCCGCGATCGGTCGTCGACGCTTCGCCCCGCGAGGCCCTGATCGCCGCCGCCACCCGCGTGTTCGAGAAGCGCGGGTTTCAGGCGGCCACCCTGCGCGAGATCGCGGCCGAGGCGGGGCTTACGACTGGAGCCGTCTATTCGAACTTCGACGGCAAGGGGGCGCTCTTCCTCGCCGTCCTCGAGGAAAAGCTCGACCCGCGCCTGGCGACGATGTATGAGGCCGCGCGCACCGCGCCGCCGCACGGCGTCGGCCCGCGGGTGGGCGAGGAGTTCGCGGTCTACCTCAAGCAGCGCCGCCGCTGGCTGATCCTCTTGATCGAGTTCTGGGCGGAGGCCGCGCGCGATCCGAAGCTCCGGCCGAAGTTCGCCGAGCGCCACGCGAGATTGCGCGCTGCCGTCGGCGAGGTACTCGCCGAGCGGGCCGCGAAGCTCGGCTCTCCCTTGCCTCTGCCGGCCGGAGATCTGGCGACGCTGCTCGTCGCATTGACCAACGGGATGGCGGTCGAGCGGCTCGCCGATCCAGCCGTTCCCGAGGATCTCTACGCGCGGGCGCTCGACATCCTTCTGGCCTGACGATTGCGCAATGGGCAACCAGACGATCAGAAACCGACTCTTCTCCCGTATCTATCCAGGCATCAGCGCCAGGGCGAGGAACGCGGGGCGCGTGCGCATGCCTGCTCGAGGGCCTGAGCGGCAAGGTGATCGAGGTGGGTGCCGGGCACGGGATCAATTCCTGCTGTACCCTGCGACGGTCACGCGCGTGCTCGCCGTCGAGCCCGAGGAGCACCTGCTCGAGCTGGCGAAGGATGCCGCCCCCGGCGCCGATTCCGATCGAGGTCGCCCGGAATGGCCGAGGACCTACCCGCCGAGGACCGATCCTTCGACGCCAGCGGTCGTCTCGCTGGTGCTCTGTACGGTTCGCGACCCCGACCGTGCCCTAGCCGAGCCTCGCCGGGTCCTGCGGCCAGGCGGCGAGCTTCGCTTCTACGAGCACGTGATCGCACACAATCGCTTCGGCGCCCGTCTTCAGCGCCTTGCCGACGCGACCGTCTGGCCGACGATGGCCCGTGGTGTCACATGAGCCGCGACACGCAGGCGACGCTCGAGCGGGGCGGCTTTTCGGTCGAGTCGGTCGACCGTTTCCCTTCAGCCCCTCGCCGATCGTGCCTCGCACGCCCCACCTGATCGGGACCGCTCGCCTCGCGGACTGAACTCCCGACACATACCGGCGTCGACGTTCGCTGGGCCGTGGGTCGGCCGGCGTAGCTTTTCGGTATCTCGCTTGCTTCGATCCCCAGCCCTCCTTCAAGCGGCTTTTACGTCGGGCCCTTCTTCGTCCACGCCTACGGCCTCGCCTACGTCGTCGCCATCCTCGCGGCGGTGGTGATTGCCTCACGCCGTTGGGAGCGCGTGGGCGGCGATCGTCACCTGGTTCAGGAGGTTGCGATCTGGTCCGTTCCCGCGGGGCTTGTCGGCGGGCGCCTTTACTTCCTGGCGACGAGCTGGAATGAGGTGCCGCCGCACTGGTGGGGATCCTTTGCGATCTGGGACGGCGGCCTCGGCATCTGGGGCGGCATCGCCGCCGGCACCCTTGCTGGCCTCTGGCTGCTTCGCCGCCGCGGCGCCGACATCCCGGGATTCCTGGACACCGCCGCGCCGGCGCTGCTGGTTGCCCAGGCGATCGGCCGGATCGGCAACTACTTCAACCAGGAGCTCTTCGGTGGCCCGAGCGGCCTCCCGTGGGCGCTCGAGATCGACCCGGCCCATCGTCCGCCGGGCTACGAGAACTACGCCACCTTCCATCCGACGTTTCTCTACGAGCTCCTGTGGAACCTAGGATTGGCGGGCGCGCTCGTTTGGCTGGGCCACCATCGCCGGATCCGCCCGGGTGGGCTGTTCGCTCTCTATGTCGCCGGCTACTCGGGCTTTCGGATCTTCGAGGAGCTCCTTCGCGTCGATCCCGCCCACCACATCCTCGGTCTGCGGCTGAACCTCTACGTCGCCTCGGTGCTCTTCTTGGCGGCGGTTTTGGCGTTCACTCGGCTCCAATCCGGAGCATGGCCGTGGCGAGCCGTCCGCCGCGGAGCGGCACTCGTCCTTGTCGGCGCCGCGATCGCGCTTGCGGGGTGCGGGCACACCGGCCGGCCGGCCGCGGCGACGAGCCATTCCACCCGGGAGCAGACGACGACCTGGAACGCGATCGCGGCGAGGATCGCCAAGGCGCAGACGCCACGTTCGATCCGCGCCGCGAACTACCGATCGTCGCTGGAGGGGGATCGCTCCAAACAAATAATGCGTGGGCAACCCAGTGGACTGCTCCTCGTCGCGCAAGGGAGGAGCGACGGCGAGGGATGGCTTGGCTCCTGTATTTGTCCACTGCGGGAGCCGGCGTCAACCGCTGAGCGTGCTCGCATTCACCCGAAAGGGAAAGCCCGCCGCGGTCCTCCAACAGCCGATGAGAACTCAGACCCTGCCGGAGCGTTACTCAGACCGGCGTCGGGCAGTGCCGTAGTAGAAGTGCCGGCCGACGTTCTCGATGTCGATCTCCCAGCCGAGCGCGGATAGCTGCCTGCGGAGCGCCTTGGGCTCGCGGAAAGCCTTGATCGCCCGGTACGTCCGTCCGTCCAGCAGTTCGCGCTCGACAACGTAGGCCGGTTCGCCGGAGGGTCCGCGCTCCTGGGCTGCCATCGACGGTCGGTCCTCGATGAGGAAGACTCGGCCGCCTGGCACCAGGCAGTCGCTCACCAGAGCCCAGAACGCGTCGAAGCGCTCCGGCGGGACATGCGAGAGCCAAAACGCGAAGAAGACTGTGTCGTAACTCTCGACCGGGCGCCAGTTGAACAGATCCGCCTCGACGTAACGCACGCGCGGGCTGCTGACCTTGCGGCGATTGATCGCAAGAACTTCGGGTGATGCGTCCACGGCGGTCACGCTCTGGGCGCTGGCGGCGAGCTGACCGGTCCACTGGCCGGTTCCGCAGGCGAGCTCGAGCACGTGCCCCTGCGGTCGGAAGTCCTGAAGCGCTGCCTGAAGCCGTCTTCCCTCCTCCTCGGCATCCACCACCCCCGTTTCGTCGTACTCATCCGCGCGGGCGCGGTAGTAGGCGATCTGCTCAGCCAACAATGACCCGAGCTCGTCGTCGAACACGGACACAGGATCACCGAACCACGGGCATTGGGGGTCACGCCATCCGAACTCTGCGGCTGCCGAACGCGCGCCTCGTGGAGATCGAGGACAGCTACACGCTGATCATGCGCGACCAGCCGCAGGCGTTCGCTCGCGCGATCCGCGGGTTCCTGCTTGAAGAGGCCGTCCGACATCCGGCAGCCGAGGCCTCTGCCGGAGGCGGCGGCCTGTAGGCCCTTATTTGTTCTGGCGGTTGCGAATTCAGTCGAGCTGCCAGCGCGTGCAAATCCGCGATCAGCGTGGGAAGTCCCGCGTTAATCGCGGACATGGGTTCCGGCTCGGAACGATCTAGCGACTCTCAAAAACGAGCCGATCGCAACGCGATCGCACGCCAGGAGCGAAAAGCTTCGAGAACCGTTGCACAGCGCCGAATTCAGATCGCGGAATGGCTTGTCTCGAAAACCGTTTCGGGCCACTTCGTTCCGACGAGGGTTCGAATCCCTCCCCCTCCGCTAGACGCCGGGAATGCCTGCAAAAGCGCCTCTTCCCACCACTAGACCCCCAAATATCGGAGCCAAAGGCGCCCCCACCGGCGCGAAGTCGACGAACGAATCGCCGGCTGTCGCCTAATGGGCCGATCGCGCGCCGATCGCATGCCGTAGTGAGCACGGCGACTGCCCTTAGGGCGAAGTGCCAGTGCGGGTCGGTCGGGTTGCCTGGACCTCGCTCCCGATGGCAGTGCCCTACACGGAAGCACCTAACGGCCCCCGATCCGTTAGCTTTGGCCCCTGCGGGGAAGAAGTTGAAACCGCCCTGGGCGATCGTCGCCGCGATATCGGTTCTGACGGTCTGCGCCCCCTCCGCCGATGCCCTCAAGATCAGGGTTTCCGGCAACCATCTCATCAAGCGCAGCGCCGGCGTTTCACACACGGTACGGCTGATCGGAGTCAACCGGTCCGGCTCGGAGTACGCCTGCGCGTCCGACGACGGTCAGGGCGGCCGCGGCTTCGGCTTCTTCCAGGGGCCGGTCAACGACCGCTCGATCGAGGCACTGAAGACCTGGCGGGTAAACGCCGTGGCGTTGCCGCTGAACGAGGCCTGCTGGCTCGGCGGCTACGGGGGCCTCAAGCCGCAGTTCACCGGCAAGGCCTACCGGGACGCGATCGCTAGCTACGTGAAGCGCCTCAACGCCCACGGGATCTTCGTTGTCCTGCGGCTCTCCGGGGCGGGACCCGGTGACAACGTCTACGGCGCCGTTCCGGGCGACTCGGAGATCCCGATGGCCGACGCCAACCATGCGCTCGACTTCTGGCGTTCGGTTTCAACTCGCTTCCGCCGCAACCACGGCGTCCTCTTCCACGCCTACGACGAGCCGCACAAGATCTCCTGGGCCTGCGCTCTGAACGGCTGTGCCACCAACGCCGACGGCTCCGAGGGCGAGCCCCGCTTCGGGCCCTACCAGGCGGTCGGCCACCAGGCGATCGTCAACGCCATCCGCTCGACCGGTGCCACCCAGCCGATCATCATCTCCGGGATCGCCTTCGCCGGCACCCTCGAACGCTGGGAAGAGTTCATACCCCACGACCCGCGCCAGCAGCTGGTCGCCGGCTGGAACAGCTTCGACTACTCCGGCAACCTCGCGAGCTCGAGGCCGGACCTGCGACGCGTCGCCCGACGGCACCCGGTCGTCATCGGCGGCTTCGGCGACACCGACTGCAACTCCGACTACAGCGCCAAGCTGATGCGGTTCGCCGACCGCGTTGGGATCTCCTATCTGGCCTGGACGTGGAACACGGAGGAGGACTACGGCGGCTGCTCGAATGCGCTGCTCGGGCCCACGACTGCGGCCTACTTCTCCGGGCACCCGAGCGGCTTCGGCAAGGGGATCCGCAAGCACTTCCTCGCCGTGGCACACCGCTGATCCACGAATCCTGTCTCGCGCCGCTACCTTGCCCGATCCGCCGCTTTCGGAGGAAAGCCTGACAAGGAAGGGGTCGGACCAGGCCGAGACGTACAGGCGGAAGTTTCCCGACCGCCATCTCCTGTCGAGTTATACGGATAGGGACAGCGGTTTGTCCGGGTGACCCCGAACCAGAGCAACGGTAGGTGAGACCGTGCGAAGATCTCGAAAACCGTTACACGTCTAAAAGCGTGTCGAGGGTTCGAATCCCTCCCCCTCCGCTGAATAGCTACGGTCTTGACGCTCATGTCAATCCTCCTTCGGGCTCCGTCCTTGGCTTTGGCCTGACGCACGAGCCGCTTCGATTCGCTTCCAGATGCGGGCGAGCTGCTTGACATCTCGCCCGGAAAGTGCGTCGAAGAGGTGGGCACGGATCGTCGACAGATACGCCGGGGCCGCGGCCTGCAACTGCGCGCGTCCGGCGTCGGTGATCGCAAGCTCGGTCGAGCGCGAGTCGCTCGCGCTGCGCTGGCGCGCGACCAAGCCCCTGCGCTCGAGGTCGATAGCGATCCGCGAGACTTGGCTGGGGCTGAGGCGGATTCGCCCCGCGAGCTCCGAGACGCTGATCGCGCCGGCCTCCGCATGGGTGACGTGCATCAGCGCCTCGAGCATGCTCAGCGACAGGTTGTGTTCGCTGAGCAGGCGGGTGTCGAGGGCACCGCGCAGGGCGTCGTAGATCTCGGTGAGGCCGAACCAGATGCGCTCCTCGTCCTCGGAGAGGAAGGCACGCACCATCGCCCGCGCCTCCTGGGGCGCCAGCTTGGGCGTGGCGCCCACCGGCGGAGGAACCGGGCCGCGGGCGCTCACGAGCGCACCCCCGCGATCGGATCGGCCGGCGCTGTGAGCTCGTCATTCTTGCCATGTCCAAGCGCAATCAGCGCGATCAGCGATGCAGCGAGGGCGGCCGCGGCTGCGATCAGGAACGCCAGCTGCAAGCCGCCGACCTCGGCCGCAACCGGTGCTGACCCGGAGGCCAGCAAATCATTCGCGCGCTGCGTGACGACGACGCCAACGAGGACCGCCACGCCCAACGCCCCGCCGACCTGCACGGTGGTGCTGAGTAGCCCGGAGGCCAGGCCGCTGGCGGAATCATCGACGCTCTCAAGAGCTGCGGTCGTGATCGAGACGAAGGAGAGGCCGGAGCCGAGACCGAGGACGATCATCGCCGGGAGCACCTCGCTCCAGTAGTCGGCCGTGGCCGGGGCATGTCCCATGAGCGCCATCCCGGCGGCAGCAATCGCGAGGCCGGCAACCGCCAGCGGCCGCGGCCCGATCCGCCCAACCACCTGGTTTGCAACGGCTGTGGCCGACGCGACCCCGCCCGCCAGCGGCAGGTAGGCAAGCCCCGCCTGAAGCGGCGTATAGCCCAGCACCTGCTGCGTGTAGAGGGTCAGCATGAACAGCGAGGAGATCGCCGTAACGCCGAGCAGCAGCTGCAGCAGGTTCGGTACCAGCGCTGTGCGGCTGTCTCTTATACACATCTCCGAGCCCACGAGACCTGCGAGCCCATCGCGGGTGCCGGCGTCGGG
>JBKPHA010000107.1:0-8075 GCA_046729615.1 Actinomycetota bacterium
TGCTCGTGGGGTGGCTTTGGCTCACCAACGTGGCGCTGCTTTTCGGCGCCGAGCTCGACGCCGAGATCGAGCGGCACAAGGAGCTCGGCGAGGGCATCCCGGAGCGGGAGACGCTCAAGCTGCCGACAAGGGCGAGGTAGATGAGCGCACCGGATCGCGCGATGCAACCAGAGCCGTTCGTCCTCGTGTGCGGGCTTCTGTTTGGCGCGAAAAGGAGGAGCCGCTTCGCCGAACCGCCACCGCTTCAATCTGCGCGACCTCGACACTCCTTTACGACGTGTAACGGTTTTCGAGATTCGCGCATGGTCTTTCAGACCATCGTCACCCTCGCACAGCAGCTCGGGTTCCTGCTGTGCTCGCCACCTATGGCTTGGGGCAGATATAGGACAGGCTTCCGCTTTCATGCGAAAGCGAGACTGCGATCAATCCGTAATACGAAACGCTGGTTTCATATAACGACGCACCGCTCGCCTCCGGTCGCGGACGGATAGCGTCAGATCTGCACCCGAGGGCCTCGGAGCCACCAGGAGGAGAAGATGCACGCTCGTATGACCCGCTATGAGGGCGCCGCGCCCGCCGCCGTCGAGGACACCCTGGAGACCAAGAAGGGCGTCTTACCGACGGAGTTCGGCCAGACCGAGGGCATGAAGGGGGCGATCTTCCTCCTCGACCGACGGAGTGGAACCATCGTCGTCATCTCCCTGTGGCGGGACGAGGCGGCGATGCGGGCGAGCGAGGACGAGGCGACGCGCCTGCGCGAGGAGGTAACCGGGCCCGGTGAGACGGCATCGGTGGAGCGCTACGAGGTGGCGCTGTTGAACGTTGAACAGGCCGGCTAGCTCGGCTCCTTACGCGGAACGAAGGACCCGGGCCGCCGCCGTCCGCGGGTCCCGACGACCGTCGGCATCGCCTCGCGGAAGCCGGGGCGCCGCGGCGGTGTCGGGGTTTGGAGTGACGGTGGTGCGGGCTCCCCGCACGGGTCCCGGTCACGCTCCCCGCGGAGAGCCCTTTGCACGGATGCGCGGTCGCGCGGACTCCGCCCGCGAGCAGCGGCGAGCGGCGAGGGCGACGATTCCGCGGGTTCCCACTTCGTTGCCAGGTGCCCGCCTTGTGCCGCTTGAACAAATGGTAGACCGCCTTTACGCAGCCGAACTCCTTGTTCGCAAGCCGCACCTCGCGGTCGTCGACCGGGACCTCTCGCCGCGCGGGATCGATGAACAACTCGCCGATGCGCCGCGGCCACCCGGCACCGCCGTGCGGTGAGCCCGGAGGCGCACGATGGCGGTGACTCCATTGTCAACCGTGATCCGGTCATCGGTCCGGCCACGGCGCACCCGGGGAGCGTGCCTACCCCGAGGCTCAGCCCGCGAGGAGCGCCTGGAACTCCGGTTCGTCGCGGAGAGGGTCGAGGTCTGAGTCCCCCGCCAAGTACGATCGAACGCTGTCCGACTTCCCGATCGCGAGCCGCAGATGCTCGATCGCGTCGGCCTTCCGCCCGGCGAGACTCTCGCAGCAAGCGACGTTGTAGAGCAGTGCGGGGTATTCCGGATGGGCTGCGGCCATGTCGCGAGCCTGGTTGGCCGCTTCGGCGTACCGTCCCTCCCGGTACAGTCGGCCAAACGGTGCCCAGAGCTCCCAGCCCAGCGGCTCGTACACCTGCCCCGGCGTGGCCCCCACCGCCAGGATCGTCGTCCCCGGCTCCTCGGCGAACGCCGTCCGCTTCACGCTAGGGCAGGCGAAGACGAACGTGCCGGCGGGCGCATCCACGTGTTCGCCGTCGAGCTCGAACCTGGCTCGGCCGGTCTGGATGAAGTAAAGCTCTTCGTTCTTATCCCCCTCCTCATCGTGCTCGTTGATGACTCTGTCTCCTGCCTTGCGACCCGTCCATGTGTTGATCCCGAACGACGTGATGCCGAAGTGGTGGCGCACCGGACGCCAGGGGCAGCGACCATCACTGATCTCGCCGATCTCCTCCAGGTGGGCGACTGTGTACTCGCTCATCCACACTCCTCCAGGTCGTTGTCGTCGACGTGCCGGACCGGCCGCATGAGCCTAACTAGCTAACGCGCGCCGGCGGCCGCGCCGGGCCTCACCCACGAAAGAACCGAATCTAAATCGGGCCTTTCCGGGGCCCTATCGCGGCCGGTAGGGCAGCAGCCGCAGCTCTGGTCCTTTGCAGTGTGCCGCTCTCGGTGCCCTGCTGGGTGACCAGGATTGGCCCGAACAGCGACCACAAAGGCAAGGTCGTGTCGCTCCCGTGACAGCTCGGTTGCGGCTGCCACGTAGAGCTCACAGCACGGTCTGCCAGCCGGGGAAACCGGGCTCAGGACCGTCTCTCCGATGCACCCCGCTCGCAGCCCCCGGCCGGACACAGTTGGACGGCTAACGAACCGGGTTCAGCTGGGGAACGCGATGGTGGGGAAGCAGCCGCCCTGCAACCGCATGTTCGTTCACCACGCCTCCGCAACCCTTCGACTGCACGCCGCTGGAGTCCCGAAATCCCTCAGGAAATCAGCGGCAGCGCATGTTGCATGCCGGTTAGCTCGATCATCCGACGAACCGGCCCCGCTCGGCAGCGAATGCGGAGGCGATCGCCGTCCTCGCGCGAGCGCCGGGCGGCGACGAGCAGCATCCGCAGGCCCGTCGAGTCGATGAAGCCCACCGAATCGAGATCGAGAACAATCGACGAAGGGTTGCGCTCCCGCGCCGATCGCAGCGAGTCCTCGACGATCGGGGCGGTGGCGAGGTCAAGCTCGCCCACCACTCGGACCGTGAGCGAGTCGCCATCTTCGTCGACCCGGACCTCTAGCGGCCCCTCGCGGCTCGAAGTGGTCATTGGACACCTCCTTCTCATCCTCCTCGAGGCGGGTGCCGCCTTTGTTGCTCGAAGGAAGAGAAGGAGAGCGCCTTCGGCGGCTAGGCCCCAGTCACGCCACTCCCCTCGCGACGCATGGGGCGATCTCGTCTTCGCGCCCCGTGGGGGGAGGGTCGTGGGGGCGCAATTTGTGGACGGAAAGACCGACCTTCAAACCCCCAGAGGACGAGGACCCGCCGGAGCATGCCCCAACCGGATTCAGATGCCCGCCGGGGAGACCCGACAGAACGGTCGAGAGGCTAGCGCCACGCCGGGGCCGCGGCGCAGCAGTTCGTGCGTCAACCACCGGCACCGAAGCGACCCTTCGGTCTACCAACGCTCGCTCGATCTCACCCGATCGGAGAGCGCGTCTGGACGCGCCGCACTCCAGTCTTATCGACTCGGAACGGCTGCCAGTCAGCCTGGTCGCCGGAGCGGACTCCATACCACCCGGGCCGAATGCCGCCCTGCTCCTTCACCCACGATTCAAGCGCGCTTTGTGGGTTCGAGCCGTCGATCGTGCCGAGCATGTGCCACCTGTTTACGCCGTGGTAGGCGGCAATCTCCCATGTCCTCGGGGATGTCCCATACATGAAGCGGGGGTTATGCACCTGGGACCTCCTCTCCGTCGATGCAAAGCCAACGCTACGTCGTGCGCCGCGTTCGGTGTGTGCGATTGAGCACAAGTCCCGCTATCGGCCGACACCACTGGGTAGCGTGGGGAGCTGGAGCCGAAAACAGCGAACCACCGCCGGGTGAATGAAGGCGGCCGGACACAGTTGAACAGCTAAGAACCGGGTTCAGCTGAGGAGCGCTTGGGCGGAACGCCGCACTGGAACCGATGCAGAGCCTGATCGATCTGCTCGGGCGATCGAGGTCGTCCTCGATGACTTGATCGAGGTGGGTGCCGGCCGCTTCGTCGCCTGCACCCGCAGTCCTTCGCCGTCGTTCACCGCCTGCCGGGAGGTGTAGAGCGCGTCGTCGGCGCCTTGACCGACGATCCGATCGCGATCGCCCGACCACCGGACGAGAAGCCGTCTTTCGCTGACCCTACGCTCCGGGCGATGGGCGAGATCATCGAGGGGATCGGTGCGCAGCAGCGGGTACGGATCGACGCCCTCCGCAAGGCAGGGAGCTTCTTCTGGGTCGATGTCTCGCTGAGCCAAGCGAGTCCCGACGATCTCGGCGACGCTCTGGGGATCCCGCGTCAGATGCTCGAGCCGCTGGTGGACTTCCGCGAAGACACGCCCCTCTCCCGGAGGTTCCATTCCGACGGTCAGCACGTCGTCTTCTCCTTCGGCTGCTTTCTCCAGCCGACCAAAGCGGCGACGATCCAGCAACCGCTGCGCGCCGTCGAGATCCACGTGCTGATCAGCGGCGACTACATCCTGACCCTCCATGAGGAGCCGCTGTCCCTGCCGGGGCTGCTCTCGCCGACGACGCCCGAGGGTCGCAGCGAGCAGTACATCGTCTACGCGATCCTCGACGCCATGGTCGCAACCGGCTTCGATGCGCTAAACGAGGCCGAGTCGACCCTCGAGGCATTGCAGCTCATGTCAACCGATATGCGGTCCTCCCGCATCCGGATGGCCACCCTCCGAGCGATCAACTCCCGACTCTCGAGAATGAGGCGCAGGGTGGGACCCCAGAGGGGGATCTTCGAGCGAATCAGCGAGGAGATCGCGGACATCAAGGGTCTGGAGGCCGACAGCGAGCACTACTTCGAGCGCATCTACGCCCAGCTCGGTCGCCTGGTCGACGGGATCGACGCCGCCGCCGACGCGCTGGCGAAGCTGATCGACCTGCGCCTGAACGAAACCATCTACTGGCTCACCGTCGTCGCCACGATTTTCCTTCCGCTTACCTTCATCACCGGGTTCTTCGGCATGAACTTCACCTGGATGGTCCACGAGATCGACACGGCGCTCGCGTTTGTGCTGCTCGGGATCGGAGCTCCGGTGGTGGCGGCGGCGCTCACCGTGCTGCTGGTACGACGCCGCGGCACGCCGGTCGAGCCCGATAGGGGCGGCCCCGAAGCGCCCCGGTAAAGGGACAACCGCCTCGGTGTCCCGAGTTCACCTCGCCACCGCGGCTGCCCGCGAGAAGCGCTGCGGGCGTTAACGTGGAGCTTCATCCGAGTATTCCTCCTTGGAGATAGCGAGACAGCTCGACGCATTCGGCGGCTCCGGGCAGATCGAGTTGCCGGCCACTTCCCTCGGCGTGGCCGCGTCGCAGCTCAACCCCTGCCGCCCCCTATGCCGCGCTCGCACCTAGTCGAGCTTGGGCGATACTCACATTTGCTGTGTCCGAGCGGAATGTGCAAGTCGTGCGCGGCATGTGGGAGGCATTCCTGCACAACGATTTCGAGGCGGCCCTGGCATCGACCCCGATGTCGAGTGGGAGGGGACGACCTGCCTGACGGGACAGTCCGCCTCCCTGCCCAGGCGAGATACTTTCGGCGGTGTCGGAGGAGAATGTGACGCTCGTACGGCAGGCACTCGACGCCTGGAACCGGGGCGATCTCGAGTGGCTGCTGAACCACAGCGCGCCGAAATTCGAGTTTCGGACAGCACGACTGTTTCCCGATCTCGAACTCACCTATCGCGGCCGTGAGGGGTTCACCCGGTTTTGGAACACCTTCCGAGGCGCCTGGGAATCCATCGTCGTAGAAGCTGATCGCATCGGCCACTTGAGGACGATCGCGTACTTGTCCTGTTCCGGTTCCACGGGCGAGGCAGGGATGGACTCGAAGTGAGGCTCGAATACGGGCAGTTGTTCACGCTCGAGGATGGGATGTTGAGACGGGTAGTGGGCTTCGCTGACTGGCAACAAGCTCTCGAGGCCGCCGGGCTGCGGGAGTAGGCGATGTCGCGGGAGAACGTTGGTTTCGCCCGCAGCGTGCTTAGTCGGTGGAACGCTGGAGAGCGCTGGTTCCCGGATGAGGAGATCCACCCCGACGCGGTACTTGTAAGCCGGATCCTGGGTAAATCCGTGCGGGGCCGAGCAGGCGTCCGTCGCTACCTGCGGGAGATCGACGAGCAGTTCGACGAGTGGAACCTGGTAATCGAGGATTGGCGCGACGCGGGAGATTGCGTCGCAGCGCTGGGGCATGTCCGCCTCCGCGGCAGGCGGAGCGGCGTCGCGTTCGATCAACCGGTTGGGATTCTCTTTGAGATCCGAGACCGTCAGCTGCTTCGCTTCGAGACCTTCCTCGACGAGCCAGCCGATGCTTTGAAAGCCGCCGGACTCTCGGAGTAGGCGGTGTCGCAGGAGTGCTCATGGCTACCGCTGGTCGTCGCGGGCGAGCAGTGGCAAGCTGCTGCCGTATTCCTGAGCAGAACCGCGCACGATTAGACTCCGCGGCAGGTTGCGGCTCTTTCGTCGTCGATCAAGGGATGCTCCACACCCCGGCCCGCCTTCGGCCGAGATGCGCGGGCGCGCCGCGGAGATTGCCGACGCGGGGGAATACGGCTGGGAGGTCGTGTGGGAAGCTCTAAAGACCGAGCCCCCCGCCGAGAACCCATCGACCCTTACCCAGGAGCTTGGGCTCGACGAAGAGCGGGAGATCAACCAGGACACTTCCGACTGGGATGTGACGGAATTCAGCGGCACCCGTAACGGGCGACGCGTTGCGCTGCGGATGGGCGTCGTTTCATCGATGTGGCGCGAACGCGGCGCGAACGAGGTTCACGTGGAGGCATCCGTGGCGCCGTTGCGGGTTCGCGAAGAGCACGGGCGCCTAGTCGCGGAGCCCGGGAGCGCGCCGGAGGTTGAGGAGTTCGTCTCCGGCCTGGCGCCCGCTCCTGAAGTGTGGCGCGACGCGGAGATCGAGGGCGGGCCGGACGGCATCGTTGCGCGTCGATCTATCACTATGAAGGCGAACCCACAGGGCTACGTGTACGACCTATGGCTTGTGGAGCGACTCGCCGACCGGCTCGGCGCCTAGATCTTCCATCCGCCAACGTCTCCGCGCGGAACTCCCGCGGTCCGCGACGGGATTAGGAGCGGAGCCTCGACGGGGCCGAGCGCGGGGGGAGATCCTGGTCTTGTCGCTTGCGACCGATGACGGCCAGCGCCCAGCGGCTTGGCGAGCTCGGGGTCGAAACTGACTGGCGCCATCAGCGTCCTTCCTAAGCACGTCGACGCTTAGGAGCGCCAGTTGAAATCCGGATAGTTCGCGTAGTCCGTCACTACGTCGAACAGCGTCTCGGCCGATGCGACCGCCGTGCGCGTGTCGTTGAACTGGTCTAAATAACAAGCGAGCTCCGCTACAACCTGCTTCCATCAGCTGGCTGGCTGGCTGTCGACGAATCGCTGCTCGAGGGCGTCGGTGTAGGCGGCAAGTGGCTCGTCGGTCGCGACCACCGCGAACCGGCACTCGTCGTCTCCGAGCGAGAGCAGGGAGGTGCGCTCGGCGCGCAGTCCGCTAACCGCGGGATCGATCGCCCGCATGAAGTTCACGTCGAACGCGCACATGATCGTCGTCACGAGCGTCGCATCGTGTCGGGCGAAGAAGTCGCGGAAAAAGCAGCGCTTGACCCTTCATGGCCATGATGCTGCCTCCTGAAAAGCCCGCAACGTGGGCCGAGGAGATGTGGAGCGCGCTCAGCACTCCGGCGGCATCGCCCTCAGCCGGGCAGGTCCTCGGGCCGCTTCTTGGCGAACTTCCCCTCCAGCATTCCAGTCGCCTGCCCCACCTCGATCAGATAGCCATCGGGGTCGCGCATGTAGCAGCGCACCTCGGCGACACGGTCGATCGGCTCGGTGACGAAGGTAGCCCCCTTGGCCTTCCAATCGCGGTAGCACGCGTCGATATCGGCCACCCTCAGGTTGAGGAAGGTGGAGACCTCGTTCGACGCCTCGTGCGGAACAACCGAGATGCCCGGCTTGTCCGGGGTCGGCCCGCCGCCCGGGTTCATGATGATCCAGCCGTTGGCGAGCTTGACGATGCAGGGGTTCTCCTCCAGCACCACCTGGCCACCGAGCACGTCCACATAGAAGGCCCTCGAGCGAGCGACGTCCCGCACGGTCAGGAAGTGGGTCACCAGGATGCCTTCGGCGGGCGCCGGCATGTTCTGGAGGTCGAGCTCGGGTTGTCGGTCGGTCATCTCTCGCTCCTCACTTTCACCGCGGTCCCACCCCCGAGACGGACCAGCGCACCCGGCCGGCCGTGCGCTGACGGGCTGGTAACGATCGCAGAAGTGGCCAAAGGCCGGATACC
>JBKPHA010000108.1:0-4937 GCA_046729615.1 Actinomycetota bacterium
CGGTTGATAGTGCGATTCGCCGACCACCGGCACTCGCTCGACGGTCGTGAGCGGTGCGCTGACGTCACCACCGCCTCTCGGGTCGCCCCGAGAACGCGGTCGGGCCGCTGAAGGTGGCGAGCCTCGAGTGCTCGCGTGACCGGCCTACTCCCGCAGCCCGGCGGCTTCGAGAGCCTCTTGCGGCCGGGCGAAGTGTCGGAACCGAAAGACCTTGCCGTCCTTGAACTCGACCAACCATCCGTGCGGCTGGTCGACCGCGACGCCGCTCTCTTTCCCGCGAAGTCGGAGGCGGCCGAGGACAACGACGCGGTCGCCCGTCTCGCGCCACTCGTCCCCGAGGAGCTCCCACTCTCGGAACTGCTCATCAACCTCCTGCATCCAGCGATGCAGCCCCTCTCGCCCTTTGAAGGGCTCGCGCTGGAGCCGGCTGACGACCTGGAAGTCCGGGTGCAGATCATCCATCGAAAAGTCCCGGTCGCCTCTGTTCCAGCGTTTGAACCAGGACTGGACGAGCTCCACGTTCTCCTGCGACATCGCCGACAAGTATCTTCGCCGGGGAGGGGGATTGCGAGAACGGGCCCGACCGACGGTCATTGTCCTGGGATGGAGAGATGGTCCCCGCCGCCGGCCGAGCCCAGGAGGAGCCTTCCCGAAGGCGTCGGCAAGTAAACGCCGACGCGCAGACGAGAGCCCGCCGAAGCGGGCCCCCGTCGAATCCACCAACAGGACCGCTCGCGCCCACCCCAAGGGGGGAAAGACGGGTCTGTGGCGCGGCCCCAAGGATCCAGCTTCCCCGGCAGGCACTCCCGCAACCGCCCGGGGGGAGGGGGAGGGTGTCGGAATCCGAACGCGCAACTTCAACGACCGCCCGGCAGCCTGCTGCGCGCGCCTGGATCTCAGCGCGTGGGAGTGACCGACCTACTCCCGTAGCCCGACGGCTTCGAGGGCTCGGCGCGCCCCAACGTGTCGTAGCCGACCTAGTGCCCGGCTTGCGAGCTACCGTTGACGAACAGTCCCGGGGCCAAGGCGGCCAAGACGAACAGCCCGATCGTGATCAGGCGCAGAGGACGCGGCCTGAGGAACGATCGAGGTGATTGCCGAGCCACAACCGGACGCCGCTGGCGGTGGACACGCTCGCGGCCGCCGTCATCATGCACTGCACGCACATTGCTGGCTGAACGATACGCATCGCCGGGATCCGGGAATACTGGAGACGTCAGTCCCGCAGCCCCGCGGCTTCGAGGGCGTCCTGCTTCGTCTGGTAGAGCGTGAGCGAGGTCGTCTCGCCGTCTCGAATCGTGATCAGCCACGCGCTCCGAGCCTGGCCACGCGCTCCGAGCCTGAACCTCGATGCCGTCTCGTCCTCGAAGGTATGCAAGTTTCTCGGTGATCAACAGGCCGTCCTCGATTTCTACTGGGCCATCGACGATCTCGAACCGAACCTCGTCCCAAGTCGCGAGGAACCGCTGCGCGAACGCCCGGATCTCGCCGCGTCCTCGATAGACGCGTGCATCGAATCCGAGGCCCCTGGACCAGTCCAACACGGCGTCGGACGCCCAGTTCTCCAACATCCCGTCGATGTCACCGCGGTTGTACGCGTCGAAGCCTGCGCTTGAAAGCGTCGACGTTCCCGAGCCCTGGCGCGGCAATGTCACCGCCTCGGTGGAGCTGATCGACGATCTCGAGCGCCAGATCGACGCCGTCAACAGAAAGCTCCGCGAAAGCCACGCCGATCACCCCTACATCCCGCTGCTGATGAGCGTCCCGGGCATCCGCTGGGTCCTCGCCTTCACGATCGGGCGAGATCGAGCGCTTCTCCTCACCCGCCAAGCTCGCCGGCTACACCGGCCTTTGCCCGCGCGTCAGCCAGTCGGGGGACGCGAATAGCGGCACAACGGCGGTGGCGCCGATCAGCAGGTTGACCACGCTCGGGCGACGCACCTCGAGCTCCTTCCTGGTGGGTCGACGCATCTTCACCGCGTGGCACCCCTGCCGCATGGCGCTCTTATGTTTCCTGCAACGGAGCGCTCAGACGGCTAATGAACACGTGCCGTACACGAGAGGCACCGTTCCGTACCGGTCGCGGCCACACCGACGGCGACGGCGGCGGCGACGCTGACCGCGGCGCCGGCCAGCAGCAGCTGCCGAGCGGATCCGTCCTGGCTCCGCGCGTCGATCAGCGAGGCGATGACGTCGATCAGCGGATAGCGGACGAGCAGGATGCCCGCGCCGACCGTGACCCCGGTCCTCAACGAGTGCGAGACCGCCGCGAAGACGGCGGCCCAGGCGATCGCGACGAGGCCACGGGTGGGGAACAGGTGCAATCTTGCTCAGATCCTCGGTTGAGTTGTTCGCGACCCGGGGCATGGCTTCGGTGGTGCCCATTTCGACCTCCGTAGGCTGCCTGTGGCGTTACGTGGGTTCCGCCGCTGCGGCCCCATCGTTTCGCGCCTCGATCGCCTTGACGGCCTTCGAACGCGCCCTCCAGGCGGCGCTTGCCGACGGTCGCGAGCACGATCCCGAGCGCCCGTCCCTTGAGGTTCTTGCCCTCGCGGACGACCACGTAATCGATGGCGGTCGTCCCGTCGGGGTTGCGGGTGAGGGTGTAGGTGTGGCTCGCGGTGTTCGCCCACGCGTTCGAGTCCGTGGTCGTCAGGACGACGCGGCCCGGATCGGACCAGTCGTAGTGCAGGCGTTCCCAGACGCCGGCCGAGCCCTCGGTGACGTCGGCCTCGGTCGGGCCCTTCTCGTGGACCTCGAGGTAGCCGTCGGCGCTGTTTTCAAAGAGCTTCGCGCGGCCCGGCCCGAAGTCGGTGAGCCCGGCGATGAACTGCTCGGGCGTCGCGGTGGTCGTCTGGTGGAAGTGGAAGGTGGGCATGCGCGCTCCTTGCTTCGGTGTGAGGCTATTTGTAATCCGGTCTACGCGGACGGCACGATGACGTGCTTGACCTCCGCCATGTAGCGCCCGGCGGCCGCGGAGGCCTCCTCCGGCGTGCTCCCGCTCTCGCGTGCGCCCATGTACGCCGCGTACCAGTCCCACCAATCGTGCGGTGGAGCCACCGCCTCGAACGAGCCGTGGCGCTCAGACGTTTCGTGCAGTAGATCGGCAAGTGAGGCGACGTCCATTTCAGTCCTCCCACTCCCGGCCCGGGAGCCGGGTGGTGATCTCCTGGAGCACCCAGCCGTTGCCGTCCGGGTCGCTGAACGACGCCCGAGCGAAGTACGAGCGCCCGGGCGAGTCGAAGCCCGGCGGCCGCGCCTCCTGTACCACGCTGACGTCGACGCCGCGGCTGACGAGGTTGTCTCGAGCGGCGTCGATGTCCTCGACCACGAGGATCATTCCCTGGGCAGACCCCGGCTCAGCGGTGGTGCCGCCCTTTCCGAACTGGATCGAGCAACCCGAGTGGGGCGGCGTGAGTTGCACTGTCCGGACGTCGTCGCTGACGACCAGGTCGATGTCCATCCGCCATCCGAGGCTCTCGTAGAACGCCTTTGCCCGATCGACATCGGAAACGGGCAATGTCACGACCTCGAGGTTCATGTCGACGCCAAGGGCGCTCTGCGTCTCGCTCATGGATTCACTGCTCACGTCGGTGTCACTGGCCATCTTGACCTCCATTCGCGTTTCGAGGCTGGTCGGCGAAGGCGACCGCCGGAAGACCGAGCCTCTCACCGGGAAACGGGCAAGTCAACTCGTTTGTGAAGAATCGGTGAAACCTGCCGGCAACTTCGGTCCCTGGCGATAGGTTCACGTGGGACGAGCGGCGATACGGAGGCCAAGATGAGCAGGACCGACCTGGGCGAAAGTGGCTCGACTGTCCGTAACCAGCCCGGAGAGAAGCTTTCGACATGAGCGCCGACTACGACGTCATCGTCGTCGGCGGTGGAGCGCCGGGCGAGCACTGCGCCGCGGCGCTGGCTGCCCGCGGACTGCGCGTCGCCGTCGTCGAGCGAGAGCTGGTCGGCGGTGAGTGCTCCTACTGGGCATGCATCCCATCGAAGACGCTGCTGCGCCCCGGCGAGGCGGTGCACGCCGCGCGCGAGGCGGCGGCGAGCGCCGAGGTCGACGTCGAGGCGGCGCTCGCCTGGCGGGACTTCATGGTCTCGAACTACTCCGACGCCGGCCAAGAGCGCTGGCTGGCCGACCACGGGATCGACCTGTTGCGTGGCAGCGGCCGCCTCGCCGGTACGGGAGTGGTCGAGGTGAATGGCACACGCCATACGGCCGACCATGTCGTCCTGGCCAACGGCGCGGATCCGTTCGTGCCCCCGATCCCGGGCCTGCGAGAGCTCGATGGGATCTGGACCAACCGCGAGGTCACCGGCATGAAGGCCGTGCCGCACCGCCTGCTGGTGCTCGGCGGCGGCCCGGTCGGGGTCGAGATGGCGCAGGCCGTGCGTCGGCTTGGCGGGGAGGTGGCGCTGGTCGAGGGCGCCGACCACCTCCTGCCCCGCGAGCCCGAGCCTCTTGGCGACGCGCTCGGCGAGGTCCTGCGCCGCGACGGGATCGAGCTCGTCCTTGGCACGCACGCGACTGCGGCGCGCCGCGAGGGCGAGGACTACGTCCTCGAGTTCGACGACCGCCCCGAGCTGCGCGGCGACCGCCTGCTCGTCGCCACCGGTCGCCGCCCCCGCGTCGAGGGCATCGGCCTCGAAACCGTCGGCGTCGAGGCCGACCCGCACGGCATTCACGTTGACGAGTACATGCGCGCGGGCGAGCGCCTCTGGGCGATCGGCGACGTCACCGGCATCTGGCCGCTGACCCACGTCGGTGAATACGAGGGCGACGTGGTCGCGGCGAACATCTCGGGCGATACGCATCCGGCGAACTACCAAGCTGTTCCGCGAGTCACCTACACCGATCCGCAGGCCGCGGCCGTTGGAGCGATCGAAGCGCAGTACAGCGCCACCACACCCGTGTCAGAGGTGCCGAAGAC
>JBKPHA010000109.1:0-7615 GCA_046729615.1 Actinomycetota bacterium
GGGGGGGGGGGGGGGGGCGGCCCCTACGGGGGGGGGGGGGCCCCCACACCGGGGGCGCGGGGGCGGGGTGGTTTGGGGGGGGGGGCGCGGGCCGGGGGCGGGGCCCCCCCCCCGCCGCAGCACTAGGCCCGTGCCCCCTCCGGCTGGGCCTCGATCGCCGGCTCGCCGACGACCGTCTCGCGCTCGATCTCGCGCTCGCGCACGAGCCACAGCGCCAGCACCGCGCCGGCGGCGGCGACGATCGCTCCGAGCAGGAGGATCTCGTTGAGGCCGTGGAGGAAGCCCTGCTCAGCCGCATTGCGCAGAGCTCCCTGGGCCTGCTGGGGGGCGCCGGCGAGCGCTTGGCCGAGGCCGCCGGATGAGGCCGCCTCCACTAGGCCGCGGGCCTGACCACCGCTGAGCGAGCCGCCGGCGATCTCCTGGGCCTTCGTCGCCCCGGTGCCGAGGAAGATCGCTCCCCAGGCGGCGATCCCGACGGCGATCCCGACCTGCCGGAACGTGTCGTTGATGCCGGCGGCCATCCCGCTTCGCTCCTTCGGCACCACGCTCAGCGCGACATCGGCGATCACCGGGTTCAGCAGCCCAACGCCGATCCCGCTGATCACGAACCCGGCCAAAAGCGCGGTCCAGCCCGAGTCCATGTGGAGCCCCGACATCAGCCCCAGCCCAAGCGCCGTGAGCCCAAGCCCGGCGCTCATCAGGTACCTCGCCTGCACTCGCGCCAGCGCCATCCCCGCCAGCGGCGCGACGATGAACGACGCGACCGTGATCGGCAGGTAGCGCAGCCCCGCGCTCACCGGGGAGTACCCCAAGAAGTTCTGGAGGTACAGCGTCAGGTAGAGGAACAGAGCGAACAGCGATGCCGAGACCCCGACCGCCCCGAGCTGAACGCCGGTGAACGCGCGCCGGCGGAACAGCCCGAGCGGCAGCATGGGCTCCTTCACCCGCTGCTCGATGACCATGAACGCGGCCATCAGCACACCCGCGCCGGCCAGCAGCGAGACGATCAGCGGGCTGCCCCAGCCCTCGTCGTTTCCGCGAACGAGCGCCAGCACCAGCAGGAACAGCGAGGTCGAGAACGTGACCAGACCCGGCCAGTCGATCCGCGTCGCGTTGGGGTCGCGGCTCTCGCGCAGCTTCCAGAAGGTGGCCGCGACCGCCGCGATGCCGATCGGCACGTTGAGCAGGAACACCGACTCCCAGCCGAGCCCATCGGTCAGCAGCCCGCCGACCAGCGGCCCGATGGCGACCGCGATCCCGATCGTCGCGCCGTAGATGCCCATCGCCATCCCGCGCTCGGCGCCGCTGGGGAACTCCTGCGCCACGAGCGCCAGCGAGACCGCGAACATGATCGCCCCGCCGACGCCCTGCAGCGCCCGCGCGAGGTTCAGGAACGTCGGATCCGGCGCCAGCGCGCAGAGCAGCGAGGCGACCGAGAAGATCACGAGGCCCGCGCCGAACACGCGCCTTCGCCCGAGCCGGTCGGCTAACGAGCCGGCGGTGAGGACCAGCGCGGCGAGCGAGAGCGTGTAGGCGTCGATCACCCACTGCAGATCGGTGAAGCTCCCGCCGAGGTCGCGCTGGATCGCGGGGAGCGCCGTGTTCACCACCGTGATGTCGAGGAGCAGCATGAACGTCGCCACGCTCACCACCCCGAGCGTCCACCACTTTCGATTCATCTCGGTCACCTCCGTGCCGTCGTGTACAATCCGTCAGGAAGCCTTGTAAGAGAGCCTGACTACTTACGCAGGGCACCTTATCAGATTGCCTGACTATTGATGAGTGACACGGAACACACACGCGACCGGGCCCCGCTGATGGGGCTGCTCGATGCGGCCACCGAGGCCTACCTGCACCAGTTCCGCCGGGAGCTGGAGAAGTCGGGATACGCCGATCTCCGCCCGACGCACGGGTGCGTCTTCCGGTTCGTCCGCGAGGACGGCATGCGCCTGACCGAGCTCGCCACCCACGCCGGCATGACGAAGCAGTCCGTGGGCGAGCTCGTGGACGACCTGGTCGATCTCGGATACGTCCAGCGCGTCCCCGATCCGGAGGACCGCCGCGCGAAGCTCATCTGCCTGACGGAGAAGGGCATCCAGGCCCAGCGCCTGGGCTTCGGCCTCATCGACGAGATCGAGGACCGCTGGGCGGAGCGGTTCGGCAGCGAGCGGATCGGGGCACTGCGCGAGATGCTCGAGCAGATCGTGATCGAGCTCGCCCCGCACGCCGCCCCGGAGCTCGCCACGCGCGAGCCGGCCGCGGTCGCTTAAGCGCCGGCGATGACTCCGCCGGCGTTCCGCGGTCTCTCTTGTTGACCCGGAGGCTCTAGCGGAGGTGACCGATGGCAATCGTTCGCGTGCACACGACCATGTCTCTGGACGGCTACATCGCCGGCCCCGGCGGCGACATGGACTGGGTGTTCGAGCACGGATCGGACGTGCCGGGCGACCTGATCCAGGAGGTGATCGACTCGACGGGAGCGATCCTCGCCGGGCGGGGCAGCTACGACGTCGGCCGCAGATCGACCCGCCCGGAGACGCGCAAGCCATTCGGCGGCCGCTGGAGCGGCCCGCAGCTCGTGCTCACCCATCGCCCGCCCGATGACGAGACCGACTCCGACATCGCGTTCATCTCCGGCGAGATCCGCGAGGCGGTCGCCGCGGCTCTCGACGCCGCCGACGGCAAGAACGTCCTCATCTTCGGCGCGAACGTGGCGAATCAGGCGCTGGTGGCCGGGCTCGTCGACGACATCCTGATCCACCTGATGCCGATGATCCTGGGCGGCGGGGTGCGGCTCTTCGGCGCCGATGATGGCGAGCGGATCGACCTGGCACCGGTGACGATCGCGCCGTCGGGTCGGATCGCGAACCTCCACTACCGCGTCCTGAAGTAGTCAGCACCTCGCGGTTGCGTCTCGAGCCCGGTCCCGATGACCCGCGCGGGATACTTGGTGTGATGTCGCGCGAGAACGTGGAGCTGGTGAGGGCGTTCTTCGATGCCTACAACGCCCGGGATACGGAGGCCGTGGATCGGCTCCTCGCCCCCGATGCCGAAGTAACCACGCTCTCGGCGAGGGCCGGGCTGGCGGCCCGATGGGAGCGCGGCGCGACGAAGCGGTACTTCGAGCAGCTCGACGAGGCCTGGGAGGAGCTGCGCGTCGAGATCGAAGATTGCCGCGAACTCGATAACTGCGTCGTGGCGCTCGGACGCATGCGAGGCACCGGCAAGGCCAGCCAGGCGGAGGTCGTCCTCGATATCGCGACGGTGTTCATCGTCCAGAACTCGCGGTTGGTGCGCGTCGACACCTACAGCGACGCGAAAGCCGCGCTCGAAGCCGCCCGCGATGCGGCAGCGGGCGTGAGGCATCAGCACCCGAGAGTCCTCTAGCCGCCGCCACCATCGACGGCAAGGGGGCAGGACGAACTGCGGCCGCTCCACCGGCCGCCGAAGGGCTTTCGCGTCTCGGGCATCAGCGAAAGCCAAGATGGTCCGCAGCGGAGGCCCGGATCGGGGGTAGAGTCGGACCGACACCACGGGAAGGAGGGGGAGATGTCTCAGGAGAACGTAGACCTGGTCCGGGGCGGCTACGACGACTTCAACAGCGGCAACATTGATGGAGTTATCGGGCGACTCGATGCCGACGTCGAGTGGATCGAGCCGGGCTGCGGCAACTCCCCATCGGGCACATTCCGCGGGCCTGCCAGCGTCGCGAACGACGTGTTCGCGAAAGTGCTGGAGAACTTCGACGAGTTCACAGTGACCGTCGAAGAAGCCCGCGACGAGGGCGACACCGTCGTCATCAGGTCCGGCTTCAGGGGGAGAAACAGGAACGGTTCCGAGCTCGACGCCCAGGCCGAGCAGATCTGGGAGGTTCGCGACGGCAAGATTGTGCGGCTGGACAACAAGCCCGACCAGGAGCTTGGGCCAGGGCCTGGAGCTGACGCGGCTGGATCCGGCAGAGCGTGGCCACGCGCTCATTCAACCGCGAGGCAGGCGTGGAGCCGGCTCCGCATAGGACGCTTCACCCGCTGGACGCGGAGGCCTGTGCACGCTGTTGCGACCGCGCTCCTACGGGTTGCAGAAGAGCCTGTTTTGGTGCCAGCGCTCGGGGTGGGGCGGGTGTTTGTCGGGAAACCGAAGCCGCATCTCGGTGAAGAGCTTCACCCGGTGGCCGTTGCACTTCACGCGCTTCGGATCGCGCAGCCGCACCTTTGCCTTGTAGTGGCGGACGGTCCCGGACTCGCACGACGGCTTGCAGTTGTTGAGGCCGAACCTTCCGCGCCCGCGGGCGTGCTCGTGCCTCCAGCGAGCCCAGTGCAGGCGATCAACGAACGAGCTGAAGTCGGCGCAGCCGATGACGATCCGGCTCGGCTCCACGCGGGGGAACTGGCAGTCCTTCGGCGCCTTGGTCTTCGCCGCGAACGCGCCGGTGGCCGCGACGAGTGCCACGCCCGCCAGTGCCAGGACCGCCAGGGACAGCGCTCCCCGGAGGAGCCCCCTGCGCCGCCTTGTCCCCGCTGCCATGTGCGAAACCTAGCGCGGTTCGCACAGAAGGTGTGCGGTCGACTCGCGCGGGTAATGGTCAGCCAACGTCATCATCGGGCGGGTGCCCGGAAGGAGGGATCCATGGCCACACCAGAACGTCGCGCCGGAGGAGGCATCAGCGCCGGTGGCATCATCGTCATCGTCGGGATCGTGCTGGCGCTCTTCGTCAGCCTGTGGATCGGCATCGTCGTGATCCTGATCGGCCTGATCGCGTTCGGAGGCTTCGCGCGCGGTAGGTGGTACTAGGCATTCACTCGGCTTGAGCGCCCTCGCCCGCCGGCCTACCGGTGCCCGTTGATCTCGTCGACCTGGTGGAACGTGCCGCGGTTCTGCCACGGGAACGGCGGCGTGTCGACGGCGCCGGCCGTGTTCGGGACGATCTCGTCGCAGGTGTCGGGGTCGTCGCAGGTGGCATAGACCCTCCAGTCCCCTGGGTCGGGCGAGCCCTGGGCCGCTGAGACCTCCTTGTAAGCCTCGCGAAGCGTCGAGAGCATGACGTCGCGGCAGGCGCGCGTCGCCCGGTGCGCCTCGTCCTTGGTCTCCGGCGGCTTGCGGGGGCCGCCGCAGTAGACGCGCGAGTAGCGATCCTTCTCCGGGGCCGAGCAGGTTGCGCAGGTCCTTTTGCACCTGGGAGGCCCAGTCCCAGTCATCGAGGCTGAGGACGTTGTCGCGGACCAGCTCGAAGAGCTCCTTGCCCAGCACCGGCTGGAACTCGGCGGTCACGAACTTCGGCCACCAGGAGTCCATCAGCGCCACCGCGCCCGAATGCTCGTAGACGTTGTCGCCGTTTTTGTCGAGCCGGTTCGCACCCGAGCGGTGCCAGCTCTCGAGCAGGCGGACGAGGCTGCGCGCCCGCTCGCCGCCGCCCGCGCCGATCACCCGCCGCATCCAGGGCCACACGTCCTCGCCGCGCAGGTCGGTCGTGGCGGCGAGGTTCACCGCTCGGGTGAGGCCGGTGAGGCTGACGTGGCCGCCCTCGGCCCGCACCTGGTCGAAGAGCCGGTTCTGGAGGATCATCGCGTGGTGGACGGGCCCGTTCGACCACTCCGTGGGGCCCTTGCGCCAGCCGATCGCCTCCTTCTGGTTCCAGGAGATGATGAACCCGTCCTTCGGGTTCACCGCCCGGGGGCGGTGTGAGGCGGGGATCGCGCGGAAGGTGTAGCTCTCGGGATCGAAGCGCTGCCAGTCGGCCTTGCCGGTGCCCCAGAAGGGAAGGTCGATGTTCGACCCGGAAGCGTGGCGCGGATACCGGCCGGACTGCATGAACGCGACGTTCCGGTGGTCGACATAGAACCAGTTCTCGCTGCCGGGGAAGCTCGACACGATGCGGATGAACGACCTCGGGTCGTGGGCGCGGTTCTCGGCGAGCTTCATGAAGCTCATCGAGGAGTCGAGCTCGTGGAAATCGACCGCCTTGGCCCTCGTCAGCGCGACCAGCTGGCCATGCACGCGCGCGAAGGCGAACACCGGCCCGTGGACGGAGCGCATCGTGCGGTAGGTGATCGTCTCGGGGGTGGGGGAGGGCGGCGTCGTTACGGTTTGGTCGCGCATCAAAAACGGCCTGCAGCGCCCCTTGTACATGTAGTGAGTCGAGCTCTTGCTGGGCGCAGAGCCATCGGGGTTGCAGAGCTTCTCGACGAAGGTGTCCTCGTTGTCGCCGTTGGCCGAGGTGCCGGACCAGGCGAAGTCGATGCCGTGGCCGATGAGCGGATACGGCGAGGAGCCGGGGAAGCTCACGCCCTCGGCATCGATCCCGCCGCCGTGGAGCTCGTACTCGACGAAGATCTGCGGCGAGTAGTAGCCGACCTGCGGCCCCATCGCCGCGAGCGCGTGGGCGTCCGAGGAGAGCCGACGCGTGACCATGACCGCGTTTGACTCCTCGTCGGGTAGCGTGTCCTTCAGGCTCTCGATCCCTTGCGCCCCGGAGGGAAGCTCGGCGCGGGCGGCCGCTCGCTTCGCGGAGCTCGGGCCGGAGACGATCGCGTTGCGGGGCCCGATCGAGCCGAACGCCGGCCTTGCGTTCGGGCCCTTCTTGACCGGGCCGGGGCGGTCGGACAGGAACGGCCGCTTGGCGACGACGTAGGCCTCAGGGTCGTCCGCCTCGCGCAGGTCCTGGTAGGGCGCTCGCCAGCGCTTGCCGAAGCGCTTGCGGAAGGCCTCCTGGAGCTGGGCGTTCACCTCCTCGCCGCCGTTGGAGACGGTGAACTGCGTCACCAGCATGACGTCCATGGCGGCGGTGTCGGCGACGGTCCATCTCTCCGGCTGGGCGCCGAGGCCGAGGTACTCCACGGGCATCGCGTCGGCATGCGTCTTGTCGTATTGGATGCGGGCGTTGATCCCGTCGACGTAGGCGAGGACATCGTTCTGGGCTTTCTCGCCGGCATGGCCGAAGCGCTGGTCGAGCCGGTTGAACTGCCGATCGAGCGCCCGGTTGGAGAAGTCCTGGTCGGTGAGCTGCCGCGCGTCGTCCGGGGCGGCGCTCGGGCCGAGCAGGCCCGCGAGCGTCCCCTTGGCCGTGCGGCGGAGCACGTCCATGAAAAACAGCCGCTCCTCCGCCGTCGCGTATCCGGCTCCGAACATCACGTCGTAGCGGGTATCGCCGTAGATATGCGCCATGTCGTAGGCGCCATCGCGGTAGATGTGGACGCCCGGCCGCGGCGTCTCGACCGACCCGGTCCCGCCCGGAATCGAGCCGAAGTCGGTGTCCTTGTAGTAGGTGTCGAGGTCGCCCGGGCTGAGCGAGGCCGCGACCGGCATGATCCCGACGTACAGCGGCTGCTGGTTCACGAAGCTCGAGGGGGGATCGCCAGTGTCCGAATACTGGGCGAAGTCGGACGCGGTGACGGTCTGCCCCTCGCCCTGGGCGAGTACCGAGCGAAACTGGCCCAGGGACGGAACCTGGAGCGGGGGAGGAGCCTGAGCGGCGGCGCTTGCCGGCGCTGCGGCGCCGGCACGCGCCCGCTCAGGCGCCTCCCCCGCTCCAGGTTCCGTCCCTGGGCTACTTTCGCTCCGTGCTTGCCCAAGGCGAGGGGCAGACCGTCACCGCGTCCGACTTCGCCCAGTATTCGGC
>JBKPHA010000110.1:0-4241 GCA_046729615.1 Actinomycetota bacterium
GCCGCTGGTGTGTGAGCGTCTCGGCGGCGTACAGTGCGAAGACTCGATTCTCCCTGCAAGCTGGCGAATTCAGCCTGGCGAGCCGAGTTTACGCACCCCACACGCCGCGACCAACTGCGGTAGCGCTCACGGATCCCCAAACGGGACACCGGCCGCCGCTTCCGCTCAGATACATAATGCGAGCGCCCGCCTCGCCGCCCGTCGCGCGCCTGGTTTGGACGACGAGGAGGAGTCGCGGTGAAGTCCTCCTCGCTACCCCCTTCGCGTGAGAGCAAGAGCGCAGAAATGTCCGTGCGCTGAATGCCTGGGCTCTTCGTTCGGGGTCAGACAACGGTCTCAATGACCATGCGCAGGTCTCGAAAACCGTTTCGGGCCATTTCGGTCCGACGAGGGTTCGAATCCCTCCCCCTCCGCTCAGTAGCCGGAAACGCCTGCAAGAGGCGCGAATTCAAATCCGAGATCAGCGCTTGATGCGGCCAGTTCGGCTGGCTAGTGATGCCGAAGCGCCCCGTATCTCGTGCCTGTCGCCTAACGAGCCGATCGCACGCCGATCGCGCAGTTGCAGGTCGCCCGGCGTTCTGGAGCGTGCTGCTTTTCGCGCAAAGCAGAAGCGCGACTCCAGGCGAGGGCTCAGCCCCCCTCTTCTGCGCTGATGCCGCGTTCGAAGCACAACCGCCGCGGGTACCGGAGCTATTGATGGGCATCAGGCTGGAGCTGGAGCCGGGGCCGGAGGCCGGGCACCAGGCGCGCGATGAGGTTCGCGATCGCCTCCGCGACCGGGTCGATGACGGCTTGCTAGTCGACTTGCAGCTGATCGTCAGCGAGCTCGTGACGAACTCCCTGCGCTACGGGCCGGGCGAGACGATCGAGGTAGAGATCGCGGTAACGGTGGACGGTTCGATCACGGGCGAGGTCGAGGACCACGGTAGGGGTGAAGTGGCGATGCGAGAGATCACCGACGCGGGCGGTGGCTTCGGCCTGCGGATCGTCGACGCCCTGGCGAGCCGCTGGGGCGTTCATGAAGGCAGCACCCGCGTGTGGTTCGAGCTCGGCTCAGCCCCCTAGCCCAGCCTCGCGCTTAGAACCGGACCGGGCTAGCCTCTGGGCATGGCCGAAGAGCGCGAGCGGCGGCTGGGGGAGAACGAGACCATCTTCCGGGCCGCCAACGAGCGGATGGCGGGCTGGGAGGAGCGAGACCGCCTCGAAGCGGTCGAGCTCTACTTCTGTGAGTGCGCCGACCCGACCTGCACCCAGAAGGCCAGGCTATGCGGCTCCGACTACGAGCGCGTGCGCAGTGATCCGACCCACTTCTTCGTCGTCCCCGGGCACGAGGTCGCCGATGCGGAAACGGTGCTCGAGTCCCACCCGGATTGGGTCCTTGTTGAGAAGGAAGAGGCCGAGGCCCGCGACGTAGCCGAGGAAACGGACCCTCGGCAGGACTAGGCCGCACCCTCTCAGCGGGGTGGCGCGTAGCTTCCGCTTCTCGCGCAGAGCGGGAGCGCGTGGAGTCAGCGCAAGGGAGCGGCCTCAGGCTGGACGGTGGCAGACCGCCTCGACGTTGTTGCCGTCCGGATCGAGGACGTAGGCACCGTAGTAGTGCTCGTGGTAGATCGGGCGCGGCCCGGGCGCTCCGTTGTCGATCCCGCCCGCGCCAAGAGCAAAGAGCGTTTAGGGTGGGCCGCCTTCAACCATCGGAAAGGGAACAGAGCCGATGCCCGACCGCGACAAGCACATGCCCGGACTGGTGCCCGAGCGCGACGGATACGTCGCCGGCGTCCCCTGCGCCGTGGATACGATGCAGCCCGACCCGGAGGCCGCGGTCGAGTTCTACGCCGGCCTCTTCGGCTGGGAGTTCGAGGACGCGATGCCGCCGGACTCGCCGCGCCGCTACTTCGTCGCCCGGCTCCGCGGCTTGGACGTAGCTGCCGTCGGGTCGCTCCCCGAAGGCGGGGCGCAGACCGCGATGTGGAACACCTACTTCTGGGTTGACAGCGCGGACGAGACAGCGTCCAAGGTCCGCGACGCCGGAGGGCAGATCGTGTCCGAGCCGGTGGACGTCCCGCCGGACGCCGGCCGGACGGCCGCCTTCACCGACTCCGAGGGCGCGCCGTTCCGAGTCTGGGAGGCGAAACTGAACAAGGGCGCGCAACTCGTGAACGAACCAGGCTCGTTGAACCTGAATGGGCTCAACACCCGCGATGTTGAGGGGGCGAAGGCGTTCTACGGCTCGGTGTTCGGCTGGGAGACGCTTGCCCTCGACGGCGGGCCCGAGATGTGGACGCTACCCGGGTTCGGCAACTTTCTCGAGCGCGACAATCCCGACCTTCGCAAGCAGATGGCGGAGGCGGGCGCACCGAGGGGGTTCGAGGATGTGGTCGCGAGCATCAATCCGATTCCGGACGACGAGCGCGCCACGCCGGCGGACTGGAGCGTGACCTTCGCTGTCGACGACGCCGACGCCGCCGCCGCGAGGGCGATCGAGCTCGGCGGAAAGGTGATCGTCCCGCCATTCGACGTCCCATGGGTCCGGATGACGATCATCGCCGACCCGCAGGGCGCGTCGTTCATCGCCAGCAAGTTTGTCCCCGAGAACAAGGACCTCGGCCAGTCAGAAGCGCCCGTTCGGGGAGGCTAGGAACTGCGTCGGCGAAGGCGCCGCTCCTACCGCCCGTGCTCTGGCGACAGACAAGTCCGGGTGGAGCGCCGACAAGCCGGGGTGCCTGCGCATCGCACACTCTCTAGCCGGGCAGCCGTCGATCTCGTCCAGCTCGAGAAAGAGCAGTAAGCGGCCTTCCCACACATTATTTGTTTGGCGCGATTCCCCTCGGCGGCAAGGATTAGGTTCGCCGCGCGCTTTCGCTGCCACGCGGGAGCGACAGGGAGGCAGGCCGCAACACGGTCGGTGATACTGGCCCTCGATGCAGGTGGTGAGGACACCGATCGGACCCGATGCGCGACTGCCGGCCCGGCGGACGCTCGAGGAGCGGCTCATGGTCCGCTGGCCGGGTGCATGGAGGGCGCTCTCGCGGGCGGTTCAGGCCCTACCGCCGAGATCGCGGCTGCGGCGCGTGCTGCTGCGGCGTAATGCCCTTTCAGGCTGGGGCGCCTGGGTTCGCGGTGACCTCGAGCTCTGCCTCGTGCGCTTTGCGCCGGACTACCACTATGACCCTCCACGCGAGTGGCTCGTCGCCGGGATGCCCACCGTCTACCGCGGACACGCGGGCCTTCGCCAATGGGCCGCCGACCTCCGCGAGGCCTGGAATTTCCTGGACCACACTCCCCTCGAGGTCGTTGACGCGGGCGACGTCGTTGCTTTCCTCTGTCGGATTCGCCTGCGCGCCCGCACCAGCGGCATCGAGCTCGACTCACGCCTCGGCCAGGTCTTCTGGACGGAGCGAGGCGTGATCGTGCGCGAGAGCGACTTCGCCGATTGGGACCAGGCGCTTCGCGTGATCGGCATCCCTCGGAAGGCGGGAGCGGGCGATCAGCAGCCCGCCGGTACCTGGTCGCCCTAATCCCTTACCGGCTGACTACTGCTGGGTACTAGACGTTTGCCAGACGTCTGGTCTCAGCGAGCAGCGTAGAGGCGCCAGGAGCCTGGGACGCCCTTTAGCTCGTGCTCGCCGCGCTCCTCGAACTCGATGTCGGAGCCCACCGTGAGGTCCTTCACCGTGTTGATACGAGCACCTCGCCGGGGCCAGCCTGGGACATCACACGGGCGCCGATGTGGACAGCGATGCCGCCGATGTCCCCGTTTCGGCGCTCGCATTCCCCGGTGTGAATGCCAGCGCGAATGTTGATCCCGAGTGCTCGGATCGCCGATGCAGCTGCCTTGGCGCAACGAATCGCGCGCGCCGGGCCGTCGAAGGTGGCGAGGAACCCGTCACCTGTGGTCTTCACCTCCCGCCCGCCCTGGCGCTCGAGCTCGCGTCGGAACGACTCCTCATGCGCCTCCAGCAACTTGCCCCAGCGGCGATCGCCGATCTCCGCCGCGCGCTCCGTCGAGGCGACGATGTCGGTGAAGAGCACGGTCGCCAGCACGCGGTCGTGCTCCGGCGCCCGGCGCACTCCGGTGACGAACTCCTCGATGTGATCGCAGACCTCGTCGGGATCATCGATCCACGGCCAGTGGTCCTCACCCTCCATCTCGATCATCTTCGCCCCGGGTATCCGCTCCGCCATGTATCGGGCGCCCTCGATCGGGATCAAATCGCCACGCCGATGCAGCAGCAGTGTGGGCG
>JBKPHA010000111.1:0-9108 GCA_046729615.1 Actinomycetota bacterium
CAAGCCCACTCGGTCTTCGGCAGGGCGTCCGGTAGTCGCTCCTCGCGAAGAACGGTTCAGGGCCGCGCCACGCTGCCTCGGGGGCGGGCTACCCGCCAACCAGGATCTGGGGCTCGACCGCGTCCTTGAGTTCGGGGCCCGCGGTGATCGTGTACTCGCCGGGTTGGAAGATCTCGACGGTGCCCACGAGCGCCCGGCTCCAATTGCCGCCCACCTGGAGGGAGGCGCCCATGCCCCGGAAGCCGGGCCCCTTGATGTCGAGCGACTCGCCGTCGGGGGAGATGACCCCCACCTGCAGTTGCGCTGGGACGTCGAAGTCGATCCCCACGCCCGGCTCGCCGCCGCTCCATGCCCTGTAGGACTCCTGGTAGCGCAGCTTCACCCTCCCGGCCGGGAGGGTCACCCGGGCCTCGCCCGGGACCGGGAGGGTGGCTAGGTCACCAGCGCTTCGGCCTTGGTGCAGAAAAGCCGATCGTGATTCCCTTATGAAGGCGAAGATGCGCTCGAACAGGCTGTGCGCCTGCACCGCGAGGAAGACGATCACCCCCGGGACGATCAACCCAACCACCACAACAGATCGAGCATACGCTCGATCGAGCGGCATCGCTCGACCGAGTGGATCACGCCCACCGGGATCGCGCCAAACAAATAATGCGTCGGCAACCCGGCGCACTGCTCCTCGTCGCGCGCTAAGCAGGAGTAGGCCTGACCGCACCCCGCCGCGAACTCCGAGACGGTCGTAAGCTGTTCGCCTTGCACCTCGACGCTGAGCGCCTGCTGCTCGGTCAGGTATCCGGCCGGGTCCGTGCCGCAGTCGGCCGCCATCTGGGCGAGGACGGGAGGGGTCCCGCGTTCCAGGACCTTCGCCACCTGCTCCTCGGCGCCGAGAACTCGCGTGTGCCCACCTTGTGCTCGGTCATCTTGCCTCCTCCGATCACATGACGCTCAACTCCGATCAAGCCGAACCCCGGCGACGCCGCTGACGATCAGCCCCGAGAGCCGGCCGAGCGGGGGTGAACACCAGTCCGGGGCTTGGCGACCAGTGCCAGCGGCGACATCGCGCGAGCGAGCCGACCATGAGACCGAGTCCAACTCCGTGGATGGGGCCGCCGGTCGCGAACATCAGCCGGTAGAGCGCGTCGGCCGCCGATTTCCGCTTGGCGAGGTCCGTGGTGAGGGTCACGGTCAGTAGCGCAGAGGTCGCGAGCGACATCGAGGCGAGCGCACCGCCGGCGACCGCCGTGGCGCGCGCCGCGCGCGATCGGCGTCCCGCTCGCGCCGCGAGCCGGGCGACCGACTTGCCGAAGCGGGCCAGGGACGCGGCGCAGACCAGCTGGGCGGCGGCGCCGAGTCGCGCCGCGCGATGCTCGGTGGAGAAGAAGCCCCGGACCTCGGCTGGATCCGAGCCGGGCATCGGATAGCGGGCCTCGGAGAGGGCGTTCAGCGCCACCAGGCTGGCGACGACGCTGACCCCGGCCAGGGGCCGCTGAGCGCCGCCGGGGTCACGATGCTCGTCTGCGGCCACGTTCACGGCGTGTCTGCGTACGCTATACCCAGTTTGGGGACCGGTTACACCCAAGCTGGCAGGCTTCATCCGATGAACCGACGCAGACCGGGACCCGCCCCGCGCTACACGCGCGAGGAGCTCGCCCAGCGGGCGCTTGAGATCATGGACGCCCACGGGGCCGAGGGGCTGACGATGCGCGGGCTGGCTGCCGAGCTCGGCATGGGGACGATGGCGCTCTACCGCTACTTCCCGAGCAAACGCGACCTGATGGACGCCGCGATCGAGATCGCGGCACCCGAGCTCGACCTCCCCGAGCCCGGCGCCGCGCCGTTGAAAGGGCAGCTCGCGGCGCTGGCACGGGCTCTGTTCCGTGCCGGGCTGAGACACCCGAGCCTGGCACGCGAACGCTTCGAGCGGCCGCTCCAGAGCCCGGGCGCCATGCAGGTTACCGATCGCGCGATTGCGTTGCTGCTGGAGGCGGGCTTAAGCAACGCCGACGCCGTGGCGGCGTTCAAGGCGCTCCTCATTCACACCCTGGGCGCCGCGGCTTCGGCGACGTCCGAGGCCCGCCCGGAGGTGCGGCGCGCTGCGGCCGCGCGCCACGCCTCGGTGCCGGCCGACGAGGTGCCGGCGATGGCCGCGGTCGCGGACGAGCTCACGGCCGCGCTTGGCGGGGAGCAGGCGTTCGAGTTCGGGCTGGTTGCGCTGCTCGACGAGATCGAGCTGCTGGCCGCCCATTAGGCAGCGCGGCGTTTTGGCCCCGGGGGTATCTGGGTACGCTGTACGCGATGATGGCGGTAACCGGGGACACGCTGACGATGCCCGACGGCACGTCGTTCACGATCGTCGAATCCGCCGCCGACAGCGGCGGCGCGCGCGTGGAGTTCGAGATCACGATGGCGCCGGGCGCGATGGGGCCACCGAAGCACTTCCACCCCCGTCAGGACGAGAGCTGGACGGTGCTCGAGGGTGAACTGTCGGTGTTCGTCGACGACGGGTGGCGCACCCTCGGTGCGGGAGAGTCGCTGTCGATCCCGCCCAACACCGTCCACACTCTGCGTAACCGCTCCTCGGGGGTGGTGCGCTTCCGCGACGTCCATGAGCCGGCGCTCGACTTCCAGGAATACATCGAGGAGCTCGACGCCCAAGCTGCGGCCGGAAAGATCACGAGCAGCATGAGCGCCTCGACGCTGATCCACGGCGCAATGATCCTGCGAGCGCACCGGACCACGCAGCTCAGCGCAAGCAGCGTGCAGCGGTTGGGGGAGACTGTGCTCTCACTGGTGGGGAGGGCGCTCGGCTACAGAGTCAACAAGGCGCCTGAGGCGGCGGAGAGGAGAAGTGAGGATCGTGGAACTCCGTGAGATGGATGAGCGCGTTACGTACACGCAGCAGCTCCAGGAGGAGAGCGGGCCGGTCGTGCTGATCAACCAGTTCAACGTCCCTCCCGAGGACGTCGAGCGGTCTCTGGAGGTCTGGGGCGAGGACGCGGCCTTTATGAAGCAGCGGCCCGGGTTCATCTCGACCCAGCTACATCGCGGCATTGCCGGGAGCACGACGTTCATGAACGTCGCCGTGTGGGAGTCGGCAAGGGCGCTCGGTGAGGCCTTCAGGTCGCCGGAGTTTCAAGGACACATCGGCCGCTACCCCGACAGCGCGGTAACCGCGCCGCACGTCTTCGCGAAGGTTGCCGTTCCGGGGATCTGCGTGGGTTGAGGGGAGCAGACAACTTGCGCCGTGCGGAAATGGCTCGACTGATCGCGGTGTGCCTGCGGAGCGGTCTCGTTGTGATGTGAGCGGCTTCCTGATCGCCGGATGCGGCAGGCCGGACCAGGAGTACGGCAAAGCGCCGCAGCAGGAACAGCCGGCAAGGCACCGCGCCCTCGACGGTTGCGCCAGGCCGGGTTCGGACCTGCGGCCGACGAGCTTTCCCGCTCCAAGGGAACGCGAGCACGCAGCTGTGATCGGGCGGGGCCAGAGGGGCGCGGTGTTCGCCAACCAGAGCGGTGGGACCGTTTGCGACTGGCTGCTGTTCGCGCGTCGGCTCGCCGCGCACGGCGTGCGCTCGCTGCTGTTCGACTACTCGGGAGCGGGCTACGTCGAGGAGACCCTACGATTGGATACATCCAGCCATCCTATTCCCAGCGGGCTTGGTCTCATGGAGACGATCAACCTCGCGGTCACCGAGGGGGCTCTGCTCGGCATGCTCGCGCAGGGAGAGCGCTCCGGCTACGAGATCTCGCGCCCCATCGAGGAGAGCATCGGATACCTATGGACACCGTCGCGAAGCCAGATCTACCGCGTCCTGCCGCGGCTGGTCGAGCGCGGCCTTGCCCGCAGCCGCGAGATCGAGCGCGAGGCCGTCCCGACAAGGCCCTCTATGCCCTAACCCCCGCCGGGCGGCGGACCCTGCGCGTCTGGCTCGAGGAGGTCGAGGAGGCGCCGGCCGATAGGGCGGTCTACCCGCTGAAGATCTTCTTCTGTGACTTCGCATCCCCGGAGACGGCGCTGGCGCAGCTCGCCGGGTACCGGCGCTATCTCGAGCGCCTTCTGGCCCGCTACCGCGAGATCGAGGCGGGACCGATCGACCCACGGTTCCGGTTCCCGCGGCTCGTTCTCGCTCACGGGATCGCCCGCGTCACGTCGACTCTCGCCTGGATTTGACGAGACGACGTCTGCCATCGAGATGCGGACCGCCCGGAGCGCGGCGAGGTGATGAGCATAACGAAGGCCCCGCGAGCTTCCGGGCCTTTCTCGGTCAGCACATAGTCATAGCGAGTCGGCGCAGCTGGTGGGCCCGGCGCTCAAGAACCCCCACCGCGCATCAGGGTCTCCAAGCGGTTGGCCAGGACCTTCCGTGGGATGCGGAGGTCGGCCCGAATCTCATCGAACCGCGTCTTCCCGAGCCAAGACGTCGCGAACGACGACGAGTGCCGTGGCCGCGATCAGCGGGGGCCACGCGTCTCACGCCCTGATTACATCACCGCCCCGGTGAGCGCTTTGCGATCAGCTCCCGGGTTGTGCGACAGCCTCACGTGGAAGCGGCCGCGCACGGCCGAGCTAGTAATTGCGGTTGAGGGAATCGCGGCAAACACATCGCAGCGGGGGGAGTCGCGTAGCGCTTGCGGGTGCGCGTAAGCCTTTCGTAAGTTCGTCTGCCTAGCGTTGTGCCTCCCTGACGCGAGGAGGAACGATGCTCAAGGTCAAGTTATGCGTCGGTGCGGTCGCGGCGGCCGCGTTCTTCGCCGGCCCGGGTGCGGGCGCGGCGTTGGCGGACTTCGTGTGTCCGGTGGTGCCGATCTCCGAACAAGCGAAGGCGAACGCGACCGCGAACGGCCAGTTCATAACGGTCAGCGGAGACGACGCCTCGATCCTGCCCGGCAAGGCGGGCAACACGACCGACACGGTGAACGTTCCCGCCAACGCAACGAACCAGAACGGGGCCGGCTCTCCCGACGGCGCTCATGCCGTCCCCGGCGAGAGCGGATACACCGCGGTCTGGAACACCGACTAGAAGGCAATCCGCACGTCGCTCCGGGACGGAATCGAGCCGGCATCGGCTCGATTCCGCCCGGGGCCGGCGCCTGCTTCCGCATGAAGTCAGAACCGAACTGAGCTAGTTGGCGTCGCCCACCGGAATCGCGCCAAACAAATAATGCGTCGGCAAGGGGTCGCGGTGGTCGGAGTAGAGGATCTCTACTTCAGGCCGCGGCTCGGTATGGAAAGCGGGGGCGGCTTTGGCGAGGTAGGGGAGGCGATGTCCCCGGAGAACATCGTCGCTTACAACGAGCAGACAGGTGCGCGTCGTCGCCTCGTTCTGGTCGGGATCTGCCGAGGCCGCGATAGAGTGGCCGCCGTGGGCGGCGGGCGTTTTGGATCGCGGCGACGTTCCTATGCCCTCTTTCCTGTCGGTTTCGGTCGCTGCGTGCGGCGGTGACGACGATGGGGGTGAGGAGGGAACCGAGCAGGCCCTGGTCGTGCCGGAGACGAGCGACATCGCGGACGTTGACGACCTCGTATCCCTCGGCGCGCAGCGAGCGGCGCAGGGCGACCTCGGGGGCGCCACCGTCGGCGTGGTCGAGGGTTCGGTCGCGGAGGACTACGTGAGGGCGGAAACCGACGCTGTACGGATTCGCAGCTATCCCAACGGCTTCCAAGCCGTCCAGCCCGTGAGGGTCGGGCTGATCGAGGCCGCGGTGCTGGACCAAGCCCTAGCGGAGGACGAGGTCGAGAACCAGGGCAACGCGGCGGCATCGAAGTACGCGATGAGGGTGCAGCGCGTCCCCGAAACCGTTCACATCGCGAGCACCTTCTCACCGTAAGCCGCGGAAGTTCGGCGGCCGTTCCCAAATCAAAGAAGGCAAGATGTCCACTCCCACCACAAGTCCCGGCCTCAAGCAGGGCGACGCCCGCTGGTTCTTCGGCATGCTCGCCATCGTGAGGGCCACTGGCGCGGACACCGACGGCCAGTACACGCTGGTCGAGGTCGTCGCGCCGGCGGGCCTCGAGGCCCCTCTCCACGTCCACCACACCGAAGACGAGGCCTTCCTCATCCTCGAGGGCGACGTCGTTCTCTACGTGGGCGATGAGCCGATCGAGGCCACGGTGGGCCAGTTCGCGTTCGGCCCCCGCGACGTGCCTCACCGCTTCGGGGTGGGTCCGGCCGGCGCCCGCATGCTGTGGGTGCTCACGCCCGCCGGCTTCGAGAATCTCGTTGAGGCCGTGAGCGTTCCCGCCGAGGCGATGACGGTTCCGCCCCCGGAGGTCGTTCCCCCTGAGAACGCGGCCGAGATCGTGACGCGCTACGGCAACGAGATCCTCGGCTAGCTGTAGGACCCAGCCAGGTTGTTCAGCTCATTGAGGCCACTTCGAGCAGGTGCCGTCGCTGACTCCGACAGGGATCGGCCCGGAAAGGTCGAAAACCGAATGCGTCGTTAACCTGGCCCACTGCTCCGCCTCGGGCCGCCGAGGGCGCCACGGCCGATCGCTCGCGGGAGCGATCGAGAACGCTCGGACCGGAGCTTGTTGCGTCCACACAGCAAGCGCAGCTGAAGCTGGACTCTCCGCCCGGCTCTAGGTCCGGCGATGCCCTGAGCGGATCGCGTCAGCTGAGGCTGAACGGCGGATACCGGTCGGTGATCAGCACGAACGCGTACGCCGTAACCCGGTTTCCCCATCGCAGGACGCCCTCGACAAAGTGGAACAGGCCCTCCGGATAGCGGCCGGTGAAGAGGATCGCGAACCAGGCGATCACGACGCAGACGAAGGCCGCGATCCAGAGGACGAAGAGGACGATGTAGTGGGGGATCGCCAGAAACCACTTGACCAGCGGCAGCCATCGGTTTAGATCCCGCTCCACGTCCGGGTATGGGAAATCGAGATGGACGGACTGCTGCTCGTCGGTGGACGGATAGCGATCATCCATCAACGCCAAGTAGACCGCGACACGGTTGCTGAACCGCAGGAACTGGAGGTTCCAGTCGTACCACCAGCGGGGGTACTTGAGGCGGAAGACGATCATCAGCAGGGCGGGGAGGAAAAGGATCCCGGCGACGGCAACAGCGCCGGCGCCCCAGCCGTTGCCGCCGCCGCCGAGCGTCGCGAGCACGATCAGGATCGGGATCACCGTGAAGATCCGAAGCCCCGTCGTGAGGCGGTTGAGCGGTCGATCGGGGTAATCGACCGAGAACGTCAGCGGATAGGGGCGATCGGATGGCGCGGGCGGGGGCTCGGGTTGGGTTGGCTGCGTCGGACCTTCAGGTGCGCCCGGCTGTTCCACTTACGCCCTCCTCTCGCGTCTCGCCCGGACCCTATAGCGCTCACCCGGCGGGTGCAAGGGCGCAGAGTTAGCAAGGACAGGGGGAGATGAAGAGCGTCCGGGGGCGCCCGAGGAGGCGCCATAACCGCCATACATCGCGCCGTGCCGCTGTCGCGACGCGTGCTGGGAGCAGGGGTCTTCGCTCCTGGTCACCGGATGACCGGTTGGGACGACGAGGAGGAGTCCGCGCGATGTCGCGATTTGCTCTCGCTCCCGGTGAAAGCGGCACAGGGTCGGGTCAGATCAGTGCTTTTGGCTGAGCGGAATCGCGCCAAACAAATAATGCGTCGGCAAGCCGAGCCAGTGCTCCTTATCGCGCATTGCGACAGCGGCGGAAGTCAGCGTCGCGGCTGCCGCTCTTCGTCCCGAGCAAGCACCGCCGCGCCATACCCGCTTCCACGACCAGACGGCCATCTGGCTTCGGCGCTTCGCGCTACGGCGCGATGTTCTGGTTAACACGGAAGAAGTTGGTCGGGTCGTACGCGCGCTTGAGCTCGACGAGCCGTTCGTAGTTCTGGGCCCCGTAGGCCTGTCGGACCCGGTCGGGGCCCTCGTCGCCGAGGAAGTTCAGGTACACGTTGCCGCCCGCGTGCGGCTGCATCGCCTCGAAGAAGGCCCGCGCCCAGGTGATGTGCCGGTCCGCCTCGGGGTCGTCCTCGGTCCAGACGGCGTTGATGTTCACGTTGTGGGCCGCGCCGCGCTGGCTAAAGGCGGTCTCGCCCTCGGCCACGCGACCGAGGGCGCCGCCGAGCTGGAACACGATGCAGTACGACTTCGGCGAGGTGAACGCCGCTGCATGCTCGACGAGCGTCTCGATCGCATCATCGGTAAGCGGCGGCAGCTCGATCGACTTCCAGTAGCGGTGCCAGCCGTGCGGCACCAAGGGGTCGAACATCGACTGCAAGACCGTGTAGGGCCTCGGCTCAAGCAGGTCGACGATCGGGCTGCCGAACTGCTTGAGCAGACGCACGACCTCGGCGCCGTCCTCGGGCGCTCCCGCGTAGCAGGCACCCACCATCACGATCGGCTTGCCATGCACCTCCTCCGGCAGGAAGGGCAGCGGCGGCGCCACCGACAGGTCGAAGATCGTGGTCAGCTCGTCGGGCGCATCGGCGATGAACTCGCGGTAAAAGCGGAGGCCCTCCGGCGCGTCCTCTAGGGGGTGGAAGACTGGTCCCGCGAGCACGATCGGTCCGACCGGATGCAAGCGATACTCGAACGAGGTGACGATCCCGAAGTTGCCGCCGCCGCCGCGGATGCCCCAGAAGAGATCGGGGTTCTCCTCCTCGCTTGCGCCCAAGAGCTCGCCCGCGGCCGTCACGACGTCGGCGGAGACCAGGTTGTCGACCGTCGCACCGTACTTGCGCATCAGCCACCCGATCCCGCCGCCGAGCGTCAGCCCCGCGATCCCTGTATGGGTAACGATCCCGCCGCCGGCGGCCAGGCCGAAGAGCGTCTCGCGGTCGAGCTCGCCCCAGAGCACACCGGCCTCGGCGCGGGCGGTGCGTCGGGCCGGATCGACCCTGATCCCCTTCATCGGCGATAGGTCAATCACGAGGCCGCCGTCGCAGAGCGCGTGGCCCCCGACGCCGTGGCCAAGAGCATCTCGCGCACGATCAGAAGCGTCCAGCGGTCGCCGAGTATCTCGCTCGCCTTTGCGATCGCGAGATCCCCGGCAGGCCGCGCTGGAGCCCGTTGAACCCGCGGACCTCGGGCTCGGTCCTCACCGAGCGGCTCCGGGCGCTGTAGCGGGCCGAGATCGTCGAGCGGCGGACGGGCCCCG
>JBKPHA010000112.1:0-8913 GCA_046729615.1 Actinomycetota bacterium
CCCCACCCCGCGGCATCCCCCCGTCGCTGCGGTCAGACGCGCTGTGCGCCACTGCGTCGGTGGCTGGGTCTTGCGTTCTAGACCCCGCGGCATCCCTGCCTCGCTGCGGTTCGAGTCCGGCACCGCCCATCCGTTGGTGCCGGGCTCGCCCCGGCGACACCGCTCGGCATCCCTGCCTCGCTGCGGTTCGAGTCCGGCACCGCCCATGGCCGGAGGCGGAGAGCGCCGAGCCGTTCTCGCTACAGAACTAGCCCTCGGAGGGCCGCGTCGCGGGGGCGACTTCCGGCGGAAAGCAAGGGCGGGCCTCGGGAGCGCTCGGAAACCCGCTCGGCGGGTAGATTCGCCGACCACTCAAGAGTCGATCGAGCGCAGGCGCCATCGGCTCCTGCGTGCGCCACCTGGCGCCGTTTCGCACCAGGCGGCGCGGGTAGCAGGAATCGCGGGTACGGGACGGATGCACCGGCCCGGTGGCTGGTGGCCTTCCGGCAAGACAAGGAGGTGCCGTAATGGCGACAAGAGCTCACGATCGGCCCACCGGTACGGCCGCGCCTGCAAGACGGACGCGCCGGTGGACCACGGCCGTTCCCCGCAGCAGGGGATTCGTGAGCGGTCTATTGCTCGTGATCCTTGGCGTGTGGGGAGGCCTGATTCCGTTCGTCGGGCCGTACTTCGGCTATGAGTTCGGGAGCGATCAGACCTGGGCGATGAGCTGGAACCGCTTCTGGCTCGACGTCCTCCCCGGTGCTGTGCTCGTGCTCGGCGGACTGATGCTGATGGGCAGCGCAAACCGCGTCAGCGGGATCCTCGGCGGCTGGTTGGGAGTCTGCGCGGGAGCGTGGTACGTCGTCGGCCCGACCATCGCGACCCTCTGGGATGGGACGAACCCCATCGGCGCGCCGATCGGGTCGGACTTCGTCCAAGTCCTCGAGCTGCTCGGGTACTTCTACGCACTCGGCGCGGTGGCGATCGCGCTGGCCGCGATGGCCCTCGGCCGGATGTCAGTGGTCGGCGTCCGAGACGTGGAAGTCGTGGAGCAGCGTCGGGGGGCAGAACCAGCTCCTGCGGCGCCGCCACCGGGCAACGGGGCCGCGGCCGAAGAGCCGCCACGAAAGAGAAGGCGGCTGTTCAGTCGCTCCCGCTGACGGTCGAGGGGGAAGCCCTTCGCCTCAGTGCTCGCGGCGCTATTCCGGCTTGACGGTCGGCGGCGCGGTGCCTGCGGGGCTGTTTAGGAAGCCCCACGGGATACGCGGCTCAAGCGGCTTGCGAACTTCGCCCCAGATCGTGCGCTGGTGAAGCAGCTTGCTCACCGTGACCAGGTGGTAGCCACGCCCATGCAGCTTCTTGATGATGCGAGGGAGTGCGGCGACCGTCTGGCTGCGGTCGCCGCCGCCGTCGTGCATCACGACGATCGCGCCGGGTCGCGCCGCGCCGACCACGCGGCTGTAGATCGCGCCCGCTCCCGGTCTCGACCAATCCCGCGGATCGACGTTCCAGATCACGGTCGTCATCCCGAGCCTCTTCGCGTCGGTAACCACGCGTGAGTTGTAGGCGCCGCCGGGCGGGCGGAACAGGCACGGCTCGAACCCGGTCGCCCTCCTGATGGCGCTGTTCGTCGCGGCCATCGAGGCGCGGCTGGGATAGCTCTCGTGGTGATAGCTGTGGTTGGCGAGCTCCTCGCCGGCCTTCAGCACCGCGCGGGACTCGCCCGATACCTGCGCCCCGATCTCGAAGAACGTCCCCTTGGCATGGTGGTGCTCCAGGATCGCGAGGATCTTCGGTGTGTAGGAGCTCGGCCCGTCGTCGAACGTCAGGGCGATCCGCTTCGGGCTGGAGGACCCGCTGAAGCGTGGGGTTCCCCCGGAATCCCTGCACCCGACCGGCTGAGTGCGATGGAGGACGAAGCGGGCGTCGTGACCGTTCGGCGTCCGATCGAAGCAGCGGTTGGCCGAGCCGGACGTCTGGCACTGGGGCCCGCTCCACTGGCTCACGAAGCTCCAGCGGTAATTGCCCGGGTCGAGGCCCGCCCGTCCCGGATTGAAGCGCGCGACCACGGCGCGCTCGCTTGGGCGGTCCACGCGCGCGTGGATGCCCTGCCACGACCGCACCGAGCCATCCGGCTTGAGAATCGCATACCCGAGCGTGTCGTCATCGCCCTTCGGCCCCTTGCCGAAGCAGAGCTGGCGCGTGAAGGTGTGGCCGTAGCGATGGATCTGGAGGCAGATGAACCGCTCGTCTGCCCTCGTGGTGGCCGGATGGCGATCGAGCGCGCTCAGGTGAAAGCCGAGCCTGGTGCGCACCGACAGCCGCATCGACCGACGCACCTGGGTCACGCTTGCCTTGCGGAGGTCGAGTGGCCCGGCGGCGTCGGCGGGATCCAGATGCGGTTTGCCGGCGGCGCTCAGGGGAACCAGCCCGAGCGCGATCGTCGCGGCCAGCGCCCCTGCCGCCCCAGCGGCCAACTTGAATCGCATGCGCTGTTGCCTACTTCCTGCCGCCGCCTACTCGAGCCGCGGGTTTCGGGATACTACCCCGGCTCGGCGGCACCCGGGACCCGGCTGCCCCGAACGTTGAAGGAGATATGCGGGCTCCGAGCACCAAGCGGAGGCCGGGCAGGCGGCCTCGGGCGACGACGCGTCGTGCCGCTTTGGATGCGCGCCTAACCCCGGCGGCCCTCCTGGTGGTTCCGCTCATCATCATCCTCGCCCTGGCGACGATGGCGGGGGCGGCGGGCCGAGGCACCGGGGGCAGCGGGTCGGCCGGCCCGGGGGGCGGCAAGGCACACAACCCCTATCGCGGCCAGGGCATGTGGATCTGGTACGTGAGGAAAGCGAGCGGCGGAGACCCCGCCCGTATCGCCAGGAAGGCGAAGCGCCGGGGCATCCGGACGCTCTACATCAAGAGCTCGGATGGATCGCACGCCTGGGACCAGTTCTCCCACCCGCTCGTGAGCTACTTTCATCGCCGTGGCCTGCGCGTCTGCGGCTGGCAGTACGTGTACGGGAGCCGCCCCGCCGCTGAGGCGAAGCGAGGCGCCGAGGCGGTGAACAAGGGCGCCGACTGTCTGGTCATCGACGCGGAGGCCGAGTACGAGGGCCGCTACGCGGCGGCGGATCGATACGTGACCGAGCTCCGTCACCGCGTCGGCCGCCACTTCCCGACGGCGCTTGCCAGTTTCCCGTACGTCGACTACCACCCGTCCCTTCCGTACTCGGTCTTCCTCGGGCCGGGCGGCGCCCACTTCAACGTCCCGCAGGTCTACTGGCACGCGATCGGGGCGGGAGTCGCCGAGGCTGCTCGCCACACCATTCGCTACAACCGCGTCTACAAGCGCCCGATCTACCCGTTGGGGCAGACGTACAGAGACCCCGGCGGCCGCCCCTCGCGCAAGCAGATCCGCCGGTTCCGCCGGCTTGCGATCTCATTCGACTTCCACGGCATCAGCTGGTGGGAGTGGAGCCAGACGACCCGAAAGCAATGGCGCGCGCTCGGCGACACGGTGGACAAGGGAGTTCCCGGCGTCCGCTACGGCGCCTCCGGCTACCCAGACCTTTCCAAGGGGAGCAAGGGCGACCTCGTGGTATGGGCGCAGGAGCACCTGCGCGGGGCCGGCGCGGACCTTCGCGTGAACGGGCTGTACAACCGGAGGACCTACCGCGCGGTCAAGCGCTTCCAGCGAGCGCACGGCCTGCGCACGGACGGCACGATGGGCCCGCGCACCTGGCGCAAGCTCCTGCGGATCAAACCGGACATGGTTCGCTGGTCCCGTAAGGCAAGCGGTCCCCACAAGCTCTCGGCGTCCGCCGGCCCCACGGCGCCCCGCTCGGGGTCGCTGCCCGCGGTGCGGTACGAGATCCCATCGGTTGGGCGCGGGTGACTAGATGACGCCTGAGTCCGATCAGCGGGATCTCGCCTTCCTCGCGCTGATCTCGTCCGTGCTTCAGAACGAGCGGGCGCTTCGCGCGGATTCCGAGCGCCAGGCGAGGGACAACGCCCGGCTCCTGGACTCCCTGCGGGAGCGCCAGTCGCTGCTCGAGCGCCTGGCCCAGCTTCAGCGCGGGATCGTCGACCGGCTGCCGGTCCACGAGGTGCTCGAGGCGGTCACTGAAAGCGCGTGTGAGCTGCTCGACTCCCGCGTCGGCGTCCTTTGGATCGCCGATCCCGACGATCCGGAGCACGTCGCGGCGGTCGCCGCGATCGGCGCCGACGACGAGCTGCTCCGGCGGCGGCGGCGCCGACCGGCGGACGCCGGACTGAGCGGCCGCGCGATGCGGAAGCGAACGCTCGTGCTCGTGGACGCGGTCAGCGGGGCCGCCGCCGCGCACGAGCTGGCCGAGTTCGCGCGCGATGACCTGACCGCGGCGATGGCCGCGCCGGTCTTCGAGCAAGGCCGGGCCGCCGGCAGCCTCGGCGTGGCCTCCACACAGCCCGGGCGGGTGTACGGGGCCCGAGACCAGCAGGTGCTGCTGTCGCTGGCCGAGCACGCGAGCCTCGCCCTGAACCATTCACGCGCGATCGAGGACGCATTCCACGAGGCGCTCCATGACTCCCTCACCGGCCTGCCGAATCGCGCGCTCTTTCTGGACCGCATGCGCCACGCCCTCACCCGAGCGGAGCGGGGCGATGTTCCAGTCGCGGTGCTCTTCTGCGATCTGGACGGGTTCAAAACCGTCAACGACAGCCTCGGCCACAGGACGGGGGACCGCCTGCTGGTGCTCGCTGCCGAGCGTTTCGCCGAATGCCTGCGCCCTGCGGATACCATCGCACGCCTCGGCGGCGACGAGTTCGCAGTCCTGCTCGAGGAGCTCCGTGAGCCCGGCGACGCAGCCCGCGCCGCGCAGCGGCTGCTGGACTCTCTGCGTGCGCCGTTCGAGCTACGCGGACGCGAGTTCTACATCAGCGCCAGCATCGGGATCGCTGCCGGGATGGGCGACGCCGAGACGCTGCTTCGAGACGCCGATCTGGCGATGTACCGGGCGAAGACGCGCGGCAAGGGCCGCTACGCGGTGTACGAGCCGAGCATGCACACCGCGATCGTCGAGCGCCTTGAGCTCGAGGTCGACCTCAAGCGCGCCCTCGAGCGGGGGGAACTCACGGTCGTCTACCAGCCGATCTTCAGCCTCGCGGACGGCAGGGTCACCGGGGTCGAGGCGCTCGTTCGCTGGCACCACCCGACCCGCGGCATCGTGTTGCCGGAGAGCTTCGTGCCGCTCGCGGAGGAGAGCGGACTGATCGGCGAGCTCGGCCGCTGGGTGCTGCGGAAGGCCTGTCACCAGGGTGCGCTGTGGCGAGCGAAGTACCCAGGCCATCCCGGCCTCGGGATCGGCGTGAACATCTCCGCCGCGCAGCTCCGCGAGCGCGGCCTCGTCCAGGAGGTCGCTGACGCGCTCGCTGACTCGCAGCTCGACGCCACCGGCCTCGTGCTCGAGATCACCGAGACCGCTCTGATGGAGAGCTTCGACCACGCGGTCGAGCAGATCGACGCGCTGAACGAGCTCGGCGTGGAGCTCGCGATCGATGACTTCGGGACCGGCTATTCGTCGCTTCGCTACCTGCGCCGGCTGCCGCTCGACGTGATGAAGATCGACAAGTCCTTCATCGGCGGAGTCGGCGGCCCCGGCGAGGAGGTGGAGCTCCTGCACGCGATCGTCGACCTCGCCGGCATCTTCGGCCTTCGCGTCGTCGCCGAGGGCATCGAGCGGCGGGAGCAGCGTGAGCGGCTGCTCGAGCTCGGCTGCGAGGTGGGCCAGGGGCGTCTGCTCTCTGAGCCGTTGGACGCGGCGGCCACGGACGCCCTGCTCCTGCGCGTTGGGCTCCTCGGCGGCGACGCTGCGGAGAGGGACGAACCGAAATCGTCCTCCTCGCCACCGGCTACGATCGAGCGCGAGGTCGATCGTGGCACGGATTGAGAGCTACAGCCCGGGGCGAGTCGTGGTCGAGGGAGTCGAGCACCACCGCGACCTCATCGTCCTGCCCGACCGCGTGCTGACGGAGTGGTGGCGGCGCGACGGGCACTCGCTTGCGATAGAGGACTTGGACGATGTCCTCGACGACCTCCCTGAGCGCCTCATCCTTGGCTGCGGCTACGCGAGCCAGCTCCAGCCCGATCCGGCTGTGCTGGAAACGCTGGCGGCGCGCGGTGTGAAGGTCGAGGCGCTCCCAACCGACCAGGCGGTCGAGCGCTTCCAGGAGCTCGAGGCCCGGAATCCGGCGGCGGTCGCCGCCGCGCTTCACCTCACTTGCTGATCGCCCTCCTCTGCGCGTTGGCGCTGGCACTGTCCGCGCCCGCGCAGGCGGTTGCGGTGGAGGACTTTGCGGATGAGCCGCCCTTCGGCGGCGAGCTCCCGCCCCCGATCGAGCGCCCGCACTCGCTCACCAGCCCGCCGGCGGGCCTCAAGTTGAGCGCCCGACAGGCGACCGCCATCGCGAATCGGGCCGAGGCCGTGCGCGACGAGCGGGCCGAGAGCCCGGGCATGCACCCCGTCGCCTTCGAGCGGGGGCCCGACGAGTGGCAGGTGAGCTACTACACGGGTTCGGGGACTGCCCGCACCGAGGTGGCGGAGGCGATCGTCGACGGGCGGACGGGCGAGCTGCTCGGCGCATGGCACGACACGCAGCTCCACGATCCGCTGGCTCGCGGCTACAGCGGCGCGATCGCGCAGAAAGTGAACGCCCCCTACGTCTGGTTGCCGCTGTGCCTGATCTTCCTCATCCCGTTCTTCGACCCCCGCCGGCCGTTTCGACTTATGCACCTCGACCTGCTCGTGCTGCTCGGCCTCGGCGTCTCGCTCTTCTTCTTCAACCGCGCCGAGATCACCGCCTCCGTCGCGCTCACGTACCCGGTGCTGCTGTACGTCTTCGCGCGGATGCTGTGGGCCGGTTTCTTCCCCCGCGAGCGCGCGGGGCCGCTGATCCCGCGGATCCCCGCGCGCTGGATCGCGATCGCGGCGCTCGCCCTTGCGTGCATGCGGATCGCGCTGAACATCGTCGACTCGCACGTGATCGACATCGGGGTCGCGGGAGTGGTCGGCGCCGATCGCATCACCCACGGCCAGGAGCTCTACGCGGGCGGCTTCGCACCCGGCCTGGGGATCCGGGGCGACGTCTACGGGCCGTTCAACTACCTCGCCCACGTCCCGTTCGAGCTCGTCTTTCCCTGGAACGGGCATTGGGGCGACGTGCCGGCCGCGCACGCGGCGGCCATCACCTTCGACCTGCTCACCGCGGCCGGGCTCGGGCTGCTGGGCCGGCGCCTGCGGTCGGGGCCGGAGGGCCGAGCGCTCGGCGTTGGACTCGCCTTCGCCTGGCTCGCCTACCCCTTCACGCTCTACACCATGAACGCGAATGCGAATGACTCATTGGTTGCGATGCTGCTGGTGGGTGCGATGCTGGTGCTGACCTCCGCACCGGCGCGGGGCGTCATGATCGCACTCGGATCCGCGGCGAAGTTCGGACCTGCAGCTCTCGCGCCGCTGTTCGCCACCGGGACCGGGGAGCGCCGGTGGCGCTCGGCGGTGGTGTTCGCGGTCGCGTTCGTGGCCGTGATTGTTGCCCTTCTCATCCCATTCCTTCCGCCGGGCGGCGTGCGCGAGTTCTACGACCACACGCTCGGCTATCAGGCCTCGCGAAGCTCCCCGTTCAGCGTCTGGGGCCAGGCGCCGTCGCTTCACTTCCTGCAGCCAGTCGAACGGGTGTGCGCCGCGATTCTTGCGATTGGCGTCGCCCTGTGGCCGCGGCGAAAGAGCGCGGCGCAGATCGCGGCATTGGCGGCCGCCGTCGTGATCGCCGTCCAGCTCGGGGCGACCCACTGGTTCTACTTCTACGTCGTGTGGTTCCTGCCGCTGGTCCTCGCGGCGGTGTTCTGGGCGCAGCGAGGGGAGTCGGTTGAGCGGCCCGATGGCGACTTTCTGTCGCTATCCGAAAGGAGCTCGACAACCGAGCTCAAGCCAGCCGGGTCTCCAGCCCGCCCAGCGTCGGCGAGCTGATCACGACCTCGTCGCCCGGCTGGAGCCACACGCGCGGATCGCGCATCGACCCGACGCCCGATGGCGTCCCGGTCGCCACGATGTCGCCTGGCTGCAGCGTCATCAGCCGCGACAGGTGCGCCACGAGCTGCGGGACGCCGAAGATCAGGTCGTCGGTCGAGGCCTCCTGCATCACCTCGCCGTTCAGCTCGAGCGAGAACGAGACCGCGCCGCCCGCCAGCGCCTCCTCCGGCGTCACCAGCGCCGGGCCGCACGGCGCCGATCCGTCGAAGACCTTGCCGGGCATCCACTGCGGCGTCGCGAACTGGAGATCCCGGGCCGACAGGTCGTTGAAGAGCATGTAGCCGGCGACGCAGCCCCCGGCCTCGACCTCCTGCACCTCTCTGCAGCGCCTGCCGATGACGAAGGCGACCTCCGCCTCGTAATCGACCTTGCGGCTGGCGGCCGGCAGGGGCACGGTCGCCCCGGGCGGCGCCAGCGCGTTGCGGAACTTGGCGAAGAAGGTCGGCGACTCTGGCGACTCGATTCCGGCCTCCGCCGCATGGGCCCGGTAGTTGAGCCCCATGCAGATGATCTTGTCCGGATCGGGCACCGGCGGCCGGAGGTCCACCTCGTGGAGCGAGGCAGAGGCAGGGGAATCAACCACAGCGGCGACCTCGTCGAGCCGGTTCGCGGCCAGCAGCTCCCGCACGCTTGACCCCCCGCCGCCGAGGGCGTCCCACCCATCGAAGACCCGCTCGCCGACGATGATCCCCGCGCGGTCACCGCGTGCGGAGCGATAGGTCACGATCCGCATGGCGGCGGAGACTACCCGGCCCCTAGAATCACTCCGGCGGTCCGCCCGGGCCGCTGGTCCTGGGGGCGTAGCTCAGCTGGTTAGAGCGCCGGCCTGTCACGCCGGAGGCCGCGGGTTCGAGTCCCGTCGCTCCCG
>JBKPHA010000113.1:0-5188 GCA_046729615.1 Actinomycetota bacterium
CCGGTAGTCGGCCTCGGTGCGCTGGCGGATCTCATAGGCGAGCTTTCGCATCCCCCAGGACGCGTCGTGCTTGAGGGAGGCGCCGGACTCGATTCGCTCCCGCGTCTCGTCCGCGATCTGGTCTCGCCGCTCGTCCGGAACATCCGGATCGAGCATGAGCACGAGCTCGTATTCGGTGTCGGTTGTCGTGGCCAAGACCGGCGCACGACTATAGCGACCGGGGGGCAGGCCGCTGCCGTGCGGGGTTTCACACCGTAGATGCGCAACGGAACCCGGGTTCGGTGGCAGAACGTGGCGAAGCTGGCGGCCGGCTTGGTCGCCTGCCTCGCGCTGGTCGCGGGGCTTCCGAAGCTGCTCGAGCGCCCAACGCCTCCGCCGCTGCCCGCTGACATCGGCCTCACGCACCTCGCCGACCACTCGCCCGCCACCACACAGAGCCCCCCGCGGGAGACGCCCCGCAGGCGCGAACGAGAGGCTGCGCGCAAGGGTCGCGACCACCGGCGGCCGAAGCACCCCCAGCGTCGCGAGCCCGAGCCGGCACGGGATCATCCCACGCCACCGAGGTCCAGCGAAGACAAGGGAAGCTCGGACGCGCCCCATCCGACCCCGGTTGCGGCACCGGCTACGCCCGCGCCCGTACCCTACGCACCCTCCACTCCCCCTCCTGCTCCCCCTCCCCCCGCGCCGGCGCCGGCGCCGACCTATTCCCCTCCTCAGCCGGCGCCGGCGCCCACTCCTGCGGCGACCAGCTCCGAGTCGCCGCCGCAGCCGCAAGCAACCGACACCGGCGGCAACGACCAAGGCACCGCCTCCGAGTTCGGATTCGAGCGCTGATCACGACCGAAAGGACCGGCCGATGAATCTCCAGAGCAGACGACTCACGGCGACGGTTTTGACGCTGGCCGCCACGGCCGCCGCTCTGCTGGCTGCCCCGATGGCGGGCGCCGGCCCTTACCGCGTCGCGATCTGCAATCCGGACCTCGAGGCGCGGTACGCCGACGCGGTGTTCCAACGCACCTCCATTCACTACGTCTCCAACGCCGGATGCGGCAAAGGGGGGCCGGGGCTCACCGTCCGCCACGCAGCCGAGCGGACCGGCGAGGGCCGCTGGGGCGCGTGGACGGTGAACGCGCCACCCGGGGCCGTCATTTCACACGTGGGCATCAGCGCTGTCGGCCGCGGCAGCGGCGGCCACACGCCGCAGCTTCTGGCGACTCCCATCGCGGGGGGCGCGCAGGTCTTCGCCTCGCCCGGCCACGAGGTGACGCGGTCGCGCTTCACGGGTCCTGCCCGCGACTTGACGGCGAGGCTCTTCTGCAGCCGGGTCGGGGGCTGTGGGCCCGGCCGGAAGGCCCAGGTGAGAGTCAAGCGCATCGCCCTGGAGCTCACCGATGGTGCGCGGCCGACGATCGCCCTCGGTGGTGAGGCGCTTCGCCCCGGGAGCCGGCGCGGGACGCAATCGATCACGGCCGCCGCAACCGATTCCGGCAGCGGAGTTGACCGGTTCTTCCTTCAGGTGAACGGCGAACCGGTGAGCGCCCACACCAGCCAGTGCCAGACCCGGAACGGCTGGGCGCTCCGCCTGAGCCCATGCCCACCGAGCGTGCAGACGACCTTCAGGATGCGGACGGCGGCGGCACCGTTTCGCCAGGGGCCGAACGTGCTGCAGGCCTGCTCGGCCGACTATGCCGTCGGCACGCCGGCGAATCGCGCATGCGCGACCCGCCGGATCAGGATCGACAACCTCTGTCCGATCTCGTCCACCGCCGCCGGCCCGGGCCTCGAGGCGCATCTCGTGCACACGGGAACGCATGGCGGGCGCCCGCGGTCGGTTGCCGTTCGCGGCCGGCTCCTCTCCCCAAGCGGTGCGCCAGTCGCCCGCGCGCGGGTATGCGTCGCCACGCGAGTCCCGATCCCCGGCGCACAGGAACGGGTCGCGGTCACGCCCACAACGGGAGCGGACGGCCATTTCGAAGCGCAGCTACCGCCCGGTCCGAGCCGCCAGGTGCGCGTCGCCTACTGGTGGAGCGGCACCGACGTCGCCGAGCGCTTCCTCCGCCTAAGTGTCCATGCCCACCCGCGGCTCACCCTCCATCCCCATGGCCCACTGCGCAACGGCCGGCATGTCCGTTTCACGGTGAGGCTCCAGGGACCGGCCGCGCGTCACCGCTGGGTTCGGGTCCAGGCACTCTCGGGCCACCGCTGGGTGGAGGTGCGGAACGGTCGAACGAGCGCCCGCGGGATCTACCGGGCCCGCTACCGCTTCCACGCGACGACGGGGCGGCAGCGGTACGCTTTCCGAGCATTCGTGCCGAGCCAGCGCGGCTATCCGTACAAGCGGGGGCACTCCGAGGTCCGGCACGTCACGGTGATTGGGTAATCCCGAGGACGAGTGTCTGGTTCGCCACCGTATGCGTGGTGAACCACTCAGTCGATTGCCCGGCGATTCAGTCGATCTCGCTGCGGTGCCCTATCGCGCCGCGGCGATCGCCTCGCGCTTGGCGCGGATGTCCGCGAGCTGCTCGGAGATCCAGACGCCGGGGTCGCGTTCGCGGGCCAGCTCGCGCAGGCGGGCGGCGCGCAGGCGGCGCTCCTCCGCGTCCATGGTCAGGGCGCGGTAGATGGTGTCTGCCTGCTCCTGGATGTCGAACGGGTTGACGGACAGGGTGCAGTCGCCGAGCTCCTCGTGGGCCCCGGTGTTCTCCGACAACATCACGACCCCGTCGCGAGTGTTGACCGCCGGCGCCTCCTTGGCGACGAGGTTCATGCCGTCGAAGAGCGAGTTGACCACCAGGAGGTCGAAGTGCTTGTAGCGGGCGACGGCCTCGGGAAAGTTCTCGTAGATCCGCAGGTCGATCGGCATCCAGTCGGTCGTGCCGTGGCGGTGGTTGACGACCGCGACCAGCGCCTCGATCCGCTCCAGGTACTCGGCGTACTCCGGCACGTCCGTCCGCGAGGGCTGCAGGTGGGCGATGAACGTAACCTTCTCGCGGAACTCCGGGTGCTGCTGCAGGAACGTGTCGAAGGAGGTGAAGCCGCGCAGCACGTTCTTCGACAGGTCCGCCCGGTCGACGCGGATGATCAGGTGCTCGCGGCGGCGACGAAGAATCTCCTGCTCGTACTCCCGCACCTGCTCGGACGCCGCCGCGCGGTCGAGCCGGCCGGCATCGATGCCGAGCGGGTAGGCGCGCACCCAGGTCTCGCGCCCCGAGTGGATCACGGCGCCACGGCCGTAGTCGACCTCGAGCTCCATCAGCTCGCGGCAGCAGTGCAGGAAGTTGCGGCAATAGGCCGTGGTGTGGAAGCCGATGATGTCGTTCGCGAGCAGGCCCCGGTAAATCTCCTCGCGCATCCTCGCCGGGAGGATCCGCCAGCTGTCCGGCTGCGACCACGGGATATGGACAAAGTGGTGGAGGACTGCGTCAGGTCTCGCGCTGCGCACCATGGCCGGGCACGTGTAGAGGTGGTAGTCGTGGAACATGACGAGCGGCTCCGGGTCGTCGACGATCGCGGCCAGAACCGTCCGTGCGATGTCCGCGTTGACGGTCTTGTAGCCGTAGTCCCACGCCTCCGCCTCCTCGCGGCGAATGTCAGGCGCGTTCGAGAGATCCCACAGGTAGTGCTGGATGAACCAGAGGACCGGGTTGGCGATCACGTTGTAGAAGCGGTCGTACGCCTCGGGGTCGCTCTCGACCAGGAGAACCTCGTAGGTGACGCCTCCGAGCTCCTGCGTCACCGGCTCGCCGCCCGCCTCGCGGCTCACCGCCAGATCCTCGTCGGTCATCGCCGAGGCGATCCACAGCGCGCCGCGGTGCGCCACCAGGCCACTCAGGGCGGTCACCAGCCCGCCGCCGCCCCGGCGCACCGTTCGCTCGCCGCCGGGCCCGCGCTCGAACTGCGCCGGCCCCCGGTTGGAGACAATCACCAGGCGCGGCTCGCTATTCACAAATCCATCCCCTGAAATACCTGCAGCCAGTCTCGCAGCAGCCGCGGGGTGAGGAAGAGGTCTCGAGCGCGCTCCTTGCCCGCCCGGCCGAGCCGCTTCGCCAGCTCCGGGTCACCGAGGATCCGTATCGTCCGCTCCGCCGCGTCCTCCGGCGAGGAGATCAGGTAGCCCGTCTCGCCGTCGGTCACCTGCAGGGGAATGCCCCCAACGTTCCCGGCCACCACCGGTCGCACCTTCCACAGCGCCTCCGTGACGGTGAGCCCGAACCCCTCGCGAAGGGACTTCTGTATCACGACGTCGGCCTGGGACTGGAAGGCGTTCACCTCGATCGCGCCGACGTTGTTCAGGTTGTTGAGGATCTTGATGTCCGGGTCGCCATCGGCGTAGCTGAACGTCTCGTGGAAGAACTCCCACCCCTCGGGGTCGTCGGTGGCCATCGATCCCACCAGCGCAAGCTGGACCTCGGGGATCTCCTCGCGCACGAGCCGGAACGCGTCGATCACGCCCATCGGGTCCTTCCACGGGTCGAACCGCGAGACCTGGCATATCAGAGGGCGGTCGGTGTCGATCCCGAACTGCTGGCACACGAAGGCCGCGTCCTCGGGCGAGAGCGCCATGTTCTTGGGCGAAAGCGGATCGATCGCCGGCGGGATGATCCGGGTCTGCCCGTCCATCCCGTCCGGGACGTACTGCGGAATGTGGTAGACGCTCAGGTCGTACTCGCGCAGCACCGGCATGAGCCGGTTGAGCGTCTCCCGGTTGGGAGTCGAGAGGTCGATGTGGCAACGCCAGATCCAGTGGGGGGAGTGGCTGGAGGCACCCGCCTTGAGCGCCGCCGGCTGGGGATCGTGGACGATGATCACGTCCCAGTCGTCCTCCAGACTCTGCGCGTTCATCGCGTTGTAGGCCTCGAACACCTCCCACTGCTGGTCGGAGATCGTCTGCGGGTCGCCCTGCAGCGAGTTGTGCATGAGCTTCGTAACGTTGAAGAACTCCTCCCGACCGAGGATCACCCGCCAGTGGACGTCGAGCCCGACGTCGCGCATCAGCGGCACAAGCGTGTAGAGGATCTCCGAGACACCGCCACCGAATGCCGTCGCGCTGACGTGCAGCACCCGCTTTCCCTCGAGGGGAGCGGCGAGCTCGCGGATCTCCTGGACGAGCCCACGCCCGACGAGGTGGGTGTGGTCGGCGAGCGAGCGGTCGCCTAGGGCGACGTCTTGAAGCATGGCCGCAAAATAC
>JBKPHA010000114.1:0-27187 GCA_046729615.1 Actinomycetota bacterium
GGACCCCCCCCCCCACCCCCCGCGCCCCCGCCCGGGATCCGACTCACATCACGATCGCGGTCGTGCCCGAGAGCACTTCCGTCGCGGAGTTGGCCCGCGTGCCGGGGATGGGCGTGGGGATCCTCTCGGCAGGGATCGGGAACGTTCCCCCTGCGCAGACCTACCTTGATATCGGGCAGGGGGCGCGGGTTCCCGGATCACTCTATGACGGAGCGCTGCCGCGGCTGACTCTGAGGGGGGCCGAGGGCACCGGGCTGCGCGTTCCCGAGCGCCAGTGGCGCGAAGTTGGTCGCCGCGCCGCGTCGGCCCCCGCTGACATCCAGCCCGGGCTTCTCGGCTCCACCCTGGCGCCGGCAGACGTGACCGTGGTCCACGCGGTGAAGAGCCCGGCGATCACGGCGCTGCCGTTCGTCGACGAGCGGGGCAGGGTGGCAGAGCCGCGCTGCCAGGACCCTGGGTGCCCCAACGTCATAGTTGCCTCGGCCGATCTGACCGGCGTGCGTAGGCTCGCTGCCGGCCTTCGCGGGGAGGACCTCCTCATCGCCATGGGCCGGCCACCGCCTCCGGAGAATCACGGCCTCGCCATCGGGATCGCCGGCCGCGGGTTCAACGGGACGCTCACCTCAGACTCGACCCGGATGCGCGGCTTCGTGCTCTCCACCGACGTCGCGCCGACGATCCTCGACCGGCTCGGCATCGCCGCGCCCGGCGGCATGACCGGCGAGCCGATCGGCACCGATGGAGCCGTCGACGCTCCCTACGTCCGGGACCTGGCGGATCGGCTGGCGGTGATCGGGCCGCGGCGGGCGCCCGTGGTTGGGGTGAGCGTGCTCGGCTGGCTCGTGCTCGCGGCGCTCGCCGGGCTCACGTTTCGCCGTGCGGGGCTGCAGGTCGCGCTCACCATTCTCGCAACGACCCTGGCCCTGGTCCCGGCCGTGCTCCTCCTCTGCGCTGCGCTCGAGCCCAGCGTGCTGGCCGAGCGGCTCATCGTCGGGATCGGCTCCCCGGCGCTTGCGGCGATGCTGCTCGGGTTGGCGCCCGGCCTGCGCGGGCTTGCGATCGCCGCCGCCCTCTCGGTGGTCGCCTATGGAGCGGACGTGGTTGCGGGCTCGCACCTGACCGAGCTGTCGCTCATCGGGCCGAACCCGATCGCCGGGACTCGCTTCTACGGCATCGGCAACGAGCTCGAGGCCACGATCGCAGCGCTAGTGCCGATCACGACCGGGGCGGCGGTCGCCGGGTGGACGCCGCGTTCCGGTCCCCGCGCCGCTGCGCTCGCCTTCGCCGTGACGGGCCTCACGGCCATCGCGGTGTTCGCGCCGGGGTGGTTCGGCGCCGACGTTGGCGCGGCCATCGGGCTCTCGATCGGCGCGGCCGTCGCCATCGGCGTGTGCCTGGGAGCGCGCCGCTGGCGGTGGGTTTGGGTGATCGTCGCTCCCGTTGCGGCGGTGGCGGCGCTCATCGCCGCCGACCTGGCCTCGGGCGGCGACGCGCACCTGACGCGGAGCGTCCTGAACGCCGGCGGCTTCGGCGACCTGGGGCAGGTGGTCCAGCGTAGAGCGGAGCTCTCAGCCCACAGCTTCGGCCGCTACTCGGGCTCGGCGATCTTCTGGACCATCGTCGCGCTGATCGTCGCCGGGCTCCTTGGCTGGCGCTCCGTCCGTGGATGGTTCGGGGAACGCGAGGCCCTCTGGGCAGGGTTCGTCGGCGCCATCGCCGCGACGCTGGCGGGGACGCTCGCGAACGACTCCGGCGCCCTTCTGCTCATAATCGGCGCCGTGTTGTGTGCGGCGGCGGCCGCCGTCGCCTGGGCCACCCACGAAGGCCGCCGCCGACCGGTCTTTGGAGCCCAGCTGGTCCGCTAACCTGACAAGTGAGAATCCGGGGAGTCTCGGCACCGAGGGTGCTCTCGTGAGTCGGGCCCGCACCAAGTTCGATGCGCATCGCAATCGTCAGCCCATACTCGTGGACGTACCCAGGCGGAGTAAACCGCCACGTCGAAGCGCTGACCGAGTCTCTCTTTGAACGTGGCCATGCGGTCCGCGTCCTGGCGCCGTGGGACCCGCCGGATCGGATCTCCCGCCTCATGCATCGCGCGCCGGCTGAGGCGCGCGAGCGCCCCGACTACCTGATCCCCTTGGGCCGCACCGTGGGCTTCGGCGCAAACGGGGCCGTGTCGAACCTCGGCGTCTTCCACTACGGCGTGAACACGATGCGCCGCGAGCTGCGCGCGGGCCAATTCGACGTCGTCCACGTGCATTCGCCGGAGGCGCCCGCGCTGGCCTGGGACGCTTGTTCGTTCCGCGGCGCGCCCGTTGTCGGCACCTTCCACGCCTACTCCACCAAGCCGCTCCCCAACTGGATCGCGACCGCGCTCGGCGCCCGCCGCAAGTTCAACCAGCTAAACGCGAGGATCGCCGTCTCGGCGGCCGCGGCCTGGACCGGGACGCGGTGGTTCGGCGGCACCTACCGCGTGATCCCCAACGGCGTGGACATCGACGCACCGCCGCAGGGGCCCAAGCCGCCGTCGGAGGAGCTGCGTGTTCTGTTCGTCGGTCGTTCCGAGGAGCGCAAGGGACTGCCCGTGCTGCTGCAGGCATTCGAGGGGCTCGTCGAGCATGTCCCGGCACGGCTCACGGTCATCGGGTCGACCCGGGACGATGTCCGCCGCTACGTCGCCGACCAGTCCGTCGAGGAGAACATCGACGCCCTCGGGCACATCGGCGGAGAAGAGCTGTGGCGGAACCTGCACGAGGCGGACGTGCTGTGCGCGCCGTCGCTGGCCGGCGAGAGCTTCGGGATGGTGCTCACCGAAGCGTTCGCCGCCGGCACGCCGGTGATCGCGTCGGAGATCGCCGGCTACTCCGACGTCGTCACGGACGGCGTCGACGGAATCCTGGTGCCCCCCGCCGATCCGCAGCGCCTGGCCGAGGAGCTCCAGGGCCTGTACGTGGAGCCCGAGCGGCGCGCGATGATGGGCGCGGCTGCGCGCGAGAGCGCGCAGCGCTACGCCTGGCCCACCGTTGCGGCCCAGGTCGAGCGGGTCTACGAGGAGGCCCGGGAGGCGCCGGCGCCGGCGAATGCTGTGGAGCGCATCGCGCGCGTGAGCGGCCTCGTCCCGATCGACGGCAGCGAACCGGCGCCGCCGGAGCGACTTGCCTCTCTCGACCCGGGGCCGGCGCGCGCGGCCGCAAAGCATGGCTTGGCCCGGAAGGCCGCCCTTGGGGTGGCCGGCGTGCTCGCGGTCGGTCTGACCGCGCTGGCCGCCAAGAAAATCGGGCTGCAGAACGTGGTCGCCAGCATGGTCCGCTCCGATCTCTCGCTCGTGCTGATCGCGCTCGGACTCATGATGCTCTCGATGACGGTGCGGGCGGCATCGTGGTACGCGATCGCGCGAGCCGCTCTGCCGCACAGCCCGGTCAGGCGCCGGGATGTCACCTCCGCCACGATGATCGGTGTGCTCATGTCCGCGACGCTCCCCGCGCGCCTCGGCGAGCCGGCGCGGGCGATGGTCCTGGCGCGCCGGACCGGCCGCATCCGATTCACGTTCCCCGTGCTCCTGGGCACGCTCGTGTCGCAGACGGTGCTGAACATCGCCGCCCTCGCCATGTTGGGCGTGATCATCGTGGCCTCGACGAATCTGTTCCACTCGGCGTCGACGCAGCTCTTCATCTTCAGCCTCGCCCCGGTCCTGGCCTTGGTCGCGGTGGTCCTGGCGCCGGTCGTGGTCAGGCGCCCACGGGGCACCGGCCGGCTGGCGCGGATATCCCAGGCGATTCGTGCTGCGCTCTTGCGCGTTCGCAAGGGCCTGACCGTGTTCCGCGACGCCCGGTATGGACCGATCGCCACGGTCGCCCAGCTTGCCGCCTGGGGGATCCAGCTCAGCTCGTGCCTGCTCCTGTTCGAGGCGCTGGGCATGCACGGGGTCGGCATCGGCGCCGCGGCGGCGGTCCTGTTCGCCGTCAACGTGACCGCGGTGGTGCCGGCGACGCCGTCCAACATCGGCGTCTTTCAGCTCGCGGTGATCAGCGTGCTCACCACCGGGTTTGGCGTCGGCGCGGCGGACGCGCTCGCCTACGGCGTGATCCTGCAGGCCGTGGAGGTCGCGACGGCCGTCATCCTGGGGCTGCCTGCCCTGGTCCGTGAGGGCCTCACCTGGTCCGACATGCGCCTGCGCGCCCTGAGCGCCGCACCTGTCCGCCTGGCGCCGCGAAAGCCCTCTGGCGCCCGGGCGACCGAGAGCACGTAGCTCCGATTAACCTAGGCGGCCCAGGTCCAGGACCATCCAGGTGGCGCTATCCAACATCGCTGGCTTTCCGCGCATCGGCCCCAACCGGGAGCTGAAGTTCGCCACGGAGGGCTACTGGCGCGGCGACGTCTCCCTCGCGGAGCTCCAGGAGACCGCGAAGCGGATCCGGCTGGATAACTGGCGCTTCATGCAGAAAGCCGGAGTCGATCTGATTCCATCGAACGACTTCTCGCTGTACGACCACGTCCTCGACACCATCGCGCTGGTCGGCGCGGTTCCCGAGCGCTATCAGCATACGGGCGAGGCGGTCGACCTCGACACCTACTTCGCGATGGCGCGCGGCCGCCAGGAGGAGGGGATCGACGTCACCGCGATGGAGATGACCAAGTGGTTCGACACCAACTACCACTACATCGTCCCCGAGCTGGGGCCCGAGGTGACCTTCTCCCTGTCCACGACGAAGCCGTTGGACGAGCACGCGGAGGCGATGGAGGAGCTGGGCATCGACACGGTTCCGGTGATCCTCGGGCCGATCTCGTTCCTCCTCCTGAGCAAGCCGGCGGAGGGCGTGTCGGCCGGTTTCGAAGCGCTCGACCTGATGGAGTCGCTCCTGCCGGTCTACGGCGAGGTGATCGAGCGCCTCGCCGAGCAGGGCGCGACTTGGGTCCAGCTCGACGAGCCCTGCTTCGTCGAAGATCGCTCCGAGCACGAGCTCGACGCGATGCGGCTCGCCTATGAGGAGCTTGGGAGGGTGCGCGAGCGCACCCGCATTTGCGTCAAGACGTACTTCGACCACGTGGGCGACGCCTACGGCATACTGCGCGACCTGCCGGTCGAGGGCATCGGGCTCGACTTCCACCGCGGCGGTCCCGACCTCGACCGCGTGATGGAGCGCGAGGGGGGCCCGAAGAACGTCGAGCTGATCGCGACCGAGGGCGGGCTGGAGGACCAGTGGCTCTTTGCCGGGATCGTCGACGGGCGGGACGTCTGGATCAACGAGCTCGAGCACAGCCTGGACATGCTCGGCGGCCTGCGCGACCGCTGCAAGGAGCTCGTCGTCTCGACCTCCTGCTCGCTCCTGCACACGCCGCTCGACCTCGACGCCGAGCCTCCGTCGGAGGTGCTCGACGACGAGCTTCGCTCCTGGATGGCGTTCGCGAAGCAGAAGGTGGGCGAGGTGGTGACGCTCGCGAAGGGCCTCACCGAGGGGCCCGAGGCGATCGCGGACGCGCTCGACTTAAACGACCGCGCGCACAACGATCGCCGGGAGTCGCATCGCACCCGCAACCCCGCTGTGCGGGACCGGGTCAACGGGCTCACCGACGGGGATGCTCGCCGCTCCAGCCCCTTCGAGATCCGCCGTGGCGCACAGCGCGCTCGCCTGGACCTGCCGCTCTTTCCGACCACGACCATCGGGTCGTATCCGCAGACGGATGAGATCCGACAGACGCGGATGAAGCTCCGTCGGGGGGAGGTCGACGAGTCGCAATACGAGGCGCGCATGCGCGCCGAGATCGACAAGGTGATCCGCTTCCAGGACGAGGTCGGCCTGGACGTGCTCGTCCACGGCGAGCCCGAGCGCAACGACATGGTCCAGTACTTCGCCGAGCAGCTCGATGGGTACGCGACGACCCAGAACTCCTGGGTCCAGTCATACGGGTCCCGCTACGTGCGACCGCCGATCATCTACGGCGACGTCAGCCGGCCCGACCCGATCACCACCCAGTGGATCGCCTACGCGCAATCGCTCACAGACCGGCCCGTGAAGGGGATGCTCACCGGCCCGGTGACGATGCTTCAATGGTCCTTCGTTCGCGACGACCAGCCGCGATCGGCGACCTGCGAGCAGATCGCGCTCGCCATCCGGGACGAGGTCGCCGACCTCGAGGCCGAGGGGATCAAGGTGATCCAGGTCGACGAGCCGGCAATTCGCGAGGGACTGCCGTTGCGGCGAGATCGCTGGAACGAGTACCTGGAGTGGGCCGTCCATTCGTTTCGCGTGGCCACTGCGGTCGTTCGCGACGATACGCAGATCCACACCCACATGTGCTACTCGGAGTTCCGGGACATCATGGACCACATCAGCGACCTGGATGCCGACGTCCTGCTGATCTGGCACGCCCGCTCCCACATGGAGCTCCTGGAGTACTGGCGGATCCGCGGCTACGACAAGGACATCGCTCCGGGCGTGTACGACATCCACTCTCCCCGGGTCCCGCCGGCGGAGGAGATGGCCGACATGCTCCGCGCCGCCGAGGACGCGCTGCCCCACGAGCAGCTCTGGGTGGCGCCCGACTGCGGCCTGAAGACCCGCGCCTGGCCCGAGGTCGAGGCGGCGCTCCGCAACATGGTGCAGGCTGCGAAGCAGCTCCGCGAGGAGCTCGTTCCGGCGGGCTGAGCGGGGCGGATCAACAGCGCCCAACGGACGGGCACCCAAGGGAGGGCCCTATGCGGAGTGGTCGCTTCGAGTGCGGAGTTCGGGTTCATATCGACCCCGAATCCTTCGCTCGCGGACGAGTGCGTGATTGACCCCCATATACGTGGTCAAGCACTCACTCGACTTGACTGTGGCGGGCATCGCCGTCCTACTTGCCCCTACTGACGCCCGAGCCCCGCACACCCGCCCGGGCGTTCGCATGGTGACGATTGCATTCTTACGAGCGCTTTAGCCAACGCCCCCGCAACCGTTGCTAGCGTGGACTCCTCGGACCTGCACGCGACGCGCCTGTCACGGCGGCACGCGACGCGCCTGTCACGGCGGACGGAAAGGGGACGAGAATGGCTGACCAGGGAGTGCGAGGTACGGGGCTGCGCGGGGACGAGCCAAAGCGGCTGGAGCTGAGCGACGGCTCGCGGTTGATGCTCGACGGCGGATCGCAGGACGAGCGCATGGCTTGGCGGCGTCTGGGACGCGGCCACACGAGCGTGAGCGTGGCGGAGGCCGCTGCTCTGGCGGGCGATGAGTTCGCCGACTACGTCGAGGTGCGGACTCGCGCCGAGGTTGAGTGGCTGCGCGCTGTTGCCGATTGGTACCGGCAGCGAGCCGATCGCCTACAGGACCAACTCGCCGATCGCCCAGATAGTTAAGGCGGTAACCGGCTTTTGCCTCTGGACGGCCCTTTCAGGCGTATCGTTAGGCGTGTCTTCGAGGGAGGAGGTTGCAAATGAGGCGATTCGGCTTGGCAATGGTCGCGGCGATTGCGCTGACGTTAACGCTCGCGCTCGCGGTGCCTGCCGGGGCTGGGGCGTCAACGAACTGGGTGTGCAAGGTTCCCGAGGACGGGAAGAAAGTCACCGTGACGTTCGTGTCCGCAGGTGACGCCGCGTATGACGGCATCTCCACGGCCAACGGCACGGCGGGCGAGGTGTTCCACGACCAGTTCGGTGAGAAGTGCAAGGTCGTTAGCGACTCCGATTAGTGGGGGAATCGCGGGCGGATGAAGGTTCCTGTCCGGTCCGCCCCGATTAATCCCCGTGCAGACCTCGCGGTAGGGCTACAGCACGACCCCGTGGCGGACGATGTTGGCCGAGACAACCTGCTCGTCCGCAAAATGGCGGACGTAACTCGGCCCCCCGGCCCCCGCCCCGGTGCCTGATAGGCGGTTGCCGCCGAATGGCTGGCGGCCCACGATCGCGCCGGTGATCGCGCGGTCCACGTAGACCACCCCTGCGGGCAGGCGCTCGATCAGCGCCTCGATGCGATCGGGCTGACGGCTGAAGACCCCCGCAGTCAGCGCCTGCGGCAGATCGTTCACCCGCCGGACCGCCTCATCGAGATCGCGGACGCGCTCGACAGTGAGGAGCGGCCCGAAGATCTCGTCGCGCAGCACGGGCGTGCCGGGGGGCAGGCCCCGAGCGTCGACCAGCGTCGGTGGGACGTACTGCGGGCCGCGGGGAGCCTCGGCCCGGGCCAGCTCCGCGCCACGACAGAGCTCCGCGTAGCGGTTGAACTTCGCTACGGCGCCCGAGTCGATCAGCGCCGGTACCTCGGTGGCGAAGTCCGCGGCCGGCCCGACGCGCAGGATGTCCACCGCTCCGGCCAGCCGCTCACAGAAACGGTCGGCGATGTGCTCGTGGACGAGCGCCCGGGCAGCGGCGGAGCACTTCTGTCCCCCGTAGCCGTAGGCCGATCGAACGATGGCCGGCACGGCCTCGTCCAGATCGACGTCAGAGTCCACCAGCACGCAGTTCTTGCCACCGAGCTCCGCGACGATCCGCTTGATCTGCCGCTGGCCATCCGCGGCGTGGGCGCGGCGCTGGATGTCGAGTCCGACCGCGACCGAGCCGGTAAAGGCAATCGTGGCGATGCGCGGCTCGGTCACCAGCCACTGTCCAAGCTCGGCGCCGGCCGGCAGGTAGGCCAGCGCATCCTCGTTGGTCCCCGCCTCGAGCAGCAAACGCGCGATCTCCCAACCGCAGGCCGGGCTCTGCTCGGCCGGCTTGAACAGCACCGGGCTGCCCATGACGAGCGCCGCCGAGGTCATCCCCAGCGGGATCGAGAGCGGGAAGTTCCACGGGCTGATGACGGCCGCCGGGCCACGCGGGCGCAGTCGCAGCTCGTTGTGCTCGCCCGGCACCTGGACCAGGTCGTCGTGGATGCGGCGTGCGCTCAACGCGTAGTAGCGGAGGAAGTCGATCGCCTCGCACACCTCCGCGTCGGCGTCCTCCCACGGCTTGGCGACCTCGCGGACGATCAGCGCGGCCAGTCGGTGCCGGCGCTCGGCGAGCAGGTCGGCCGCCCGATCCAGCACCGCCGCCCGCTCCTGCGGCGAGCGCCGCGTCCATCGGGATGTCAGCGCTAAGTCCAGTGCGCGCTCCGCCGCCTCGACACTGCCCCACCCCAGCTGCGCCACCTCGCGATCCGGCTCGCACGGGTCCGTGGAGGCTTCCCGGACCCCGCGCGACTCCCCGCCGCCCACCAGTGTCGCGGGCCGCAGCGGCAGCTCCCGATCGAGCGCAGCCAAGGCGGCCCGAAGCTCCTGGCGCACGTCCGCGCGCCGCAGCTCCAGCATTGGGTGGTTTCGGAAGTCCTTCATCAGCGTCACCGCTCAGGCATCTTCAACAGCTCGTCGAGGGACTGATGCCGCTGGCGCAGCAGGAACCCCTCGTTGGAGGAGTTCTCCAACAGCCGCCGGACGAGATAGGCCATTCCGGCGACGAGGTCTCCGATCGGCGTGTAGATGCGGACCCGGTACCCGAGCCGCGCGATCCCGTCCGCGAGCTCGTCGCCCAGCCCGCGCAGCACCTGGAGCTCGATCTCGTGCGGTTCGCCGCCGCGGCGCTCGAGGTATGCGATCGCGTGCGCGAGCGAGCGAAGGTTGTGCGTCGCGATGGCCGGGCGGATGGAGTCCCGGGCGTCGATCAACCGGCGCGTCAACCGCTCGAAGCAGGCGTCGGACTCGTGCTTCTTGGTCCACACCGGCACCTGCCAGCCCCGCTGTGCGGCGATCACGTTCTCGTGGTCCCAGTACGCGCCCTTCACCAGCCTGATCGTCGGCGGGATCGCGCGGCCGGTGAGCGACGGCGAGGAGAGGATCCGGTCGAGCGTCTCGTCGGCGTCGCGCAGGTACGCCTGGACCACGACGCCCACGGAGGGCGCGTCGCGGAACTCCTCGCTCGCAACGACCTCCTCGAACGCGAGCAGCAGCGTGTCGCGGCTGTCGAAGTCCTCCATGTCGAGGTGGATGTGCGCGCCGAGCTCGCGGGCCAGCCGGAGTAGAGGTCGCAGGCGGCGTGCGGCGTCCGCGGCGCCGCGGTCGGGGGCGAGCGGTCGAAGGAGCGGCGTCAGGGCGGTCAGCTTGATCGATAGGTTCGCCCGCGCGAGCCGGCCGTGGTGGTCGCCGTCCAGGATCGACCGTGTGGGCCAGTCCCGCGTGACGCCCGCCAGCACTCGAAGGGTTTTGGCGCAGCGCTCGAGGTATGCCTGGGCCTCGGCCTCCGAGACCGTCGACTCGCCGAGGAGGTCGAGCGCGAACGCCTGCCCGCGCCGCCACATCGCCCGGAGCGTCCGCGTCGCGTCCTTGACGTCGCGTCCGGCGATGAACTGCCGCGCGAGCAGGGCCGTCCCCGGGCCGCTCACGAGCCCGTATGCGGCGAGGAGCGGCGCCACGACCCCAGGCCCCCGCAGCGGCCGCAGGACCATCGGGATCCTCTCGCCGTCGACCTCGCGCACGAACGCGCGCAGGTGGGTGCCGCGATCCAGCGGCCCGCGGCAAGCCGGCGCGGCGTCAACGAAGCGAAAGAGCGCCGAGCGCAGCGCGGGACGGCCGTCGAGGCTGCCGAGCTGGTAGCGGCCCAGCGCCGTGACGGGGTGCCGCCACGCCGACGATTCGCGCCGCCAAATCTCCTCCGCGAGCTCCCGGATCCGGCTCTCGAGCGCCTGGTCCATCCAGCCGCGAGGCTACTCCCGCGAGCGGCCTGGTCTACAGCCCAAGTCGGTTCCGCAGGCCGCGCGCGTTGATCAGGCGGTTGATGCGGTTGACGATCTTGCGGCGTGTCGCCGTGTACGGGAACCACAGCGGATCGCGCTGTCCCTGCTTGATGCGCGGGATCACGATCGACTCGGGCCGCACGAACTTCCTAATCCCGTAGGAGGCGTGGCGGAAGCCGATGCCCGACTGCTTCCAACCGCCCATCGGGAGGCCCAGCGCGTAATAGTTCGTAAGGACGTCGTTGACGTTCACGGCGCCCGCCTGGATGCGCCGAGCGACCGCCTCTCCTTCGTTGCTCGTCCCGGCGAAGATCGAAGCCGACAGGCCGTAGCGGCTGTCGTTCGCCATCCGCACCGCCTCCTCGGCATCCTTTACCTTCATCACGGGGATGACGGGGCCAAAGGTCTCGTCCCTCATCACCTTCATGGAGTGGTCGGCGTCGGCGATCACGGTGGGCTCGTACCAGTCGCCGGCTGCCTCCTTGCGCTTCCCGCCGGCGAGGACCCGCGCGCCCCGGGCGCGAGCATCCTCGACGTGCTCGGCGACCACCTCGATCTGCTGGGAGGTGGTCATCGCGCCGACCTCGGCGCCGTATGCGCGCCCGTCGGCGCCTTGACGAAGAGTTCGCACCTCCTCGGTCAGCTTCGCCACGAACTCGTCGTAGATCGGCTCCTCCACATAGACCCGCTCGACCGATATGCAGATCTGCCCCGCGTTGGCGAGCCCCCCGGTCACGGTCGCGTTCACGGCCCGGTCGACGTCGGCGTCCCGCAGGACGATCAGCGGGTCCTTGCCCCCGAGCTCCAGACTGACTGGGGTCAACGTGTCGGCGGCCCGCTTCATAACGATCTTCCCTGTGGTATCGGAGCCGGTGAACTGGACGAAGTCGACCTCGTCGATGAGCGCGCCGCCGGTCTCGCCGATGCCGTTGACGACATCGAGGACGTCCGGACCACCGACCTCCTCCCTCCAGGCCCGCGTGAGCTCCATGACGGCGAGCGGCGTGTGCTCCGACGGCTTGATGACCACCGCGGCACCGGCAAGGAGCGCCGGGATCGCGTCGTCGAAGGCGAGGATCAGCGGGAAGTTCCAGGGGCTGACCACGCCTACCACGGGATACGGCCGGTAGACGATCCGCAGTCGCTTCACCTTCAGCGGGAGGATGTGCGGGGTGGGGCTCTCCTCGGCCAGGAACTCCTCCCCGTGCTGCGCGTAGTAGTTGATCGTGCCCTCCAGGAAGGGCACCTCCTGCTCCGCCTCCGCGCGGACCTTGCCGGTCTCCTCCTGCATGATGTCCGCGAGCCTCGGCTCGTTGGCGAGCATCCAGTCGCGCAGCTGCTCCAGCCAGCGTCGCCTCCCGGCGAAGCCGATCGCCTCCCACTCCGGCTGTGAGGCGCGTACCCGCGCCACCACCTCGGCCACGCGCCCCGAGGGGTCGATTGGAACCGAACGGATGACCGAGCCGTCGACCGGGCGGCGGATCTCGACCGACCCGAGGTCCGATGCAGCTCCGTCGCCGGATGCACGCAGAGCGCTCGCGGTCCGGGCGGCGGTCTCCATCGGTCGGGACTCTACTCCCGGTCGCTGAGAGCTGGGCTCTACCTCTTCACCAGGCGGTAGACCGGACCGTCCAGGGAGGTTACGTAGATGCGGTTGCGCGCGCCCCTGCCGAACGACGTCGGGTGGTCGACGTGCAGGCCGAGCGCGCGGTCGCGCCCGGCGCGCCGGCGATGCGGAACGAAGCTCCGAAGCTGGCCCTTGTAGAAGTCGGCGTAGAGGTAGCGATCCCGCAGGCTCGGCAGTTTGTGGTCGCGGACGGCAACGCCGCCGGTGATCGCGCAGGAGCCACCGCCGCAGTTGGAGCTCGAGTGGCCGTACTCGAGGATCGGCGGGCGGTACTTGTGCTCGGGCCGCGGAGCCTCGTTGTCGCCCGGGTAGTCGAAGCGATGGTCACCCTCGACGTGGTCCCAGCCGAAGTTCGCCCCGCGCAGACGCTTGCGCGAGGCGTAATCGACCTCCTCCCACCGGTTCTGACCGACGTCGCCGATCAGGGCGTGGCCCCGGTCGAACGAGAACCGGTATGGGTTCCGCAAGCCGAGGGCGAAGATCTCGTTGCGGCCGGGCTTGCCGACGTAAGGGTTGCCCTTCGGCACGCTGTACGCCCGCTTGCCATGGGCGTGGGGGTCGATCCGCAGGACCTTGCCCAGCAGGACGTTGGGGTTCTGCGCGTTCTCGTGCGGATCACCGGCGAAGCCGCCGTCGCCGGTCGCCAGATAGAGATATCCATCGGGTCCGAACGCGAGCGTGCCGCCGTTGTGATTCGACGCGCCCGGATGCGGGACGACGATGACCCGGCGCCGCGAGCCGGCGCGCACGTGGCGACTGCTCCTCGCATGAAACTGGTCCACCTCGACATCGCCGTCGCGGTTCGTGTAGTAGGCATAGAGCAGCTGGTTGCGCTGGTAGCGGGGGTCGAAGGCCAGCGACAGGAGCCCGCGCTCGCCCTGTGTCGAGACCCGGCCGGATATGTCGAGGAACGAGCCCCTCACACGGTGGCCGTTCGTTACCGCCACGACGGTGCCGCCGCGCTGGACTACGTAGAGGAAGCGCGACGCCCGGGGCGCGCGCGTGACGTACACCGGCGACTTGAAGCTCCCGATCCGGTGTTTCGCGATGCCGCCACGCCCGTCGCCGATCCGCTGCCGTCGCTGGTCTTTACCGTCCGGCGAGGAGGATTCCTCGCCGCATCCGGGGGCAGCGACCGTGACGGCGATCAACGCCGCCACGAGGATGAGACGGCTCACGGTGCTAATGCTCGCCGCGGATCACTTCCCGCCCAGCGGGCCGCAGTTGGTCGTGACCTTCCCGCCGCCGGTGACGCAGGTCTGCGGAGACTTGCCCGAGATCGTCACCACGAACTCGCCCTTGACCGGGCTGCCGTCCGGCGTGACCGCCTTCGCCTTGCCGGTGAGCGAGGCGGAGACCTGGTAGCGGACGGTGTACGTGCCGGTGCGGACCGGGGTCACCCGCCACGCGATGTCCTTGCTTTCGTCCGGTTTGAGCGAGCCGAACTGGAAGGTGTCGGTCGCGGCCGAGGCCGCGCCGGAGGTCGGTGTCTTGGCGAGCTGCTTGAGCGGCTGGCCCGGCTTGATGACCTTTGGATAGTCCACCTCGAGGATCCAGACCGGCCGGTACGGGAACGCCAGGTGCGGCTCGTCGACCCGGATGTTGAACGAGCCCTGTCCGGAGCCGGTTGAGTAGGCGGGTGACTTCAGGTTCGGTTGTCCCTCCGCGACCGTGTTGATCGTCACGGCGGGGTTCGGGATCGCCTGGTCCCCCGCGTTGCGGATCTCGAGCTGCAGGTAGTTCGTCTCCGCGAGCTTCTGATGGTTGGCGAACTTGGCCCTCGTCACCTGAACCGGGAAGCTTCCGGACGGCTCGGTCACATCCTGGCGCTGGCCGCTGCCGCACGCCACAAGCCCGGTCGCTAGGGCGACCGAAGCGATCCCGCTTGCAGCCCTCGCTCCCGGACCCCGGAGTCGCAGCCTTCCGGCGCTTGTGCCGCTCGCCCCCAAGGCGCGGGGGAACATACCACCTGCTAGTTGGCCAAATTACGCATAGCCGTGCCGTAAACGATGGCTCCCGGCGGGCTCGCCGGTCAGTGGCGCCCGCCCACCGGGTTGTGGGTGGCGGTGCGCGGTTTCATCGAATACATTTATCCGGCGGCCCGTTAAGCGCGCGGGTATTGAGGAGAGATGGTCCGAACCGTCGCAGACAGGGCGTTCCTTCCCGCAAAGAGCCTGTTCGAGCAGGTGGGGAACATGATGATCCTCACCGGCAAGACGATCGTCGCCGCGATCAAGCCCCCGTATCCGTACGGCGGCGAGTTCATCTCCCAGTTCATGTTCGCCCTGCAGCTGTGTTGGTTTCCGATGCTGATCTCAACCGTCGCCTTCGGCTTCGGGGCCCCGGGGCTACAGGCGGCGAACTTCCTCACTCTGTTCGGCGCTCTGGATCGCCTCGGCGGGTTCTTCGTGTTGGCGTCGGTGAGGGAGTTCGCGCCGTTCGTAACCGCCGTCGTCGTCGCCGGCGTCGCCGGCACGGCAATCACCGCCGACCTGGGGGCACGAAAGATCCGCGAGGAGCTCGACGCGCTCCAGGTCCTCGGCGTCGATCCGATCAAGAACCTCGTGGTTCCCCGCTTCTTGGCCCTGATGCTGATCACGGGCCTGCTCGACGTCTACGCGCTGCTGTTCGGCATCGCCGGTGGGATCTTCGCCGAGATCGCCTTCCACGCGCCGCTGTCGGGCTTCTTCGCCACCCTGCTCAGCAACGCCTCCGTCACCGACCTCTGGGGGTCGATCCTTAAGTGCACCCTGTTCGGGGCGATCATCGCGATCGTCTGCTCCTACAAGGGGATGAACGCTTCCGGCGGCGCCGAAGGCGTCGGACGGGCGGTCAACGAGGCGGTGGTGATCGCCTTCCTCGGCGTCTTTGCCTTCAACTACGTCTTCACCCAGACGCTCCTGGCGACGCACCCGGAGCTGAACGTCATCAAATGACGAGGACGCAGCACGCAGCACGCAGCACGCAGGGCTCGGCTCTGAACCTGCCTCCTGCCCGCTGCCCGCTGCCTGCTCACGCCCCGGAGGGCCGTTGCTGATGCCCGGATGGCTTGCGGTACCGAGGGATTGGCTCGCCTCGCTGGGCGAGATCGCGCGCTTCTGCGGTCGCACCATGGGGCTCGTCTACTCCGGCCGCGTGCTTCAGTTCTTCGGCGAGGCGCTGAGACAGGCGGGCATCCTCATCCTCGGATCGACGATCGTGATCTGGGGACTCGTGTTCATCCTCGGGCTTCAGTGCGGGATCGAGGGTGCCTACCTCAACCGCGGACTGGGCGCCCCCGCCTACGCCGGCGTGTTCAGCGCTTGGTGCGATCTGCGGGAGCTTGTCCCGTACGCCTTCGGCTACATGATGGCGGCCAAGGTCGGCACCGGAATCGTCGCCGAGCTCGGCGCGATGCGGATCTCCGACGAGATCGACGCGCTCGAGGTGATGGGCGTTCCGCCGATGACGTTCCTGGCCGCGACACGGCTGCTCGGGGCGTGGATGTGCCTTCCGTTCATGTATATGGCCGCGGTCGGGGTCGCCTACTTCGCCTCCTACCTTGCCGTCGTGAAGCAGATCGGGGACACCTCCGCCGGTGGGTACTTCCTGATCTTCTGGATGTTTCAGAACCCCCCCGACCTCTTATACAGCCTGATCAAGGGGATGGTGATGGCGACCGTCATCGTGCTGGTCGGCTGCTATTACGGCTACACGGCGTCCGGAGGCCCCGTTGGGGTGGGTACGGCGACGGCGAAGTCGATGGTGCTTAACATCGTCTTGGTCCACATCGTCGGGATGATGGGAACCCTGATCTTCTGGGGCGCGAACCCGCGAGCCCCAATCGGGGGATGACTGTGCCCAATTACGGGGAGAACGGCTGCGATGGATGAGGAGGCGAGGGACACGCGCGAGGATATGTACGAAGAGGAGGCGCCGACGGAGGACGCGCCAAGCGACGAAGAGCGCATGGAGTGGCGGGACGAGCCCCCGGTCGAGGCCGACGACGGCTATGCGGAGCCCGCGCCCGAGCTCGGCCGCCTGAACCGGGATTACGTGATTCCGGGTGTCAGCCCCGACGAGGCCAACCCCTACCGCTGGCACACGGGCGAGAAGCGCGACCACGGCGGTGCGGGCGCGATCGAGATCATCGACCTGGTCAAGCAGTTCGGCCGCACGAGGATCCTGAACGGACTCAACCTCGGCCTTCCCGACAACCAGATCTCGATGGTGCTCGGCCCGTCAGGTACCGGCAAGAGCGTGCTCATCAAGCACATCGTGGGCCTGCTCTATCCGGACGCCGGCGACGTGCTCGTCCACGGCGAGTCGGTCCCGAACATGACCGACGATGAGCTCTTCGAGATGCGCAAGAAGTTCGGACTGCTGTTCCAGGACGGTGCGCTCTTCGGGTCGATGAACGTCTACGACAACACAGCGTTCCCGCTGCGCCAGCACACCGACAAGTCGGAGGAGGAGATTGGCGAGATCGTCAACCGCCGGCTCCGGGAGGTCGGCCTGGCCGAGGCGACTCAGAAGATGCCGAACGAGCTCTCCGGCGGGATGCGCAAGCGCGCCGGATTCGCCCGCGCGCTGGTGCTCGACCCCGCGATCGTGATGTTCGACGAGCCCGATTCCGGACTCGACCCCGTGCGCACGGCGCTGCTGTGCGAGCTGATCCGCGAGGTGCACGAGGAGAACGGCGGCTGCTATCTGGTGATCAGCCATGATCTCGGAACGGCGCGGCGCATCGCGGACTTCATCGCGGTGCTCTGGAAGGGACGGATCGTCGAGTCAGGCCCCTCCGACGAGCTGTTCAGCTCTGACAACGAGTTCGTCGCGCAGTTCCTCAACGCCGAGACCGAGGGCCCGCTCGCGATGGACTGAGTAAGCGGTTCGCAGTAAGCAGTAAGCAGATCGACCCTGTGAACTCTGCCTACCGCCTACTGCCTACTGCTTACTCGCGATGCGGCGCGGCCAAGCGTGCCGACTCGTAATCTGATCTAGATGCGCGAGCTCATGGCACGGATTGCCGGGCGGGCGGTTGAGCGGCCGACGCCGGTCATCGTCGCGGCGGTGCTGCTGGCGCTGATCGGCGCGATCGCGGCCCTCCGGCTGGAGGCGGATCGAAGCCCGAACTCACTCGTCGACAAGGGTTCAGCGACGTACGCGCAGACGCGGGCGTTCTACGACAAGTTCGGCGACGAGCCCGTGGAGATCCTGGTAAAGGGGGATCTGCGTCAGCTCCTTCTGACCAGCAACCTCGGCAAGCTGCTCGCACTGGAGAGCTGCCTCTCGGGCAAGGCACAGGGAGGGCGCGTCTTCCAGGGCCAGCCCGCGCCGACGCCCTGCGCGGCGATCGCCAAGCTCGACCCGAGCGCCGTGGTGTTCGGCCCGGCAACGTTCCTGAACCAGTTCGCGATCGAGGCGAACAGGCTGTACCAGCAGCAGGCGCAGGCGACGCTCATTCGCGCTCGCCAGGCCGCGCAGCAGGCGGTGGCGAGGGCGAAGCGTCAGGGGTACTCGAAGCCGGAACAGGAACAAGCCGGGCTGGCGGCCGGGCAGGAGGTCATCCAGCAGTTCCGGCAGCAGCTCGTCAGCCTCGCGGTCAATTACGGCCAGACCGGGCTGCCGCGACTCAATGACGCGCGCTACGTGCAGTCCGTGATCTGCGATCCGAGCTTGCCGACGTGCCAGCCGAAGGCGCGGCTTGCCGCGATCGTGCCGAGCGCCAAGGCGGCGTTGATCTCGGTCCGCCTGCGGCCCGGCCTCTCCGGCGCCCAGCGTGCGGAGGCCATATCCCTGTTCAGGCAGGCGACCCAGGACCCGGCGTTCGACCTGCGGCGCTTCTCGTCGTTTGGCCCCACCCCGCCGAGATACGTCGTCAGCGGAGTGCCCGTGGTCTTCGAAGGCCTTGCGCAGGAGCTCTCGACCCAGATCTTTATCCTGCTGGCCGCGGCCCTCGCGGCGATGTTGATCACGCTCGCGCTCGTCTTCCGCTCGCCGCTACGGCTCCTTCCGCTGGGGATCGCGCTCGGCGCCGCGGGCATCACGTTCGGCTTCCTGTCGCTGGTCGGCGGCTCGCTGACGATGGCGTCGATCGCCGTGCTCCCGATCCTGATCGGGCTCTCTGTCGATTACGCGATCCAGTTCCAGGCGCGCTTCGTCGAAGCGCTCCGCGCGGGTTCCTCGCCTCCGCGCGCGGCCGTAGAGGCGGCGGCACGAGGTGGCCCCGTGATCGCGACGGCCGGTCTGGCTACCGCCGCAGGATTTCTCGTCCTGGTGCTGTCGCCGATTCCGATGGTCCGCGGATTCGCCCTGCTCCTCGTCCTGGGAATCGCGATCTCGTTCGCACTGGCGCTAACTGTGGGACTGTCGGCCCTGTCGCTGCTGAGTTCGGCGGAGGGCCCGGAGCGGGGGGCGACTACCAGAGGAGGCTCCAGGCCCGCGGCGGCGGCGCGGCGCAGCAGCCGCATCGTCCAACCGGTGTCCGATTTCCTCGCCCGGCTCGGGGCGGCCGTCGGCGAGGCCGGGCGCCGGGCGCTGGCGGTCTCGATCGCGGCGCCGGGCAGGGTGCTGGCGGTCGCCGCGATCCTCGCGGCCGCTGGCTGGGGAGTGGGAACGCAGATCCCGGTGATCTCGGACATCCGCCAGCTTGTCCCGCGCAGCCTCCCGGCGCTCCACGACGTCGACCAGCTGGAGAATGCGACGGGGATCTCCGGCCTCACCTACGTGACCGTGACGGCGCCGGATCTGACGGACCCGAAGGTGATCGCGTGGATGCACGACTTCGAGCAGCGGGTGCTTTCGCGCCACGGCTATGTCGGCTCCTCGCCGTCGTGCCAGTCGTCGCAGACCGAGATCTGCCCAGAGATCTCGCTGCCCGATTTCCTGTACGGCGATTCGCAGTCGGTGCCGAGCCGGTCTCGAATCCGCACCGACCTGCGCCTGCTGCCCCACTACGTGTCGCAGGCGATGGTGACCACCGACCCGAAGACGGGCAAGCCGGGCAACTCCGGCGTGATCACGTTCGGGATCAAGGTGATGCCGTTCGACCAGCAGAAGGCGCTGATCGACGACATCCGCTCGCAGATCAACCCGCACGGCGGGAAGGGTCCTCCGCCCGGGGTGAAGGCGGAGGTGCTCGGGTTGCCCGTGCTCGCGGCGGACGCCAACTCGGCGCTCTCCGGGAGCCGCTATCTCGTGACGATCGCCGGCCTTCTCGCGGTGACGCTGGTACTCGTGGCGGTCTATCGCTCCGCGCGGCGGGCATTGGTTCCGCTGATTCCGATCGTGCTCGCGACCGGCTGGTCATCGCTCATCCTGTGGATCACCGGCGTGCCCCTGAACCCTATGTCCGCCACTCTGGGCGCGCTCGTCATCGCGATCGCCACTGAGTTCAGCGTGCTGCTCACCGCCCGCTACCACGAGGAGCGCACGGCGGGCGGATCGCTCGGCGACGCGCTGCGACGGGCCTTCGCGCGAACGGGCGTCGCGGTCGCGGCGTCCGGCGTCACGGCGATCGCCGGCTTCGCCGTGCTGGTGTTCACCGACATCAGGATGCTGCGGGACTTCGGGCTCGTGACGGTGTTCGACCTCGGGGTGGCGCTCCTCGGCGTGCTCCTGGTCCTGCCCGCAGCGCTCGTCTGGGCGGAGGGCGGATTTCAGCCGGCCCGGATGCTGACCGCCCGCTTCCGGCGCGGCCGTCCGGCGCCGGCGGACGCCGGGTGAGCCCGTGGCGCCGGAGCAGGCGTCCAAGCCACCGGGCCGGCGCTATTCCATGTTCGTGGGGATCGCCTTCCTAATCCTCATCATCGTCGCCACGCTCAACACGATCCGCACTCAGAGCGGTGGCACTCTGGGGCTGAGCGGCGGCCATCGAGGAATGCCGCTGTCCGAGTTCGCGGTGCCCAACGCCCTCACCGGACCACCCGATAAGGATGCGAACATCGCCCAGGACGATTGCACGACCTCCGAGAACCCCTGTCCGGCGGGTGACAGGCGCCCCTCGGCGTGTGAGATTCCGCTCCCGCGCAGTAAGGCCCTTCGGGTGTGCGATTTCTTCGACCGGCCCCTCGTGCTCTCGTTCTGGTTCACGCGGGGGGCGGACTGCCTGCCGACCCAGGACGCGCTCGACGACGTCGCACGCAACTATCGTGGCCGCGTCAACTTCCTCACGGTCGATATCCGCGACGATCCGGCGGACGTGCGCAGCATCGCACAGCAGCACGGCTGGTCGATCCCCGTCGGCTATGACCGCGACGGCGCCGTGAGCGATCTCTACCGGGTCGGCGTGTGCCCGACCGTTGCCTTCGCCTACCCCGGCGGCATCCTCGCGTTCGCAAAGGCCGGCGTCGACGAGCTGTCTCGGCCAGCCGGGCAAAACGACGTGCCAAGCCTGCGCGCAGGACTGCGCGCTGACGTCAGGCGCCTGCTCCACCAGACTCGCGCTCGCGAGGAGGCGGATCGTTGACGGCTGCCGACGCGGCCCCTAACACAGGGTGGATCTCACCGGAGCTCGGCGATGAGTTCCCCGGGCTTGGGCTTCGCTACCTCGTGCTGGACCGGGGCTCGGGACGAAGCTCGCGCGAGGTCAGGGACCGCCTCGCCCAAATGTCGAACCGCTTCTCCGGGCCGCAGGCGATCGCGCTGCGCCACAAGCCGATCCCGTGGGCCTACCGCGTCTTCTTCCGCCAGATCGGCCTCGATCCGGACGAGCAGCCCACCCCGGTCGAGGCGGTCGCGCTCGAGCGGATAAAGGGCGGCAGGTTCATCAGTCGGAACCTGCTGGACGACGCGCTGACGATCGCGATCATCGAGTCCGGGGTGGCGCTGCGCGCCTTCGACGCCGACCGCGCCGAGGGCCGGTTGGGAATCCGGCAGAGCGCCGAGGGCGAGGCGCTGGAGGGCCGGCCGGGACCGCTGCCTGCGGGAACCCTCGTGATCGTCGACGAGGTCCGGCCGCTCGCGCTGCTGTTCGGGGCGACCGCGGCCGGACGTGGCGTCACCCCGAAGACCGCTCGAACGATCCTGGCGGCCGTCCAGGTCAAGGGCGTACCTGACATCGCCGTGGAAGAGGCGATGTGGCTGGCGGCGGGCGCGGTGCGGGCGTAGGGGCGCGGAGGTCATCAGCAGCCATCCGCGATCGAGTGCGTGAGTCGGCGGACATATTCCGCCCAATCGCACACTCGATGTCGATTCCGATCGGCGCCGCCGATTCAGCGGTCATGGCTGCTCCTACTTGCCACTCCACCGCCGGCACCGACGCGAACGCCGGGCCTCACGGGAGGCGGCTGGATCGCCACCCGCTCCCGGTCTAAACTGTGAGCCGTCCATCCAGGCGGAAGGAGGGGCGCCTTGCCCGAGCAACTGCTTGAGATCGAGCGAGCCGCGGAGACCGGCTTAGCTCACGAGCCGGCTCGCAGGGTTGACCCGGCGGTCGAGCTCGTCGCGGATCCGGGCGCCCAGCGACGGGCGCGGCGCGAGCTGCGCCGCCAGATCGCGCAGCTCGAGAAGCGGCTCGGCGAGCTCTTCGCCTCCGCCTTCCCCCGCACCGGCATCGAGTGGGGCATCCCGGCCGTCGGCGGGCCGCGCGTGCTCGGGGTGGCCGAGCTCGAGCGGGTTCGCGACGGCCTTGTCGTGCGGCTGCAGGAGGCCGAAGCCGAGCTGACTCGCAGGGGCGAGATCGAGGAGGCTAACCGCGCCCTCCTCGAATCGATGATCGCGGCGCCGGAGCGGTACCGCTGGGTGCGCGTTGCCGCTGATGACATCGGGGAGCGGCCGTGTCAGCACTGGCACTCGCGTCCTCGGTGGGGGATCCTCGGGATGCTCTTCGGGTGGTGGCGCATCAAGCACTCCTCGGGTTGCCCGTTAGGCGCGGGGCTTGCGGCCCCGTAGTCAGGTGAGCTCGAAGCGGCGGCGAAAGCGCCGCCCCCGCAAGGCGCCGCCGTCGACGGCAGCCGGAGGCGCGGCGGAGAGCGTCGCTCAAGCCAAGCCCGGCGCGCGCACCGCCCGATACCGCGCCGTCGATCGCGATGAACGGCCGCCGGCGCCGTGGGGCAATGTTCCGCTGGTCGAGCTCGTCGTGCTCGCCGGCATCGTGCTGCTGGTCGCCGGCTTCGTCGTCGGTGGGGCCAAGGGGACGGTGATGATCGCCGCCGGCGCGGTGCTCTGCTCGATCGCCGGCCTCGAGCTCTCGATCCGCGAGCACTTCGGCGGCTACCGCTCGCACACGTTTCTGCTGTCAGGCGCCGTCGGTGTGGGGATTCTGGCCGGGCTCTACTTTCTTGCGCCCGGCCTCTGGCTGCCGATCGCGCTCGTCATTGCCCTCGCTGCCTTTGCCGTTACGGCGTGGATGCTTACGCGGGCGTTCCAGCGCCGCACCGGCCGCACGTTCAAGCTCCGCTGACGCCGCGCCCCCGCCTCGAGGTGCCGTTCCCGGGGGCGCGGCGTCAGCGGGCACCTTCAGCGCCGGCGGCGGCGCTTCGTCGCCAGCTCGGCGGCAAGGACGTTGCGCTGGCGCTCGGTGAGCCGGCCCAGCTCGCGGTTCTCGTTGAGCGCGAGCGACGAGAGGAACTTGCGGACGCGCGTGCGGCCCCAGCGGCGCTGGCTACGCAGGAGCTCGCCGATCGTCATGGTCTCCACCTCCCAGGGGCAATCGCGAATGACGTCGGTGACGTCAATCTGGCTGGCGCTGATGGCGCGCTTCAACGACGCACGTGCGAGACGGACGCGGTTGGCGTGGGCGAGGGCTTGCATATGCTGGGGCGCAGAGACGACCGTCGAGGCAGCGGACATTCTCACTCCTCCTCCGAGTGTGTAGAGGCTTACCGGGATGAATCCGGGCGCCTTCCCCCCTCTATTTATCGGGTCGGACGGAGCGACTCACTTCCTCTGTCCGCTCCGCCACTCCTGCCCCGGGGTGGCGTCCGGCGTGCGTGAGAACCTAGGTGAGCGAAGCGCCGAGCGTCAACCGGTGCCCCCGTTCAACCGGGCGAGTCGTTCGCTAAGAGCAAGGTTTTCTTGCGGGGTTCTCCCTTGTCCGAAAATGGACAAGCCGAAACTACCCATCGCGGGGGAGGTCCGGGAACTTCGCGATCGTCTCGGCGAAGATCTCGAGGGCGTGGTCGAGCTGCTCGCGCTCGTGGGTCGCCATGAGGCTGGTTCGAAGCAGCGCGCCTCCCGGTGGGACCGCCGGGTGGAGGGCGACGTTGGTGTAGACGCCGGCGTCGAAGAGCGCCTTCCACAGCAGCACCGCCTGCCAGTCCTCGCCGACCACCACGGGGACGACCGGCGTCGTCGCCGCCGATCCGTCGGGAAGGCGGCCGGGGTCGACCACCCGCAGGCCGAGCTCCGCGAATCCCCGGCGCAGGTAGTCGGCGTTGTCGAGCAGCCTGGTAAACAGCGGCCCGCCCTCGGACCGGCAGATCCGCACGGCCCCGAGCGCCGCACCCACGGCCGCTGGTACGGCGGCGGCGGTGAACATGAACGGCCGCGCTGCGATCTTGAGGTACTCGATGACGTCCGCCGGGCCCGCGATGTAGCCGCCGCACGAGGCGAGGCTCTTGGAGAACGTTCCCATCCGCAGGTCGACCCGGTCCTCGATGCCGAAGAGCTCGCACGATCCGGCTCCGCGGGCTCCGAGCACCCCGACGGCGTGCGCCTCATCGACCATCAACCGGGCGCCGTATCGCTCCGTCCGCTCGAGTACGTCGGGGATCGGGCACAGGTCGCCCTCCATCGAGAACACCCCGTCGACCACGACCAGCACCCCGCCGCCGTCGCCGATTGCGCGCTCGAGCATCCGCTCGAGCTTGTGCATCTGGTTGTGGCGAAACGGCCGCAGCTTCGCCCCGGAGAGCCGGCAGCCGTCGAGGATCGAGGCGTGATCGCCGGAGTCGCAGATCACCGTGTCGCCGGGGGCCAAGAGGGTGCCGATCGTCCCGAGGTTCGCCTGGTATCCCGTTGTGAAGACGAGGGCGTCCTCGGTCTCCATCCAGTCGGCGATCTCGCGCTCGAGCTCGGTGTGCAGCGGGATGGTCCCGTTCAAGAACCGAGAGCCCGTCAGCGCGGTCCCGTAGCGCTCCAGCGCATCGCGGGCCGCCGCCTTGACCCGGGGGTCGCCGGTGAGGCCGAGGTAGTTGTTGGAGCCGAGCATGATCACCTCGCGCCCCTCCATCCGCACGACCGGACCCGCCTCGGACTCGATCAGGCGGAAGTAGGGGAGGAGGTCGGCCTCCTTGGCGGCCTCGAGCTGCTCCTTGCGCTCATGGGCACGGGCGCGCTCGAAGACATCGACGGGCGCTCGGGCGATCTCGGTCATGGCGAAAGTCTCCCATGGCTGCGAAGCAGCCGCCGCCAGCCGCCACCCACTAGCGTCTTGCCCCAATGAGGGGCGTGAGGGTGCGGCCGGTGAGGGGAAGGCGGGATCTCAACGCCTTCATCAAGGTGCCGTTCCGCCTTCACCGCGGCACCCCGTGGGTGCCGCCGCTGATCTTCGAGCGCCGACAATTCCTAGACCGCCGGAGGAACCCCTTCTTCGAGCATGCCGATGCCGAGTACTTCCTTGCCGAGCGGGACCGAGAGATCGTCGGCCGGATTACGGCGCACGTCGACGAGCGCTGGACCAGGTTCCAGGGCGGAAACGACGGGATGTTCGGGTTCTTCGAAGCCGAGGACGATCGCGATACGGCGAGTGCCCTCGTCGACGCGGCCACCGGCTGGCTTCGCGCGCGGAGATGCGAGCGCATGCTCGGCCCGATGGATTTCACGACCAACGACGAGTGCGGGCTTTTGGTCGAGGGCTACGACCTCGACCCGCTGATCCTCCAGCCCTGGCATCCGCCGTATTACCGGGGGCTCCTGGAGGGCCTCGGGATGACCAAGACGATGGATCTCTTGATGTGGAGGATCGCGTTGGGCGAGCTGAAGGAGGGTGACCGGTTCCACGACTTGATCCACCACGCGGCCGACAAGGCGCGTACAGAACACGGGGTGACGATCCGATCGATGCGGAAGTCGGACCTCGAGGCGGAGGTTGCGCGATTCATGGAGGTCTACAACGAGGCCTGGGGCTCCAACTGGGGCTTCGTCCCGATCACCAGGGAGGAGGTCCGGTTTCAGGCCAAGAACCTGAGGCCGGTGCTCGACGAGAACTGGGCGATGATCGCCGAACGCGACGGCGAGCTGGTGGGAGCGGCGCTCACCCTGCCGGACATCAACCAGGTGCTTGCGAAGATGAACGGCCGCATCCTGCCGTTCGGCTGGTGGCAGTTCCTCACCGGGCGCCGCAAGATCGACCGGATCCGCGCATTCGCCCTCGGCGTGAAGCCGCAGTACCAGCACTGGGGGGTCGCCGCGGCGCTTTACGTCCGCCACATCGAGACCGCGGCCCGGGTCCGCCAGAAGTGGGGGGAGACCGGCTGGATCCTCGAGATCAACGACGCCATGAACCGGGCCATGGAGGGCATGGGCGGATCGATCGTCAAGCGCTACCGGCTCTACGAGCTCCCGCTCGCCGGATAGCACCGACAGCGCAAAGTGCGGACACGCCGCGCCTCGCGTCCTGGTCGCCTCGGGCCGTGACCGCTGGTCGCGCCGCTAGACTGGCCCGGCTGGTCGGCGCCGATCAGGAAAGGGGAGAGTTGGTATGGCGGCGCGCGAGGAAGCAGTAGTGGACGCGGACGACGTGGTACTGGAGGCCGAGGCAGTGGAGGAGCCGCAGCCCGAGGACGCCGAGGAGCTGCCGCAGCCACGCCGGCTCCCGGACCGCTCGCGCCGCGCCGACGTCGAGGCGTGGCGGGGCGAGATGCAGAGAGCGGCGATCGCCGCCGCCGGCGGGCTCGTCGCCGGAGCCGCGACCGTCGCGGCGGTGCGCGCGGTCCGGGCTGGTCGACCCAGGCGTCAGCGGAGCCGCCGCATCCTCGGCCGGCGTCCGGAGCAGACGAGCATCGTCGCCAGCCGCTCCTTCTTGGTCGACGTCCACATCCTCGGCAGCGACAGGTAGCCACGTGACCCTATGACGGCTCGTCGGCCGCATCGGGCGGCGGGCTGCCTGGACGTTGAGATCCGCCCGCCGTGGCCGTACCGGCTGCCGGCCGGAGGCGACGGGGACGCCGTCATGCGCGTGCGCCACGGCGTCGTAACCCGCTTGTTGCACGTGGACGGCCGACCCGCGGTGGTACGGGCGGCGCAGCGCCGCGACGGTACCGTCCTCATCCACGCGGAGGCGGAGGCGGCCGAGGATCGCGAGCGCGCGCTCGAGCGCATGCGATTCGCGCTCGGAGTGGATGACGACTACCGGGAGGTCTACGAGCTGTACCGCTCGGATCGCCTGCTGGGTCGGGCGATCCGCGCGCGGCCCTGGCACCGCCCGCGCCGCCGGCCGTGGGCGTGGGAGCCGCTCGCGTGGTCGATCACCAAGCAGCTGATCGAGTGCTCGCGCGCCGCGGGGATCCAGCGGCGAATGGTTCTCAGGTGGGGGGCGAAGCGCGCCGACGTGGACGGGCGTGTGCTGCGCGACGTCCCGACACCCCAGCTCATCGCCGGTCGCTCCCCGGCGGAGCTGGCGGGGATGGACCTGTCACCCGCCCGCGCGCTCGCGATGGTTAGGGCGGCGCGGGAGGTGAGCGCGGGTCGCGTCGATCCCGCCGATGCCGCCGGCGACCGCCGCCTGCTGACCATCCGCGAGATCGGTCCATGGACCATCCAGTGCCTCGCCCTCTATGGCCGCGGCGAGGTGGACTCGCTTCCGGCCGGCGATCTCGGCTATCTCAAGCTGGTCGGGCGCCTGGCGGGCCTGGGCAGGCGGGCGACGATCGAAGAGGTGGAGGAGTTCTTTCGGCCATATGGGCCCTACCGCGGCCTCGCGGGCGACTTCGCGCTGTTCGCCCTCCACAAGGCGATC
>JBKPHA010000115.1:0-5652 GCA_046729615.1 Actinomycetota bacterium
GGGTCGGCTGGACTCCAGCTTGTTCTTCACACCGCCTCCTCCGGTTGGCCTCGGCATGTCTTGCGATCAAGGAAACAAGTTCAGCTACGCAGAGGTCGAGGTCACAAAGCAGTCGGTGACGATCGACTACAAGGACCAGAACGGGGGCCCGGTGTTCAACACGAGCGGCCAGCGCTGCGGCCCATACGTGATCACCCGCTAGAAGGGTGCCGAAGCCGGCGGCTCGACCTCCGTTCGAATACCGGTTGATCTTGGTAGAGGGAACGTCGGGCCGCGACTCCGGAGTTAGTGCTGAACGAGGAGGCCCCGGCCGAACCGTCGCTCCTCTGGGACGGGGCTAGGCCGACCGGGACCAAAGCGTGAACGTACCGCGCGACATTCGATCGACGAGCCTGCCGAAGCAGGTTCCGTCCCGGAGAGACAACCGAACGAACCGAGAGTCACGTTAGGGCGCGCAGGATCACCGGCGGCTCCGCCGCCAACTTCGGCGCGTAGCGATTTGGTGACGATGCGTATGTTCACCTCGGAGACCTGGTCTTCGGTGACGGTGTCGAGTATCACCGGGCGGCAAGAATGGCTGCGGCGCGGATGACGAGATTGCGAGGCGCCCCCGCAGAGTCGAGGTGTGGTGCGGTCGGTCACCGGAACGGCGGCCCCGTTGCGTCAGCCCGCCGCGGTTGGCCAGCACCTAGGCCCGAGGCGACGCGCACGAAAGTCTCGGGCTGATACGTTCGCGCTTCGAATAAGTGAGCATCGCCGGGTTGGCGGCCCGGCAGCCAGGGAAAGGAGACGCCTTGCTCAAGCCGAGGAGCATTTTCCGTGGACCTTGGAGAAATCTGTTGCTCGTCTCCCTTGTGGCCACGGCGGCGATCGCGCTGATCGCCCCACCTGCGTCCGAGGCGAGGCAAAAGCACACGGTCTCGGTGATGACGCGCAACCTCGACCTCGGCGCCAGCCTGCAGCCCGTCACCCAGGTTTCCAGCTTCGATGAGCTGAAGGACGCCGCGGGAAAGGTCCTCAACGACGTGGACGCGAACAACTTCCCGGTCCGCGCGAAGGGGCTGGCGTCCGAGATCCTGAAGAGGGATCCCGACCTCGTCGGAATTCAGGAGGCGCCCCTGTTTCGAGACGCCCCGTGCTCCGAGCCGTTCTTTCCTCCGCAGGCGACCCACGTCCGCTACGACTACCTGGAGCTGCTGATGAGGCAGCTCAACAAGAAAGAGAAGCGCTACCGCGTGGCGATCTCCCACACGCTTACCGACTTTGAGGCGCCGGCCAACACCGACGGCAGCCCGGATCACAGCTGCGACATCAACGGCCGCTACACGGACCGTGACGCGATCCTCGCTCGCCGGGGCGTGAAGACATCTCGCGAGAAGGCCGGCACGTTCTCAACCCTGCTCGTCGCGCGGCTAGGCGGCTTCGACATCCCGCAGTTACGCGGCTGGACGCGGGTGAACGCGAAGGTGAAGGGCGTTCCCAGGTTCCGGTTCGTCAACGCCCATCTCGAGGCGTTCGATAATCAGCCGAGCAACCACACCAACCAGGGCACCGACGTCAAGAACGGCCGCGTTCGCGAGGCGCAGGCCAAGGAGCTGATCGCAAGGAACGGGCCGGCGACGGCTAAGAAGCCGGTGATTCTGATCGGTGACCTGAACTCCGATGTCAAGACCCCGCTCAAGCCCGGCGACGGGCTGGCGGACCGGGCCCTGCTCAAGGCCGGCTGGCGGGAGCGGAGCACGAGTGATCCGCTGAGCTGCTGCCTCGAGGGGGACTCGCTCGCAGTCGGGGACGGGGCCAACAGGTCTCAGTTCGACCACAAGGTCGATCACGTCATGACCGATTCCCCGAAGCAGATCAAGCTGGTCGACTCCGCGGTCACGGGTCTGCAACCCGCGCACGGCTTCTGGGACTCCGACCACGCCGGGGTGTTCAGCGCCCTGGAGTTCCGCTAGCCCGCGCACGATCCGCTTCGCCTGGGGTGCGGCGGGCGCGTTGAGTCCTTCGCAAAGGGGACGGCTAGCTCGAAGGCCGCCGCGCGGAGATGTTCAGCCGCACGTAGTCGAGCGTCAGCGGGCGCGGGATGTACTCGAGCACCGCATCGAGGTACTGCTCGTGGAGGTGCCCCGGCAGCCGCTCGAGGTGGGGGCCGAGGCATACGGCCCGAAGGAACTCACGCGGCTCGCGCGGCTTCTCGATGCGCTCGGTGAGCCAGCATCGCACGTCCGCAAAGCCCGCGGCCCTCAGGCGAAGCTCCGTGTCGCCAGGCGAGGCGAAGTTCCACGTGCTCGCGATGGCGCGTAGGTAGGGCGCGAAGCGCTCGTCGCCGTTCACGTTCTCGAGCGAGTTCAGGAACTCGTCGAGGTTGCCGATCCCGCCACACTGCGCCTCGAGGTGCCCGCCCGGCCGAAGCGACGCGTGCAAGCGCTGGAAGAGCCGGCGGTGGTCGAGGATCCAGTGGAACGTCGCGTTGGAGAAGACGTCGTCGACCGCTTCGCTCAGATCGAGGTCGAGGAGGTCGGAGGCGATGAACTCCGTCCGCTCCGGCAGCGCCTCGCGCGCCCTCGCGATCATCGCCGGGGAGGAGTCAATCCCGATGACCTTTCCGCGCGGGAGTCGCTCGAGGAGGAGCTTCGTCACGCGACCGCTGCCGCATCCCGCGTCCAGCACGGTCTCGTCGCCTCGAAGCTCGAGGCGGTCGATCACCTCCCGCGCCCAGTCCTCCTGTATGTGCGAGACGCGGTCGTAGGTCGTTGCGTCCCAGTCCCGGGGCTCTGCCTCAGCGCTCACAACGCCGTCGTCACAGGCCCACGAGCGGCGCCCCCCGCTTCCTCGAACGCCGCGATCGCCGCCTCCTTTTGGAGCGTGAGTCCGATGTCATCCAGCCCGTGGAGCAGGCGGTGCTTGATCTCTTCGTCGAGCGTAAAGCGCGCGACCCCGCCCGCGTAGGTGATGGTCTGGTCGCCTGTATCGATCCGCGCCTCCCCCGCCGATGCGACATCCCGGCACGTCTCCTCGGGCAGGATCACGGGCAGCAGGCCGTTCTTCGTGCAGTTGACGTAGAAGATGTCCGCGAACGAGGGGGCGATCACCGCCTCGAAGCCGAAGTCCTGAAGCGCCCATACCGCGTGCTCGCGCGAGGACCCGGAGCCAAAGTTGCGGCCCGTCACGAGGATCGGGTTCGGCTTTAGCTCGAGCTCGCCGGAGCGGGACCAGTCGTAGAACAGGAGCTCGCCGAAGCCCGTCCGCTCCACCCTCTTCAGAAACTGCTTCGGGATGATCTGGTCGGTGTCGACGTCGGCGCGGTCGAGCGCTGAAACGCGGCCCTCGATTACATCGACCGGTCTCATGACGCCCTCGAGTAGGCAGTAGGCGGTACGCAGTAGGCAGATTGCCCGGGCGTTCTGCTTACTGCGAACTGCTTACTGCCTACATGAGCCGTCATCACCACTCCCGAATATCGACAAACGTTCCCTCGATCGCGGCAGCAGCGGCCATCCGCGGGCTGACGAGGTGCGTCCGTCCGCCCCTGCCCTGGCGACCCTCGAAGTTGCGGTTGGAGGTTGAGGCACAGCGCTCGCCCGCGGACAGGATGTCCGGGTTCATCCCCAGGCACATCGAGCAGCCGGCGGTTCGCCACTCGAAGCCGGCGGACTTGAAGACCTCGTCCAGCCCCTCCTCCTCCGCCTGGACTTTCACCTGCTGCGAACCCGGCACCACCATGGCTCGCACAGATCGCGCCACACGGCGGCCATCGACCATCGTGGCGGCCTCGCGCAGGTCCTGCACCCGGGAGTTCGTGCAGGAGCCGATAAACACCCGATCCAGCCGGATGTCGGTCAGCGGGGTGCCGGGCTCAAGGCCCATGTAGGCGAGCGCGCGCTCGGCGGCCTCGCGGTCGGCAGGGTCCTCCCCCCACTCGGCCGGATCCGGGACCGCCTCGGTGACCTGCGTCACCATGCCCGGGTTCGTGCCCCAGGTGACCATCGGAGAGATGGCGGAGGCGTCGATGTCGACCTCGGAGTCGAAGGTCGCGCCGTCGTCCGTCGGGTTCTTCCGCCAGTCCGCCACCGCCGCCTCGAAGTTCTCGGGGGCGCCCGGGCGGCCCTCGATCCACGCGAACGCCTTCTCGTCGGGCGCGATCATCCCGGCGCGGCCGCCACCCTCGATCGTCATGTTGCAGATCGTCATCCGATTCTCCATCGATAGGCCGCGGATGGTCTCGCCCGCATACTCCACCGCGTGCCCGACCATGCCGCTCACCCCAAGCCGGCCGATCGTCGCGAGGATCAGGTCCTTCGCGGTGACGCCTGGGCCGAGCTCGCCGGAGTAGTTGATCCGCATCGTCCTCGGGCGCCGCTGCACCAGGCACTGCGTCGCGAGCACGTGCTCGACCTCGGAGGTCCCGATGCCGAACGCAAGCGCGCCTAACGCGCCGTGCGTTGAGGTGTGGCTGTCGCCGCAGACGATCGTCAGGCCGGGCTGCGTGATCCCGAGCTCGGGGCCGATCACGTGAACGATGCCCTGGCGGTCGGAGCCCAGCGAGTACACGGGGATCCCGAACTCGGCGCAGTTTCGCTCCAGGGTCTCGACCTGGATGCGCGAGAGCTCGTCGGCGATCAGACGGGCCGCGGGGGTGCCGTCCGTCGGGACGTTGTGGTCGGCCGTCGCGATTGTCTTATCGGGACGCCGCACCTTCCGCCCTTCGAGCCGCAGCCCGTCGAACGCCTGCGGCGAGGTGACCTCGTGCACGAGGTGCAGGTCGATGTAGATCAGGCCGTCGGCGACCTCGTGGGCGTCCCAGATCTTGTCGAACATCGTCATCGGCATGCTCAGCTTCTCCTCAGGATTGCAGCGATTATCGCCGCTGCCTCGTCGGCCTGACGGACCTCGTTGATCGCCATCGGTGGACGCCGCGACAGCGCGCAGAGGATCGCGTCGGCGATGTCCGAGGCCTCGAGGACCTCGCGCCCTGCTTCCTTGCCGGCGGCGGCTGCGCCTCGCCGTTTACGGCACAACATCATGAGAGGCACCACTAAGGCCCGGGAGTGGCCGGATCGGCCGCCACCGCCTCCGCTGCGACCTCCTCTGCCTCTCGCACTGCCGCCCCCTCCAGCGCGTTCGACAGCGCGCGCACGTAGGCCCGAGCTGAGGCCTCGAGGATGTCGGTCGCCACGCCCTGGCCGCTCGCCAAGCGCCCGTGGGCACGCAGCATCACAGTCACCTCGCCGAGCGCGTCCTCGCCCTCGGTCACGGCGGAAACCGCGTAGGAGCAAAGCTCGGATTCCTCGTCGGTGGCCGCTCGGATCGCGCCGAAGATGGCATCGACAGGGCCATCCCCGCTGGCTTCCCCGACCGCATCGTCTCCGGACGGCATGCGCACGACTACCTTCGCCCGCGGCTCGGTGTGCGAGCCGGCCGTGACCTCGAACGACTGCAGCGCGTAGCGCTCGGCCGACTCGCGCATCTCCTCGGAGACGATCGCCTCCAGGTCCAGCGACGTGACCTGCTTCTTCTTGTCGGCGATCTCCTTGAAGCGCGCAAACGCCTGGTTCAGCGCCTGCCCTGACACCTTGAACCCGAGCTGCTCCAGCGCGTCGCGCAGCGCGTGGCGGCCGGAATGCTTGCCGAGCACGATCGAGTTCGACTCCA
>JBKPHA010000116.1:0-4311 GCA_046729615.1 Actinomycetota bacterium
GGCCAGGTGATCGGCGCGCACTCCGTGTACCAGACCGAGGCGCACAAGCTGATCGAGCACCTGATGATCCTCACCAACGAGCGCGTGGCGGAGCTCTGTCAGCGGCGCGGCATCCCAACCGTCTACCGCGTGCACGAGCAGCCGGATCCGCAGCCCATCGAGCGCCTGGTGGCGCAGCTCGCCTCGCTCGGGGTCCCCACCCCGCCCCTGCCCGAGCTCTTCTCGCCGACCGAGGCCGGCCAGCTCGCCGGAGAGATCAGCCGGCTGGTCGCCAAGGAGTCCGCGCGGCGCGGACATGGGCGTGACGCGTATACATCGCTTGTGCTCCGCTCCCTCAAGCAGGCCTACTACAGCGAGCGAAACGTCGGTCACGCAGGGCTCGGCAGCACCGCCTACGCGCACTTCACCTCCCCGATCCGCCGCTACCCGGACCTCGTCGCGCACCGGGCGCTGCTCTCGGCGGTGGGGGCAGGCGAGGAGGAGCCCCAGGATGTGCGCGAGGCGGCGTGGCGCAGCTCCGAGCGCGAGCGGGACGCTGCCGCTGTGGAGCGCGACGGCGACCGCGTCTGCGCATCGTTCCTGTTGGGCCGCGAGCTGTTCGAGCGTGGGTGGAAGCGCCCGTTGGAGGGTGAGGTGTCGGGAGTGATCGGCGCGGGGGCCTTCGTCCGCTTCGGCGGCGAGCTCGGCGACGTGTATGAGGGCATGCTCCCGGTGCGGCTCATGCGCTCGGATCGATACGACCTGAACGAGACCGAGACCGCGCTCGTGGGACGCCGGAGCGGCCGTGAGATCAGGCTGGGCGACCCGATCTCGGTCCGGGTCGACCGGATCGAGGCGCCGCGCGGGCGCGTCGACCTCCTCCCGGCGGATGAGGGCGAATCGCGTCCCGCTCCGCGAGGCAGGCGCAGGCGGGAGGGGTAGCGATGGCGAAGAAGGCACGAAGGCCCGCCTCCGGGGACGTTGCGACCAATCGGCGCGCGCGCCATAAGTTCGAACTGCTCGATCGCATCGAGGCGGGAATCGAGCTCACCGGAACCGAGGTGAAGTCGCTGCGCGACGGCAAGGCGCAGCTCGGCGACGCGTACGCCGCGATCGCGGGCGGCCAGGTCTGGCTACGGAACGCGCACATCCCGCCGTATCCGCCCGCTGCGAGCCAGAACCACGATCCGGACCGTCCGCGACGGCTGCTTCTGCATCGCTACGAGATCGAGCGACTGGTGGGGAGGATCGAGCGGCGGGGGCTGACCCTGATCCCGACCCGGATCTACTTCAAGGGGCCATACGCGAAGGTGGAGCTCGCGCTCGCCCGCGGCAAGGAGCAGCGCGACCGCCGGCGCGAGATTCGCGACCGCGACGTCCAGCGGGAGGTCGAGCGCGACTTCCGGCAACGCCTGCGCTGAACGCTCGGCGCGTTCCTGACCGAGTGCAAGCGTCGGCTCACCGTTTAGAGGCCGTACGCCTCCATCAGCTTCAGCCATACCTCGCTGCGCGTGGGGTAGGCCGGCACTGCGTGCCACAGCCCATCGAGCGGCACCTCCCCGACGACCGCGATGGTGGCCGCATGGACGAAGTCAGCCGTCTCGGCGCCGACAAAGGTGGCGCCGACGACCACTCGGCGACTCTCGTCGACCACGAGCCGCGTGGTTCCCGGCACGCCTCGGCCGTAGAAGCTCGCGCCGGCGGTACCGGACGTCTGCACGTCCACGGCGCGGGCCTCGATGCCTGCCTCCTGCGCCTGGGCGAGCGTCCGGCCCACCGCGGCGACGTTGGGATTGGTGAAGGTCACCCTCGGGGAGCCGATTCGGTCGGCGGTAGCGGCCACGTCCCTGCCGAGGATGTGGTCGGCGGCGATCCGCCCTTGGTACTTGCCCATGTGCGTGAACAGCGCTCGACCGTTCACGTCCCCCACCCCGTAGAGCCAGTCGGAGCCGCAGACCCGCATCTGGTCGTCCACGTCGAGCCAGCGCTCGACCTCGACGCCGACGCTCTGGAGCCCGATGTCCTTCGTCCGGGCGGTTCGCCCGATGGCGACCAGGAGCTCCTCGCCGCCGACCCTCTCGCCGCCCTCGAGCTCGACCGTGATGCGGTCGTTCTCGGCGCGTACGGCATTCGCCTTGGTCCCGGTCCGCACGTCGATGCCGCGCGCTTGAAACGCGTCGGCGACCTGCTCGCCGGCGAACGGCTCCTCGTTGGGCAGCAGGCGGTCCATCGCCTCCACCAGGACGATCTCCGCGCCGAGGCTGAGCCAGGCCTGCGCCAGCTCCGCCCCGACTGGGCCGCCGCCGAGGACCACGAGGCTCTCGGGCACGCGCTTCGACGTCGTCCCCTCGCGGTTGTCCCAGGGCTCCGCCTCGCGCAGCCCGTCGATCGGCGGGATCGTCGCGTCCGAGCCGGTCGCGATTACGATCGCCCGTCGCGCCACCAGGACGTCGTCACCCAGTCTCACCCGGCGCTCGCCGTCGATGACGCCGCGCCCGCGAAACAGCTGGATCCCACGCTCTTCGAGCCAGGGCAGCTGGCTCGAGTCGTCGAGGTCGTGGATCACCTCGTCGCGGCGATGGAGAACGGCCTGGGCATCGAGGTCGCCGGTCACCGCTTCGGCGGCGCCCGGAATCCGGCGCACCTCAGCGAGCGCCTCCGCTGGCCGCAGCAGCGCCTTCGAGGGCATGCAGGCGTAGTAGGAGCACTCGCCACCGACCAGGTGGGGCTCCACGATTGCGACATCGAGACCGCCGTTGGCCATGCGTCCGGCGCACACCTCGCCCGGGGCGCCGGCCCCCATCACGATGGCGTCGAACTCTCGCTCCACGCGGCTACCCTATTGGGAGACATAGCACGGGGCCGACAGGTATCGATTCGGTCGGTCCGTGCGAACGGTTGCAGGTCGAGGTTCCCGGAGGCCTCGTTAAACACCGGGAAAACCAATACGTGCGGACCACGAGTTCGCCCTCGCCGCTTAGCACACACTAAGTAGGTGAGAGTCGGCCCTCCTTCGGCCCGTGGGGAGGGACACCGGCTTCAGAAACGGGCTCGCCCGAGGCGGTTCGTCTCCGCCGCTCCGGGGACACCTAAGGGGACTGGTCTCCCGGATTTCACCCGCCGGCGCGGGAGCCGGGAGACGAGATCAAAGCGCCGGCTAAGCCTGTAGAAGCCTTCGCTCGGAGACCGGAGACAGGAGTTCGAATCTCCTCGGCTCCATTGTTCGCATCGACTTGTGGACGTTCGCTTTCGCGTAGCGAAAGTAACCGTCCATCTCCGCCGCGGATCCTCGGTTAGGGCACGAGGACGTAGCCGACCGACGGGTCCGCGCGCCCATCCAGTAGCTCGAGGTAAGCGGACTTGATGGCTTCGCTGCCCTTACCCCGCACGACGCTCAGCCAGCCGCGCGCCCAGGCGACGAACGGGCCCCAGGCCTCGGCGAACCGTGCATCGAGGCCGGCTCGGCCCAGCTCGCGGGTGCGCTTGCGAATGTGGTCGGGCGCGAAGAAGAACTTCGGCTCCGGGCCCGGCAACGATTCCGCCGCGTCGGCCGCGAGCCGGTCGAAGTGCGTCGCGCCAACCGCCGCGCTGTGGCGTAGCTCTTCGCCGTAGTGCCGGTGAACCGCAGCGCGGATCTCTGCGTCGCCCGAGATGTCCACGTAGACGGCGGCGGACTCGGGAAGCGAATCCACTTCCGTATATGCGACCACGCGGTCGTAGGTGTCGAGCCTCTGCACGAACTCGGCTCGTTCGGGCGAGGTGAGCCCCACGACCTCGACGCCCTCGCGGCGGCGCAGCTGGAAGGCGGTGCCGAGCGCCGTCTTGCTCGACGCGCTGGACAGCACGACTGTGGAGGCGCCAAACATGTCCTCGCCTCCCAGAAAGTCGTCCAGCAGGAACGACGTGAAGAAGAGCGGCCACAGGAGCATAAGCTCCGCCTCGCGCCGCTCGTCGTACAGCGGCATCCGCTCGACGAACGCGTAGGTGTTGTACGTCCCCGGCAGGTTGGCCCGGTGCGGTATTGCATCGACAAAGCCGCGCCCGTCGACGTCGCGCGGCATGACCGCAAACCGGCTCGACGGCGGCAGGTACCCGAAGATCCTGGTTCCCTTGACGAGGCTCGCATCAGCGGCGTCCTCGACCTCCGCGAATCCCCAGACCGGGACCCTGCCCCAGCCCGCCTCCGCGGGGAAGAACTCCCAGTACGACATCGCGTCGCCGAAGACCGCGTAGGTGATGTTGTTCGTCGTCAAGCCGAAGGAGTCGATCCGAAGCAGTGCCTGTCCCGGCTCGAGCGCTGCGGCGGGGAGCTCGGCGATGCGGCACGTATGC
>JBKPHA010000117.1:0-45777 GCA_046729615.1 Actinomycetota bacterium
CCGACGAAGCCCATGACGAACTCGCTTCGTGGATGCTCGTAGAGCTCGCGCGGAGCGCCGGCCTGCTCGACCCGACCCTCGTTCATCACCACGATCTGCTCGGCGATCTCCATCGCCTCCTCCTGGTCGTGGGTGACGAAGATCGTGGTCACGTGGACCTCGTCGTGGAGCCGGCGAAGCCAGGCCCGGAGCTCCTTTCGCACCTGCGCGTCGAGGGCGCCGAACGGCTCGTCCAGGAGCAGCACCCTGGGCTCGACCGCGAGCGCCCGGGCGAGCGCCATGCGCTGGCGCTGGCCGCCCGACAGTTGCGACGGGTAGCGCCCGGCGAGACCGTCCAGGTGCACGAGCGCGAGGAGCTCGCGAACGCGCTGGTCGATCTCGGCCTTGCTCCGCTTTCGGATCTTCAATCCGAACGCGACGTTGTTGTGCACGGTCATGTGTTTGAACGCCGCGTAGTGCTGGAAGACGAAGCCGACGTTGCGGTGCTGTGCCGGGGTTCGGGTCGCGTCGTTCCCCTGAATCAGGATCCGGCCCGCATCCGGCGCCTCCAGCCCCGAGATGATCCGAAGCAGCGTCGACTTGCCGCTTCCGCTCGGGCCTAGAAGGGCCGTAAGCGAGCCGTCGGGGACCGTGATCGACACCTCGTCGACTGCGACGAAATCCCCGAACCTCTTTGTTGTGCCTTCGACGACGATGCTCATCGGGCTTCCTTTCGCTTGAACACGTTCATTGCCACCAGGACCGAGACTGCGATCACGGCCAGGAGCACCGCGCCCATGTAGGCGCCGGTGAAGTCGTAGCGGCTAAATGCCTGAGAGATCCAAATGGTCGCCGTCTGCGTCTGGCCGACAATGCGGCCGGAGATGACCGCCACGGCGCCGAACTCGCCGAGGGCGCGGGCGGTCGCGATGACGACGCCGTAGGCGACCCCCCAGCGGATCGCCGGGAGCGTGACGCGCCAGAAGGTCTGCCACCAGTTGGCGCCCAGCGTCCGAGCAGCCTGCTCCTGCTCGTCACCGATCTCGTGGAGGACCGGGACGACCTCGCGAACGACGAACGGCAAGGTGACGAATATCGTCGCCAGCGCCATCCCCGGTAGCGCGAAGGCGACCTGAAAACCGTTGGCGTTGAGCCAGTCGCCCAACCAGCCGGTCTGGCTGTAGACGAGGAGCAGCGAGAGGCCGATGACGACGGGGGAGATCGCGAACGGCAGGTCGATGACCGCGTTGATCAGCGCCTTGCCTCGGAACTCCGTCCGCACGAGGAGCAGCGCGCAGCCGACGCCAAAGATCGTGTTGAGCGGGATCGCGATGATCGCGATCAGCATCGTCAGGTAGAAGGCGTGGAGGGCGTCGGGCGTCGTGACCGAGTCGAACGCGGTCGCCACGCCGTGCTCGAAGGCGCGGTAGAAGATCATCCCCAGCGGGATCAGCAGGAGCATCGCTAGGTAGCCCAGGGCCAGGGTCCGAAGGCCCCATCTGCTAGCGCGTCCGCTAGCCAGCATGGCGAAGGCTCCACTTCGTGAGGCGGCCGATGATCAACAGCACGACCAGCGCGATCGCGAGCAGCAGCACCGAGTTGGCCGCCGCCCCCGTCAAGTTGCCGGTGCCGACCTGGCTGAATATGAAGACCGAGGACACCTCGGTCTTGAACGGCAGCGCCCCGGTGAAGAGGATTACGGAGCCGAACTCGCCGACAGCGCGCGCGAATGCGAGCGCCGAGCCGGCCAAAATCGCGGGCAGCAAGCTCGGGAGGATGATCCGGCGGAAGGTCGTGAACGGGCGCGCCCCGAGGGAGGTGGCCGCCTCTTCCATCTCGACGTCAAGCTCCATCAGTACCGGCTGGACCGCTCGGACCACGAACGGCAGCGTGACGAACAGGAGCGCCATCACGACGCTTGCCCTCGTGAAGGCGACCGTGATCCCGACCGGGCTGTTGGTGCCGTAGAGCGCCAGCAGGGTGATCCCCGCGACCACCGTCGGCAGCGCGAACGGCAGGTCGATGACCGAGTTGACGAGCGCCTTTCCGGGGAAGCTGTCGCGGACGAGGACCCAGGCGATTAGCGTGCCCATGACCACGTTGATCGCGACCACGATCAGCGACGCGATCAGCGTCAGCTTGAGCGCGGCGAACGCCTGTGGGCTCGAGATTGCGTTCCAGAACGCGCTCCAGCCGCCGTCGGTCGACTGCGCGATCAGCGCCGCGATCGGGAGCATCACGATGATGCTGAGGTACGCGACGACGAGGCCGCGACCGAGCGCTGTCCCCCCGAGGCGCGGCCAGACGGCCGGCCTCGAGGGGGCAGCGCTGGAGGTGCCGGTCGCTGCGGAGGTCATCCGCTCGTGGACACCCCCAGGTCCCTTTCGATCCCGGCGACGATGCCGTTGGATGGATCGAAGAATTGGCTGGCGACCTTGTCCCAGCCGCCGAGCTTGTCGATCGTGAACAGCCCGGGCGGGGTCGGGAACTCCTTCTTGTTCTTGTCGAGTACCGACTTGACGACGGGCCGGTAGCCGTTGTCAGCCCAGATCTGCTGGGCCTCGGGCGTGTACAGCCACTTGACGAAGTCCTGAGACTGGGTCGAGGCGTCCATGGTGGTCGCCATCGGCGTCTGGATCAGGATCGTGTCGTCGGGGATGACGTAGTCGACGTCCTCGCCGGCCTTCTGGGCCGCGATCGCCTCGTTCTCGTAGGCTAGGGCCACGTCGCCCTTGCCCTGCGTGAACGCGGTCATCGAGTCGGCGGCGGACGGGGCCTGGACCACCGTGTTGCTGAGGAGCTGCTTGAGGTATTCCTGTGCCTGGGCGTCGGACTTGCCCTCCTCGAGCTGAGCGCCGTAGGCGGCCATCAGGTTCCAGCGCGCGCCGCCGGAGCTGAACGGGTTCGGGGTCAGGACCTCGACTCCCGGCTTCACCAGGTCATCCCAGTTCTGGATGTTGTCGGGGTTGCCCTTGCGGACCACGAACACGACGACCGAGTCCTCGACGAACCCGTTGTAGGAGTTCTGGTCCCAATCGGGGCTGACCTTGCCAGCGTCCACCAACGTCTGCATGTCAGGTGACAGCGAGAAGTGGACGACCGATGCCGTCTGACCCGCCTCCACCGCCCGCGACTGATCGCCGGACGGGCCGAACGACGTCGAGAACTTCGCGCCCGAACCCTGGGGGGTCTTCTCGAAGGCGGGAATGAGCCCGTCCTTGTAGGCCGTCTCCGGGGTGGAGTAAGCGACGATGTCGACCGGGCCGCTGCTGCTGGAGCCGCCGCTGGTCGAGTCGCTCGAAGAGGAGCACGCGGTGACGCCGATGCCGATCGCGACTGCCGCCATTGCCGTCAGCGCAACCCGCCCAGCCGTCCGTTGCCTTCCGTGCCTCCCGTCCGCCCGTCCAAAGAGACGGCCGCCGGGCCCTGAGATACGAGTACCCATGAACGAGTTTCTGCCTTTCCCGGTTAGGTTAGTGTACAAGCGGCCGGGCAGCGTAGCAAACTCGGATGCTCCGAAAATTGCGAGCGGCGTTGAGCGGTGGGAGCCCGGGCCTAGACGACGCGGCTCGGCGGCTCCGCCCCGTCGAGAACCGCGAGCACGTTCTCCGCCACGAGGACCGCCATCGCGTCGCGGGCGCGAGTGGTGGCCGAGCCAATGTGCGGCAAGAGGACGCAGCGGGGAGCTTCGAGAAGGGCCCGCGGGACCGCGGGCTCGTTCTCGTAGACGTCTAGGCCGGCGCCACCGATGACCCCGTCGCGCAGCGCTTGGGCCAGCGCGCCTGCGTCGACCAGCGATCCCCGCGCGGTGTTGACGAGCACCGCGTGCGGGCGCATCGCCTCAAGCTGGGCCGCTCCGATCAGTCCCATCGTCGCCGGCGAGGCGGGCACGTGCAGGCTGACGACGTCCGATTCCGCCAGGAGCTCCTGCATCGACACCTGGCTGGCAGGCAGCTCGCGCTCGGCGTCGGGCTTCCGCGAGCGGCTGGTGTAGAGGATCGCGCCCGCAAGCGGCGCGACGAGCTCCGCGTAGCGGCGGCCGATGCGGCCCATCCCCAGGATCCCGAAGGTGGCGCCCGAGAGCTCCAGCCCCAGGAGATCGCCCGGATCCCAGCCACGCCACCGGCCGGCTCGAAGGTCCCGCTCGGCCTCGTTCAGGCGGCGGGAGGCGGCGAGGGTCAGGGCGAGGGTGAGCTCCGCGGTCGCATTCGTGAGCACGCCGGGCGTGTTCGTGACCGCCACGCCTCGGCTCCTGCAGGCGTCGAGGTCGACGTTGTCGTAGCCGACGGCGAAGTTGGCGACGACCCGCAGTCCCGGCCCCGCCGCCCCGAGCAGCTCCTCGCCCACCGGCACCGTTGGATCGGCGACGATCGCGTCGGTGCCCTCGGCGAGCCCGAGCAGTTCCTCGGGAGCCGCGTCGAGGCCGCCCTCCCTGAGCTCGCACCGCGCTGCGAGGCGGTCACGCCCGGCCGGGAGCAGCCGCCGGCACACCAGCACGACCGGCGTACGGTCGTCTCGGCCTGCCCGGGCTGCGCTCATGGGTCCTCAGCGGCGCGCGTCGATGACAAGCGTCTGATCTGCCCGGCCAACCGGCCCGCGCTCGTCATAGAGCGCGGTGTCGGCGATCCCGATCCCGCTGCGCTCGGGGATCGTGATCGCGTCCAGGCAGATCCACTCCCCGGTCATCGGCCGGTTGAGGTGCACAGACAGGTCGATGTTGATGAAGAGGAAGCGGCTCCAGTCGAGCGTCGCGCTCACACCGTTGCCGGAATCGGCGGCGATCAGCACTCGCTCGAGCGGAGTCGGCTCCTCGCCGTCGACCAGCGGCACTCGCATCCGCATCCAGGCGACGGCCGGGCCCGGCTCTCCGAACCCGCCGCGCACGAAGCGGTACTCCATGGCCGTGTGGTAGCCGGCCTCCTGGCCGGTGTCGGGGAAGGTGCCAGGGGCGGCCTGGTCCGGTCCCGGCGGAACGAAGCCCGGTCGCAGCGTCGACGGCGACGGCCCGAGCGTCCCCGGCGCATCCTCACTCGACAGCCCGGATGGGATGTCGAGGTTCGAGCGCCGAAGTCGCCATGCCCGCGCGCGGATCACCTGGCCATCGTCGTCGTGCAGTGCTGCCTCGACGAGCTCCACCGCGCGGCCCGGGCGGACGACGGTGGCGTCAACCCGGAGTGGAGCTATGGGAACCGGCCGCAGAATCTCGTAGGTGATGCGGCCGAGCTCCCGCTCGGATCCGCCGTGGAGTCGGGCGACCTCGCGGCCGATCAGGGCGGCGGGCGGACCCGCATGCTGCGAATTCGGATCCCAGGGACCGCGCGTCAGCTCGGTCGGGACGTAGCGATCGCCCTCGACGATGAAGAAGGCAGCCATATCCGGCACGCGGCGGATCGTATGTCCGCTGAGTGCCGCTCGGAAGCCGGCTGGGATCGGCGAGGTCTATCGGCGGCGGGCGGTGACGGTCTCCTTGGTCGGGGCGGGCTGGCCGGGAGTGTGGAGCAGATTGACGACATCCCGCACGCCGCTGACCCGGCGCGCCTCCTCCGCGAGCCGCTCGACGTCCTCCGGCGTCTTCACCTCACCCCGCAGGTAGACGACGCCGTTCTCCGCGTTTACGTTGACGTCACCCTTCGGCGCGTCCGCGCCGCGGAAGATCTCCGTCCGGACCTTGTTCGCCAGATCGGGGTCCGGCAGCGACTCCGCGCCGTCACCGGCGCCGGCGGCCTCATAGGCAGCCCCCTTTGCGACGCCGGCAGCGTAGCGAGCCTTGCGCTCGCTCTCCTCCTTGCCGCGGCGCACGAGCGCTATCAGGCGGTCGAACGCCACGTGGCGGCGCCGCTTCCCGTGTTGGGGGTCGAGGAAGTAGGCACCCGCCGCTCCGCCGGCAGCGCCGGCCGCCACAGCCGCACCCGTGGAGACGGTAGGACTCGGACGGCGCGCCGTCCTGATGCGCGTCCGGGTCGCTCCCCACGTCTGGCCGGTCCGGAAGATCGCTTTCACGGCACCGATCGCGATCCCGCCGATCCTGCGTGCTCGTTGAATCTTGGTAGCCATACCCGGCGGGTTCCCCGGCAAGTCCAGTGGAAACGCCCGCCGACTGCCCGCCGAGGCTGAGGTTTGTTTCCGTATACGAAACAAAGTTCAGTCTCGGCGCATTAGGTGGCGTCCCTGCGTCCGACCTACGGTCGTTGGCAGCGCGGGCACCAGTAAGACGTTCGGCCCGCGACGCGCGACCGGCGGAGCCGGCGACCGCACCGCGGGCAGCGGGGGTCCCGGCGTCCCCGCTGGTCCTCGAGCCAGCCCGGCTCCCGCGGGATGCGGCCGTGGCGATTCGAGTCGGCGAGCACCTGGGCGGCAGTTCGGGTGAGTTCGCGCAGCTTTCGCGGGCCGAGGTCACGGACCGGCCGGCCCGGGTGGACGCGGGCACGCCACAGGATCTCGTCCGAGAGCTCGTTGCCGATCCCCGCGACCACGCGCTGGTTCATGAGCGTCGCCTTGACTCCTCCGCGCCGGCCGTCGAGTAGCGCCGTGAGCTCATCGGCATCGAGACGGGCGGCATCGGGACCGAGCGAGCCGACGATGCTCTCGAGCTCGCGTTCATCCGCGGCCAACCACGCACCGCCCAGCATCCGCATGTTTCGGTAGCGCATCTCCCCGTTGGGCGTGACAACGATCAGGCGGTCGTGGCGATGGCGGCCGTTTCCGTCGTGGCCGGACCAGTGGAGGCCGCCGGTCATACCGAAGTGGAGGAGCAGGGTCGGGCCGTCCGTCGGGGCGATCATCCACTTGCCGTGGCGATCGGGCCGCCTGAAGCGTCGCCCGGCGAGTGCCTGCCCCAGCCCCCGCGCCGAGCGATTGCGCACGATCGTCGGAGCGGGAACCTCGACCCGGCGCACGCGCTCGCCAGTCATGTAGCGCGACCAGTAGCGGCGAAAGCCCTCCACGTCCGGCAGCTCGGGCATGACCGGCCCGTGCCCCCGGCGGCAGGCGTCAAAACCCCGGCGTAATGTCGTACGAGGCGGCGCGACTAACCTCATAGTGAGAACGAAACGAACGAGGAAGCGAGATGGAAAAGGTTCAGAAGTCCGAGTCCGAGTGGCGTGCGGAGCTGACGCCCGAGCAGTACGAGGTCCTACGCAAGAAGGGAACCGAGCGCGCGTTCACCGGCACCTACTGGGACGAGAAGGGCGACGGCACATACCACTGCGCCGGGTGCGGCCAGGAGCTCTTCAGCTCAGACACGAAGTTCGATTCCGGCACCGGCTGGCCGAGCTTCTGGGATCCGATGGAGGACGACCGCGTCGAGACGCGTCCCGACAACAGCCTCTTCATGCGGCGCACCGAAGTCGTCTGCGCACGCTGCGGAGGGCATCTCGGCCACGTGTTCGACGACGGGCCCAACCCGACGGGTCTGCGCTACTGCATCAACTCCTGCGCGCTCGAGCTCGACCGCGAAGGCGACTGACCTGACGCCGGCTCAGACGCCGCCGATGACATCCGGCAGCCCCGCCTCGATGAGCGGCGCGGGTAGGCGGACCGATCCGTCAGCCCGCTGCCCGTTCTCGATCAGAGCGATCAGCGTCCGTCCCACTGCGAGCGCGGTCCCGTTGAGGGTGTGGACCGGGATGGGCTGCGCCTCCGGCTTCGGCCGGTAGCGGCAGTCGAGTCGGCGGGCCTGGTAGTCGGTCGTGTTCGAGCAGGAGGTCACCTCCCGGCAGCGCCCCTGACTTGGGATCCAGGCCTCGCAGTCGAACTTCCTCGCGGCGGATGTCCCGAGATCCCCGGCCGCGATGTCGACGACCCGGTAGGGGATCGCGAGGATCTGGAGGATCCGCTCCTGGATGGTGAGCAGCCGGTCGTGCTCGGCGCGTGATTCCGCGGGCTCGACGAACGAAAACATCTCGACCTTGTCGAACTGGTGCACCCGGAAGATCCCGCGCGTGTCGCGCCCGGCCGCGCCCGCCTCGCGGCGAAAGCACGTGGAGAATCCGGCATAGCGGCGGGGAAGGTCGTCTGCAGCCATGATCTCGCCGGCATGAAGGGCGGCGAGCGAGACCTCCGACGTCCCGACCAGGAAGAGCTCGTCCCGCGAGACCTCGTAGATCATCTCCCGCTCGCCCGGAAAGAAGCCGGTGCCGAACAACGGTCCCTCCCGGACCAGCACCGGGGGCACGACCGGAGTCATGCCCTCCTCGTGAAGCAGGTCCAGGACGAGGCGCACGAGCGCCATCTCCACCATCACCAGGTCGCCCAGCAGATACGCGAACCGGGAGCCGGAGGCAGCCCCCGCCTTCTCCATCTCGATCCAGCCGTTCGCGAGTCCCAGGTCGAGGTGGTCGCGGATCTCGAAGTCGAACGCGGGCCGGTCGCCGACCTCGCGGAGCGTCACCGCGTCCTCCTCGGTCTCCCCCTCTGGCGCCTCGCGATCGGGGAGGTTCGGAAGCGTCGCGGCGAGCTCGTCGCGCTCGGTCTCCACCGTCGCAAGCTCCGCCTCGCGCTCCTTGAGGCGCGAACCCAGCTCGCGCATCTCGGCGATCAGCTCCTCGGCGTCCTTGCCCTCCCGCTTGAGCTGGGCGATCTGCTCGGAGACCCGGTTCCGGCGCGCGCGGTCCTCCTCCAGCTCGGGCAGGATCTCGCGCCGGCGCTCGTCGAGCCGGAGGAGCTCGTCGAGCGCCGCGGCTGCCCCCCGCCGGCGAAGGGCGGCGCGCGCCGGCTCGGGGTCCTCGCGGATGCTCCGGAGGTCGAGCATCGCCCGGCGGTCTCCCTATTACTTCGCTTCCCGCCCGGCGGACTGCGAGACGAAGTCCGCGACCTCGCTGGCCCGGCGGCCGGTGACGACGTTGGCGGGCATGATCCCGCCCGAGAAGCCGCCGTTTCTGATCGCGAACAGCACGTCCGACCGCGATTCCTTGCGCTGGTCGAGATTCGGTCCATTTACTCGCAGGGCTCCGTTCGCCGACCCCTGCGTGCCGGCAGCGCTCAGGGTGTGGCAGCCCGAGCATCGCTGTGCGAAGAGGACTGCACCACGATCGGCCGAGCTGTCCTTCGGGACCGAGATTCCCTCGCTGCCGCACGCGCTGAGCCCGATGGCCGCCGCGACCGCCGCTGTGATCAGAACGGGCCTCACGCGCGCGGCATCATACTTTCCGCCTCAGTGCTGACCGCGATGAGTGCCGCCGCTCTCTTTCTGCCCGTGACGCCGGTCAGCCGATGACGGCCGTCCGCCCGGATGCGCTTCGGGATGCGATGTCACGGTTCCCGACCGGCGTCACCGTCGTCACGGCCATCGGACCGGGTGGGCCGGCGGGCGCCACAGCGAACGCCGTCGCCTCCCTCTCGCTGGAGCCGCCGATGATGCTGGCCGCGCTCGACCTCGGTTCCCGCACGCTGGTCGCGGTTGAGCACGCGCGGAGGTTCGGCGTCAACGCCCTCGCCGGAGACCAGGCCCATATCGCCCGGCGCTTCAGCACCAAGGACCCACACCCCGCGAAGTGGGACGGGGTCGGGTGGTCCGAGCGCGCCGGGGCGCCGAGGGTCGAGGGGGCGGTGATCTGGATGGGATGCGAGCTCCGCGACGTCCACGCCGGGGGGGACCACGCGATCGTCACCGGGCTCGTCACGGATCTGGAGGCGGGCGAAGGGGAACCGCTCCTGTTCCTCGACGGTGAATACCGCCCCGTGAGCTAGCGAAATCGCCGTCGTTGGCGAGTTGCTTTCGCAATGCGACAACAAGTCGCCAAAGCAGGCTGGAGGTCGCGCCGACGCTGCCTCACTACCAGTCCTATCTGCCCTAACCCGCCAGCACCCGAATTACCCGCCGGTGGTCGCCGCCCGCAGCGCGAGCCCGAAAATCACGAGCGCCGAGACGGCCATGATCCCCGTCTCGCGTCGCACGATCGTCGCCGCGATGGCCCACTGCCGCGCGCTCGGGAGCGCCTCGAAGTCGAGGCCCTCGAGCTCGCGCTCGGCCGCCCCCGCCCGGGCGCCCTCAGCGAGGAGCGAGACGCCCAGCGGCAGCAGGCCGTAGAGGTAGTGCAGGCCAGACGCCTCGTGCCCCGATAGCAGCAGGATCGAGCCCACGGCGACCTGGAGCACAACCGCCACCTGCGCCACCCGCAGCGCGTACCAGAACCCGACGGTGGGGACAGAGCGAAGCCACGCGATCCCGCCCCAGAGACCCGCCACCAGGTTGCTTGCGACGACGAAGATCCCGACCGCGAGGTGGACGTCGGTCAAGGCTTGGGCCGGCTTCCGACGGCCCGGTGGCGGGGTGGCGATCCGCGGCCCGAAATCCGCCCGAAAGCGTCGGAAATCCGCTTGTTGATGCGGAATATCACTATGTAGCAGGTTGCCACAAAGTGGGTATATAACTCGCCTTGTGCTCGCACGACTGAAGAAGACGTAGCGTGCTCCGCGCTTATCTCCCGGTGCTCGTCTTCGCCGGCCTCGGGGTATTCGTCGGTGGACTCCTGGCAGCGGTCAACGGGCTCATCGGCCCGCGGAAGCCGGTTAAGGCGAAGAGCGACCCGTACGAGTGCGGCCTGCCGAGCGAGGTGACCCGGACGTTCCGCTTCGGGATCAGCTTCTACATGATCGCGATGCTCTTCATCCTGTTCGACATTGAGGTCGTGTTCCTGTACCCGGTCGGCGTGATCATGAAGGCCGCCCACTCGGTGTTCGTCCTGGTGGAGGTCATCGTCTTCGTGGTCCTGCTGCTCGTCGCGCTGGTGTACGTGTGGCGAAGGGGGGCGCTCAACTGGAGGTGAAGCGCGAGAAGCTCCGCGCGCACGCGCCGCTGGAGGAGCCCGCGCCGATCCCGGACCTACGGGTGCGCCAGATCCGCGCGCGCGACCTGCTGCGCGGCGACTTGGAGGGGCCCGACCTCGAGCGACACGTCGAGGAGTCCGTTCTCACGACGACGTTTCAGAAGGCGCTGGGCTGGGGGCGCGCCAACTCAATCTTCCCCGCGACGTTTGGGCTCGCGTGCTGTGCGATCGAGATGATGTCGATCGTCACTCCGCGCTACGACATCGCGCGGTTCGGCGCGGAGAACATGCGCGCCTCGCCGCGCCAGGCCGATCTGTTGATCCTGTCCGGCCGGGTCTCGATCAAGATGGCGCCGGTCTGCAGGCGCATCTATGACCAGATGCTCGAGCCGAAGTGGGTGATGGCGATGGGCGCCTGCTCGTCCTCGGGCGGGATGTTCGCCAACTACGCGGTCGTCCAGGGCGCCGACAAGTTCATGCCAGTCGACATCCACGTGCCGGGCTGCCCGCCGCGCCCCGAGGCGGTGGTGTACGGCTTCAACAAGCTCCAGCGGATGATCCTCGGCAACCCGGATCCGGGGTGGCGCAAGCGCTACAACGCGGCGGGCACCGAGGAGTGGGCACGGGAGGCCACCGGCCAGGCTTCGAGGGAGGAGATCGAGGCCTACGAGGCCGCGCGCGAGCTCGCCGCCAGTCACGAGGCCTCGCGGGCCCAGGCATCCCGCGGAGGAAGGATCTGATGCCCGACGCCCCGGGCCTCGAGCTGATCGCCGGGGAGCTGAACGACGCCGCCGAAGGATCGATCGTCGGGACCTACCACGAGCACGGCCAGGCCTGCCTGATCGCGAACCCCGGGCGGATCCTCGACGTCCTGCGCTGGCTCCGCGATACGCCGGCGCAGGAGTACCGCTTTCTCTCCGGCGTTCACGGCGTCGACTACCTGCCGGCGGAGCCCCGGTTCGGCGTCGTCTACGAGCTCGTCAACATGCCCCGCGTGGAGCGGCTACGCGTCCGCGCCGCGCTCGCGGACCCGGGCAGCGACCGGCTGCCCGAGCTGGAGAGCTGCGTCGAGCTGTTCCCGGGGGCCGAGTTCCACGAGCGTGAGGTCTATGACTTCTTCGGGATCGTGTTTCGCGGACACCCCGACCTGCGGCGCATCCTCATGCCCGAGGAGTACGTTGGGTGGCCGCTGCGGCGCGATTTCCCGATCGGCGGCGAGCCGGTGATCTTCACGCGCAACGAGCCGGTGATGCCGAGGTGGTACGAGTGAGCCTGAACGGCGAACGGGCGAAGAACCAGCCTCGGCGCCTGCCTGGAACAGGCGCGGCTGGTTCGAGCAGCGTGCATCACTCGACGCCTGCGCACGGAGGGGACATCCTCGGTGAGACGGGCGAGGAGGTGATCGGCACCTCGCCGGTGGAGCGGACGGCGGCGGGTGAAGTCCTTGAGCCGGAGGAGGAGCTCCTGACGATCAACTTCGGCCCGCACCACCCGGCCACGCACGGGGTGCTGCGGCTGCTCGTGAGCTTGGAGGGTGAGGTCGTCCGAGACATGAAGCCAGTCGTCGGCTATGTCCACACCGGCATCGAGAAGAACTGCGAGGACAAGTCGTACTGGAAGGTCATCCCGTTCGTGGAGCGGATGGACTACCTGTCCTACTTCTTCAACATGGAAGCCTTCTGCGGCTGCGTGGAGCGCCTGCTGGAGCTGGAGGTCCCGCCGCGCGCCAAGTATCTGCGGGTCATCCACATGGAGCTGAACCGGCTCCATTCCCACCTCGTCTGGCTCGGGACGTCCGCGCTGGACCTCGGCGCGATGTCGATGTTCTTCTACTGCTTCCGCGATCGCGACCGGGTGCTCGACCTGTTCGAGATGTCCACCGGCCAGCGCATGCACACCCGCTACTTCCAGGTCGGGGGCGTCTTCGAGGACATCCCCGTCGGGTTCGCGGAGAGGCTGCGCGCCTTCTGCGCGGAGATGCCTTCGCGAATCAACCAGTACGAGGCGATCCTCAACCGCAACGAGATCTTCCTGGAGCGCACGCGGAACATTGGCGTCGTCCCCCGCGCGCGCCTGCTGGAGCTCGGGGTGACCGGGCCGCTGCTGCGTGCCGCTGGCGAGCCCTGGGATCTGCGCAAGGTCACCCCCTACGAGGCCTACGGGGAGCTCGAGTTTGCGATCCCGATCGGCACCGTGGGCGACGGCTACGACCGCTACCGCGTCCGCGTGCAGGAGATGCGCGAGTCGGTGCGGATCATCGAGCAGGCGCTCGACGGCCTCCCGGACGGCCCCTGGATCGCGGATGACCGGAAGGTGGTGCTGCCGCCGCGCGACGAGCTGTCGACTTCCATGGAGGCGCTGATCCATCACTTCAAGCTCGTCACCGAGGGCTTCCGCGTGCCGCCGGGCGAGGCGTACTACGCGATCGAGTCGCCCCGCGGCGAGCTCGGCTGCTTCGTCGTCGCCGACGGATCCGCGAAGCCGGCGCGAGTGCACATCCGGGACCCCTCGTTCGCGAACCTGCACTCGCTTCGCGACATGTGCGCGGGCGGCTACGTCGCCGACCTCATCCAGAACCTGGCGATGCTCGACCCGATCCTCGGAGGGATCGATAGATGAGCATGCATCAGGGGACAGGGAGAGGCTTGGTCTCTGGCCGAGTGCTCCACCTGCTACCTGCTACCTGCTGGAGGACGGTCCCATGACGCTGCCACCCGAAGGCCCGACACCCGAAATCAGGCCGACGGATGATCTCTCCGCCTCCGAGCGGCGGCGCCTCGTCGAGTCGATGCGCCCCGAGGACGCCGAACCGGTGCCGGAGCTCCACGAGGTCGACGTCCCGGACGAGCTGCGCGAACGGATCGAGTCGGCGATGCAGAAGTACCCGGAGATCCGGTCGGCCTCGCTGCCCGCGCTCTGGGCCGTGCAGCGGTATTACGGCTGGTGCACGCCGGAGGGGATCCGCCAAGCGGCCGCGGTCATGGGGGTGACCCCCGGATACCTCGAGGCGCTCGCGACGTTCTACGACCTCTTCCACACGGCCCCGGTCGGTCGGCACCGCGCCCTCGTGTGCCACAACCTCGCCTGCTGGCTGCGCGGCTCAGAGGATGTTCTGGACGCCTTCTGCGACGCGGCCGGCGTGGATCCGCACGAAGCCGACCACATCGGCGCGAGCTCGGAGGACGGCGCGGTGTATCTGCGGAGCTTCGAGTGCATGGGCGCCTGCGACATCGCCCCGATGGCGTCGATCGATGGGCGCTACTACGGTCCGCTCACCCCAGCGGACGCACGCGACGCCGTCGAGCAGCTGCGCTCCGGGCGCGAGCCGCTTCCGGACAAGGCGCTAAGCAGGCGCCCGGCCGCCGGAGGCCCAGAGCCGGAGCCCGATCCCCGCGTGGCGGAGGGGGAGCGGTGAGCAGGGAGCACGTAGCAGGGAGAGGGTTGGGCGTCGGACTGCAGCCTCGATCCGGTCCCTGCTACCTGCTGGACCGCCGGAGGTCGGGGGTGCTGGTGAATGCCTGAAACGCGGCTGCTGTTCAGGCACATCGACGAGCCGGGACTGGCATCGATCGAGACCTACCGGCGCTTCGGCGGCTACATGGTGCTGGAACGAGCGCTTCGCGAGCTGGAGCCCGACGAGCTGCTCTCCACCCTCGAGGATTCCGGGCTCCGCGGCCGCGGTGGCGCCGGGTTCTCGATGGGGAAGAAGGCGTCGTTCCTGCCGCGTGGCGAGATGGAGAAGTTCCTGTGCTGCAACGCCGACGAGTCCGAGCCCGGGGCGTTCAAGGACCGCGAGCTCATGGCGAAGAATCCACACCAGCTCGTCGAGGGCGTCGTGATCGCCGCGGTCGCCGCCGGTGCCGGCCAGGCCTTCATCTTCATCAGGGGCGAGTACGCAGAGGTTGCCGACGTCCTCGACCGTGCCGTCGACGAGGCGTACGGGGCTGGATACCTCGGTGACGACATCCTGGACACCGGCTACCGGGTCGAGCTCGTAGTGCACCGCGGCGCCGGCGCCTACATCTGCGGCGAGGAGACGGCGCTGCTCGACGCGCTCGAGGGAAAACGGGGCAACCCGCGGCTGAAGCCGCCGTTCCCGGCGATCCAGGGGCTCTACGGAGGCCCGACCCTGATCAACAACGTCGAGACGCTCTCAAACGTCCCCCACATCGTCAAGAACGGCGCCGACTGGTTCAAGAGCTTCGGCACACAGCAGTCGCCGGGGACGAAGGTGGTCTCGGTGTCGGGACACGTGCAGCGCCCCGGAAACTACGAGGTCGAGCTGGGCATCCCCGCGCGGGAGCTCATCTACGGGCTCGCGGGCGGGCCGCCCGAGGGTCGAGAGGTGAAGGCCTGGTTCCCGGGCGGGTCGTCGGCACCCGTGCTGACCGCGAAGGAGCTGGACATGCCCTACAGCTTCGAGGCCATGGCGGACGCCGGATCGATGCTCGGCTCCGGGTCGATCATCATCGCGGACGAGACCGTCTCGATCCCCCACCTCGCCCTGCGGACCGCGCGCTTCTACCACCACGAGTCGTGCGGCAAGTGCACCCCGTGCAGGGAGGGCACGAACTGGACCGTGAAGATGCTCGAGCGCGTGATCTCGGGCGAGGCGACGCCGATCGACCTGGACGTGATCGCTTCGGTGCAGGACAACATCATCGGCAACTGCCTCTGCGTCCTGGGTGACTCAATGGCGATGCCGGTCGGCAGCATGGTCGCCAAGTTCCGAGGTGAGTTTGAGGCGGCGATTGAAGCGGGAAGAGCGGCGGCGCCGCGACCGCTTGACGAATCACCGACGGACGTGAAGCCGGTGCCTCTGGGGGCTGCATGAGTAAGCAGTTCGCAGTGGGCAGTAGGCAGAGGTATCGGACCGACGTCTGCTTACTGCTTAGTGCCTATTGCCTACCCGGGGGAGCACTAGCGTGAGTCCCGCGGAGAACATCACGCTCGTCGTCGACGGCGTCGAGGTGCGCGCGCCGGAGCGCATCATGCTCGTCGACGCCGCGAAGTACGGCGACGTCGAGATCCCCGTCTTCTGCTACGAGCCGAAGCTGGGACACCCGGTCGGTGCCTGCCGCATGTGCCTGGTCGAGATCGAGGGCATCCCGAAGCTGCAGACGGCGTGCTCGACTCCCGTCCGCGATGGAATGGTCGTCTACACGCAAACCGACCGGGTCAAGGAGGCGCAGAACGCCATCGTCGAGTTCCTGCTGGTGAACCACCCGCTCGACTGCCCCGTCTGCGACAAGGGCGGCGAGTGCCCGCTCCAGGACATCGCGATGGGATGGGGGGCCGGCAAGAGCCGCATGATCGACCCCAAGCGCCACTTCCAGAAGCCGATTCCGCTCTCCCCGCTCATCAAGATCGACCGCGAACGCTGCATCCTCTGCTACCGCTGCGTGCGCTTCAGCCAGGAGGTCGCCGAGGACGAGCAGCTACAGCTGCTGGAGCGCGGCGCGTCCACGTTCGTTGGGACGTTCGACGAGCGCCCCTACATCGCGCCGTTCCACGGCAACATCATCGAGCTCTGCCCGGTGGGAGCGCTGACCTCCGACGCCTACCGGTTTCGGGCACGCCCGTGGGAGATCGAGGATGCGGGCACGGTCTGCACGCTCTGCCCGAGCCAGTGCAACGTCAAGCTGACCGTCCGCGACGAGCGGATCCAGCGCGTCCTTGTCCGCGACAACTTCGAGGTGGACGACGGCTGGCTCTGCGACAAGGGCCGCTTCGGCTACCAGATGATCGAATCGCCCGATCGAATCACCGAGCCGATGATCCGCCGGGGCGGCGAGCTTGTTCCGGTCAGTTGGGACGAGGCTCTGGATGCGGCGGCGGCCGGTCTGCGCCAGGCCGGCGATAAGACGGCGGCCATCGTGGGCGGCACCTCCTCGAACGAGGAGGGCTACCTCGCGCAGCGCATCGTCCGCCGGGCGCTGGGCTCCCCGCACGTCGTCTCGGACTTCACCCCGCAACTCGACCGCGCCCTCATGCTCGAGCTGGCTCGGCCCGGGCTGGCCGCGCGAGTGGCGGATATCGACCGGTCGGACTCGATCCTGGCCCTTGGAACCGATCCGCTCCATTCGATGCCGATCGTCGACCTGCGCATTCGTAAGGTGGTGCGACGACAGGGGACACGTCTGGCCGTCGCGACCGACCGGCCCACGGCGATCGACGGCGGGGCGGAGGAGACGGCCCGATACGCCCCCGGCGCGATGAGCGCCTTCGCCAGCGCCATCGCTGCCGAGGTGGGGGTCGAGATCTACGATCGCGCTGCCGGCGAGCTGGGCGCGGATGCCGAGCGCATCGCGGGCGTCCTGCGACCCGGATCCACCGTGATCGTCTGGGCCGGCGAGCCCAGCCTGGCGCTGGCCGACCTGGCGGCTCAGCTCGACGCGAAGCTGCTGGAGGTTCCCTCCGGCGCCAACGGCCGTGGCCTGCGCGAGGTTGGCTGCAGCCCGGTAGCAGGCCCCGGCCTGTCCGCGGTCGCGCCCGGTCGCGAGGCCGACCGCATCCGAGAGGGCTTGGCCAACGGGGAGCTGGAAGCTGCGTTCCTGGTGAACTCGGACCCGGTGCGAGACGCGCCGAACGGCCCCGCGTGGAGCGAAGCGCTGCAGAAGGCGAAGTTCGTGTGCGCGGTCGCGATGTTCGAGGACGCCGCGACCGGTCACGCCGACGTCGTATTCCCGGCGGACTCCTACGCCGAGACGGAGGGCACGGTCACGCACCCCGACGGCCGCCTGCAGCGGGTCCGGCCGGGGGTCGAGAGGCCGGGGCGCGTCCGGGACACGTGGGAGGTCCTGGTGGAGCTCTCGGCCATGCTCGGCGACGAGACGGGGATCGACAACGTTCCGGAGGCGCTTGCGGCAATCGCGTCTGAGGTGCCGTTTTACGCCGGGATCACCATGGAGGAGATAGGGGGCCTCGGGGTCCGCTGGCAGGACCGGGAAGCGGCGAAGAGCTTCCCGTCGGCGCCCGGGGAGGCACCGGAAGGCGTAAGACCGGCTGTGCCGACATCACATGTCGACACAACGGGCGGCGTTGCGGGGGCTCCCCCGGCGCCGACCAACGGCGGCCTCCGCGTCGGTACTTACAGGGACCTCTGGGCGGCTGAGGTCACCGACCGCAGCCCGGCGCTGCGGTTCCTGCGGCCGAAGCAGACGCTCGAGCTCGCGCCGGCCGATGCCGAGCGGCTCGCGATCGGGAACGCCCCGGAGGTGGACGTCCGACGGAACGGAACCAGCATCCGGGCCCGCGTCGCCGTACGCGAACGGGTGCGGCCGGGATCCGGCTTCCTGGTCGAGGGCCTCGGAGACGGGGCCGGGGCTCTCGTCGGCGAGCAGGTCGAGGTCGCGCTTCCTGGAGGCGATGAATGACCCTGCCGCTCGCCGACACCAGCTTCGTCGAGGCCACCTGGATCCTGATCGTGAAGTCGATCGTGATCTTCGCGGTCATCTTCGCGATCGTTCCGATGCTGACAGTGGTGGAGCGAAAGCTCCTCGGCCGCTTCCAGGCACGCTACGGCCCGAACCGCGTCGGCCCGTTCGGCCTGCTTCAGCCGCTTGCCGATGCAGTCAAGTTGATCAGCAAGGAGCACTACCACCCGCGCGCGGCGATTCCGGCCCTGTACTACATGGCCCCAGCGATCGTGGTCTTCACCGCCGTCGCGACGCTCGCGATCATCCCATTCGGGAACGTGCAGGACGGGTTCGGCCTCTACGGCATCGACGTCCCGATCGGCGTCCTCTACTTCTTCGCGTTCGGGTCGATCGCGTTCTACGGGTTCCTGCTCGGGGGGTGGGCGTCGGGCTCGAAGTACAGCTTCCTGGGGGCCATGCGTTCCGCGGCGCAGCTCATCTCGTACGAGATCTCGATGGGCCTGGCCCTGCTCGGGGCGATCATGATGGCGGGGTCCCTCTCGCTGGTCTCGGTCGTCGAAGCGCAGAACGAGATCTGGTACGTCATCCCGCAGTTCGTCGGCTTCATCATCTTCCTGGCCGCGGGCTTCGCGGAAACGAATCGGGCCCCGTTCGATCTGCCGGAGGCTGACTCCGAGCTCGTGGCCGGCTACGGGACGGAGTACGGGGGGATGCGCTACGGCTCGTACGCGATGGCTGAGTATTTCGAGATGTTCGTGATCTCGGCCATTGCGGTCACCTTCTTTCTCGGTGGCTGGCATGGCCCGGGGCCAGGATTTCTCGACCCGATCTGGGTGCTCTTGAAGATCGCGGTCTTCCTGTTCCTCTTCATGTGGGTGCGGGCTACGCTGCCCCGCTTGCGATACGACCAGCTGATGTCACTGGGCTGGAAGGTGCTTTTGCCGCTCGCGACGCTGAACGTGCTCGTTACAGCCATCTTGGTGACGGTCACATGAGCACGGAGCATGGAGCAGGGAGACGGTCGCCTCGGCTCGAGTGCCCTACCTGCTACGTGCCACCTGCTCGATGAGATGAACGACAACGCAACAGACAGCAGAGAGTTTCCGTATCTCCCCGACGAGCACATCGTCGCCGTTCAGCGTGGGCCCGAGCCCGGGGGCGTCGGCGGAGCGTATCGGGCCTTCGGCGAGACCCTGCGCGGCCTGAAGACGACGTTCGCCCGGATCATCGAGGGGCCGGTGACGATCCAGTATCCCGAGGAGAAGACGCCGGTCTACCCGCGCTTCCGCGGGCGCCACAAGCTGCACCGCTTCGCGGACCGCGGTCTCGAGAAGTGCGTCGGCTGCTCGCTGTGCGCCGCGGCCTGCCCCGCCGACTGCATCAGGGTCGTCGCGGCCGAGAACGATCCGGAGAACCGGGTCTCGGCCGGCGAGCGCTACGCCGAGGTCTATGAGATCAACCTCGCCCGCTGCATCTTCTGCGGCTACTGCGAGGTCGCGTGCCCGTTCGACGCGATCACGATGGGCCACGAGTACGAGATCGCCGACTACAACCGCGAGGACCTCGTGTTCACCAAGGAGATGCTGCTCGCGGACCCGGTCGAGCGCACGCCGCTGCGGCGAGAGGGCGAATGAGCACGGAGCAGGGAGAGGGTCGAGGCCGGGGACCGAGCTCTACCTGCTACTTGCTTCCTGCTCGGGGAGCGCAGCGGTGGTCTACGTAGCGTTCTTCGCCGGCGCCATTGGAGCTGTAGGCGGCGCGGTGGCCGTGATCGCCATGCGCAATCCGTTCTACAGCGTGCTCGCGCTGGTCGTGCACCTGGTCTCGCTGGCGGGACTGTTCCTGCTGCTGTACGCGCAGTTCGTCGCCGCCGCGCAGGTCGTCGTCTACGCCGGCGCGGTCATGGTGCTCTACGTCTTCGTCGCCGCGTACGTCGGGGCCGTCGAGGAGCCGCTGTGGGAGCCGATCCCGGGGCAACAGTTCCTCGCCCCGCTCATGGCAGCGGCGCTACTGGTCGAGCTGGCGATCGCGATCATCGGCACCGGGCTATCGGCGCTCGACACCGCAGGCCCGACGCTGCCGCTCGGGTTCGGGACGCCGACTCAGATCGGCAACCTGCTGCTCGAGCGCTTCCTGGTGGTCTTCGAGGCCGCGTCGATGCTCCTGCTGGTCGCGGCCGTGGGGGCGGTCACGCTCGCTGCGCGCTCGCGGGCGCGGAACGGCGCCGACCGGGAGCCGGCCGCGTGACGGTCACCTGGTACGTGGTCCTCTCGGCTGTGCTGTTCGCGATCGGCGCCGGGGGCGTGCTGATCCGCCGTAGCCCGCTCGTGATCCTGCTCTGCCTCGAGCTGATGCTGAACGCCGGCAACCTGGCGCTGGTCGCCTTCGCGCGTGCTCACGGAAACGCCGAGGGCCAGGTGTTCGCGCTGATCGTGATGGTCGTCGCCGCATGTGAGGTGGTCGTGGGGCTCGGCCTGATCGTCGCGCTGTTTCGCCGCCGCCTGCCGCTGAACGTGGACGATCTGCGGGAACTGCGCGGATGAGAGCAGACAGCAGGGAGCAGGGAGAGGGTTGGTTTTGGGCCGCAGGCTCTACCTGCTACCTGCTACCTGCTGAAGGAGCGCGGGCATGAGCGCCACCACGTGGGCTTGGTTGGTACTGGCGTTTCCGCTCGCCGGATGTCTCGTCAACGCCTGCGGCTGGCGCGCTCTGCGCGGCCGCGCCGCTGGCTGGGTCGGGACGGTCGCGATCGGGCTCGCGTTTGCGTGCTCGATTGGTGCCCTGGTCACCCTGCTCGACCACACGGCGAGCGACCGCGCGCTGACCTCGTCGCTTTGGACCTACGCCTCGGCGGCGGGGCTCGACATCAAGCTCGGGATCCTCGTCGACCCGCTGTCCGTCTTCATGATGCTCGTGGTCAGCGGTGTCTCGACGCTGATCCACCTCTACTCGGTCGCCTACCTCGAATCGGACCGCGGCTACGCCAGGTACTTCAGCTACCTCAATTTCTTCGTCTTCTCGATGCTCCTCCTGGTGCTGGCGGGGAACTTCGTGCTGCTCATCGTCGGCTGGGCCTTCGTCGGCTTCGCCTCGTACGCGCTGATCAGCTTCTGGTACCGGCGCAACACGGCCACCCGGGCCGGGATGAAGGCGTTCGTGATCAACGTGATCGGCGACGCCGGGCTAGTCCTTGCGACGTTCTTCATCTTCCGCGACCTCGGTTCGTTCGACTACGGCGCGGTCTTCTCGGCAGCGCAGCAGCAGTTCCACACGAACCAGGGCGTCGCGATTGCGATCTGCCTCCTGATCCTGGTCGGCGCCTTCGCCAAGTCGGCTCAGCTCCCGCTCCACACGTGGCTTCCGGATGCCATGGAGGGCCCAACCCCCGTCTCGGCGCTGATCCACGCGGCGACGATGGTCACCGCGGGGGTTTACCTGATCGCCCGCACGCACGTCCTGTTCGAGATCGCGCCGACGGCGGCGGACATCTCGGCGTTCATCGGCCTCGGGACGCTGCTCTTCGCAGCGACCACTGCGCTCGCCATAACCGATCTCAAGCGGATCATCGCCTACTCCACGATCAGCCAGATCGGCTACATGGTCGTGGGCGTCTCGATCGGGGCCTACGGCGCAGGGCTCTTCCATCTCATGACGCACGCCTTCTTCAAGGCGCTCCTGTTCATGGCGGCCGGCTCGGTCATCTCGGCGATGGCCGGCACCCAGGACATCGACCGCATGGGCGGGCTGCGCCGCGCGCTTCCGTTCACCTCGGTCCTGATGATCGTGGGCGCCCTCGCGCTCGCCGCATTCCCGGTCACCTCGGGATTCTTCTCGAAGGACGAGATCCTCACCTTCGCGGCTGCCCGGGGCGGGATGTACTGGATCTTCACCGTCGGCGGGTACCTCGGGGCGCTCCTGACCGGCTTCTACGCCTTCCGGATCATCTTCCGGGTCTTCTGGGGCGAGCCGGTTGCCGAGGCGCGCGCGCTCGAGGAGGGGCACCTCGCCCACGCGGAGCCCGAGAACCCGCTCACCGGCGAGAAGGAGGGCGCGGACGTCGGCTTTCCCGGTCGGGAGCACCACATCGCCGAGCGCGAGTGGCCGATGTCGACCGCGATGGCGATCCTCGGCTTCCTCGCGCTCTTCGGCGGGCTCGTCCAGATTCCGGGCGTCGACGACGTCATCGATAATTTCCTCGAGCCCGCCTTCGCGAATTCCGTGTTCGCGGACATCGTCCCGTCGACGAGCAGCGCCTGGCTCGGTCTCCTTGCCGGCGCGATCATCTCGATCGTCGGGATCGGCGCCGCGTCCTGGGTCTACGTCTCGCGGCCCGGCACCTCGGCGGCGCTGATCCGGCGCTTCCGCCCCGTCCACACGTTCCTCGTGAACAAGTGGTACTTCGACGAGCTCTACGACGCAATCATCTACCGCCCGCTGATCGCGACGGGCCGCTTCGCGAACGACGTCGTCGAGCGCGTGGTCGTGCAGGGCATCGTGGCGGCCGCGGTGGATGTGGTCCGCGGCGTCGGCGTTGTCGTGCGGGGCGCGCAGTCCGGGTTCGTGCGCGCGTACGCGCTGCTTCTGATCGGGGGCTTCGCGGCCCTGGGCCTCTACTTCCTAATCGCGAGCCAGTAATGAGCAGGCACGTCGCAGTAGGCAGTAAGCGGAGTGGCCCGGGCGGAGTCTGCCTACTGCCTACTGCCCACTGCCTACCGGGAGCGGCTGCGTGATCCAGGTCCTCCTATGGCTTCCCCTCGCCGCCGGCCTCCTCTGCTTCGTCGTTCCGCGCGGGGTCGTTCCCGTCGTCACAGTTCTGGGCACCCTCGGCACCCTCGGCCTCGCCATCGCCATCGTCGCCGGCTTCGACAGCGGCTCCGCGGGGCTACAGCATGTCGTGAACGAAAGCTGGATCCCGAGCCTCGGGGTTCGCTACGAGCTCGGCGTGGATGGCATCAGCCTGTTCCTGATCCTCCTCACCGCGCTGCTGTGGGCGGGCGCGACGGCGTTCTCGGTCTTCCGGATGCCGGAGCGACGGCGGATCTACTACTTCATGCTCGGGCTCGCCGAGACCGGGGTGCTGGGCGCGTTTCTGGCGCAGGACCTGCTGCTCTTCGTCCTGTTCTTCGACCTGATGCTGGTCCCGTTCTGGTTCCTGATCGGGACCTTCGGCGGCGAGAATCGGGTCGCCGCGACGACGAAGCTGATCGTCTACACGCTGGTCGGCTCGCTCCTCATGCTCGTCGCGGCGATCGCCACGGCAGTGCTCGCCTCGGGAGACGTCGGGCATCTGAGCTTCTCGCTCGCCGACCTGCGCGCCAACCCGCTGTCAACAGGCAGCCAGTACTGGATCTTCTGGTTCTTCGCGGCGGCCTTCCTGATCAAGATGCCCGCCGTCCTCGTGCACGGATGGATGCCGGACGCCTACCGCGAGGCGCCCCTGCCCGTGCTCGCGCTGTTCTCGGCGGTGCTCTCGAAGGTGGGCGCGTACGGGTTCCTGCGTGTCGTGGTCCCGGTGTTCCCGCAAGCGACCGTCCACTTCCAGGAGCTGATACTGGTGATCGCGGTCGCCGGGATCCTCTACGGGTCCGTGATCGCGTTCACCCAGAAGAACGTGCGCTTAATCGCGGGCTACTCGTCGATCGCCCAGCTGGGCTTCATCACCCTCGGGATCTTCTCCCTGCGTCCCGACGGGGCGGACGGGGCAGTCCTTCAGATGGTCAACCACGGCCTCGTCGTCGCGGGGATCTTCCTGATCGTGGCGCTGTTGTGGGAACGCTCGGGGAGCGAGGACCTAACCCGCCTGGGCGGGGTCGCGCTACGTGCCCCGGTGCTGGCCGCCCTGTTCCTGGTCATCAGCCTCGCGAACCTCGCCATGCCCGGCTCGGCCAACTTCATCGGCGAGTTCTACATCCTGATCGGCGTCTTCCAGTCGAAGATCGTCTACGCCTTGGTCGCGTCGATCGGGGTCGTGCTCGCCGCCTACTATGCGATCCGCCTGTTCCAGGGGACCATGCATCACCGCGCGACCGCGAATGTCGACTCGCGCGAGATCGGGGTGCGCGACGCAGCGGTGGTCGCTCCCCTCGTCGCGTGCATTGTCGCCCTCGCCCTCTACCCGGGGCTGATCCTGGGGCGCAGCGACGCATCAGTGAAAGCGACGACTTCGTCGGTCACCTCGTCTAATCCCGTTGCCGGCCATGGCTCGACCGGCTATGCGTCGGTGAGTGAGGTCACCAAGTGACCTTCACCGCCCCCCACATCGACTACGCCGGCCTCTCGCCCGTGATCGCGCTGACGGGCGGGATCTGCGCCGCGCTGATTGGGGGGGTTCTCACCGACCGGCACCAGCGGCTGGTCGTCTCGACGCTCTCCCTGATCGCGCTCGCGGCCGCCGCTGGGCTTTCGATCTGGCAGTGGGCGAATCGCGAGGATCTGGTCGCCGGCGCGCTCCGCCTCGACGAGCTCGGCCTCACGGCGGCGCTGATCGCGATCTTCGCGGCCGCAATCGTGATTCCGCTGTCGTGGCGGGATCCCGCCGCGTCGCCGGAGGGCTCGAGCCCTCGCCACACCGAGTTCCAGGTGCTCTTGCTCTCGTCGGTCCTCGGCATGACCCTGCTCGCGCAGGCCCAGAACCTGATCGCGTTCTTCATCTCGCTCGAGCTCCTGTCCGTGCCGCTCTACGTCCTCTGCGGGTCGTCGCTTCGCCGTGGGCGATCGCTCGAATCGGGGCTCAAGTACCTGATCGTCGGCTCCCTCGGCTCCGCGACGCTGCTCTATGGCCTGGCGATGATCTACGGGGCGGCCGGTTCCACCGACTTCGGCTCGATCCGCCAAGTGCTGGCCAACGGCAACGCAACCGATTCGCTGGTCCTGATGGGTGTGGCTCTCATCGGCACGGGGCTCGCGTTCAAGATCTCGATCGCGCCGTTTCACCAATGGACGCCCGACGTCTACGAGGGAGCGCCGACGCCGGTAACGGCCTTCATGGCCGTCGCCACCAAGGCGGCCGCCTTCGTCGCGCTCGTCCGCGTTTTCGACGTCGCCCTCGGCCCGGTCACGGACAACTGGCAGCCCGCACTGTCGGTGCTCGCGATCATCTCGATCGCCGTCGGCAACATCGGCGCCCTCGGCCAGGACTCGCTGAAGCGCCTGCTGGGCTATTCCGGCGTCGCGCAGGCCGGCTACATGCTGGTGGGCGTCGCCGCCGCCTCGGCGATCGGGGTGAACGCGCTCGTCTTCTATCTCGCCGCCTATGCGTTGATGAACCTCGCCGCGTTCGCGGTGATCGTCGTGCGGGAGCGCGAGACGCCGTGGGGAGACGACATAAAGTCCGTGCAGGGCCTCGGCCGCGGGCGCCCCGAGCTGGCGTGGCCGCTGACGATCTCGATGCTGGCACTGGCCGGTTTGCCGGCCACCGCGGGGTTCATGGGCAAGCTCTACCTGATCGAGGCGGCCGTGGACGCCGACCACACGTACCTGGGGGTGGCGATCGCGATCGGGACGATGATCTCGCTGGCGTATTACCTCCGCGTCGTCGCCGCGGTGTGGATGCGCCCTGCGGCCGAGGCCGCCCCGGCGATGGCGGGCGGCGCGCCGGAGGCCGACGCGGCCCCCATCCCTGCGCCTCACGCCACGCGTTGCCTGGCGATCATCGTCCCGGCGGCGATCTGCGCGGCCGCCACCGTGTTCTTCGGCGTCATCCCCTCACCGCTGGTCGATTGGGCCAACCACGCTGGCGCCTCGCTCGTGCCGTTGCTCTAGCCGCTGTCACAATCGCGGCATAGCGCAGCGTTTCCAACGCCCCGGCTGGTTCACCAAGAACGTCTTCAACCGAAGCGTTGCCGCGCTCACTCGGCTCGGGGTCAGCGTCGCCGGATCCAGGATCCTCGAGGTGCGCGGGCGAACGACCGGGCAGCCGCGCCACACGCCCGTTAATCCGCTGACGCTCGACGGAGCCCGGTACCTCGTCGCCCCCCGCGGTCACACGCAGTGGGTACGCAACCTGCGGGGCCGCGGCGACGGGCGGCTCCTGGTCGGGCGGCGCGCAGAGGAGTTCGCCGCCGTGGAGGTCAGCGACGAGGACAAGCCGCCGATCCTGCGCGAGTACCTCCGGCGCTGGAAGTGGGAGATAGGCGCGTTCTTCGCGGGCGTCGGGCCCGACTCCTCGGACGAGGAACTGCGCAGGATCGCGCCCGACCACCCGGTGTTTCGCATCGAGCCCCGCTGAGCCGTGACGCAGCGCGTCGCCGCGGCGGAGCATCCGGACACGCCCTCGCCGCGGCCGGGGCGTAGCGATGTGGGCCAGCGGTCTGACGCCTACTTGGACGGAACCGGCTTGGCGCGTATGCTCATTTCCGTGAGCTTTCCCACAGTCCGTGTCGCCGCGATCCAGGCGACGCCCGTGATCCTGGACGCCGAAGCGAGCGTCGAGAAGGCGATCGGGTTGCTCCAGGACGCCGCCAAGGATCGCGCCCAGCTCGCCGTCTTTCCCGAGCTGTTCGTCCCGCTCTATGAGTCGAACGCCTGGGCCCACGATGCCGGCTCGTTCAGCGGCTGGGACGAGCTGTGGGAGCGGCTGTGGGAGAACTCGGTCGACGTTCCGGGGCCGCTCACCGACCGGATCGCAGCGGCCTGCGCGGACCTGGGGGTCCACTGCGCAGTCGGCGTCAACGAGCGCGAATCACACCGGCCCGGCTCGCTCTACAACGCGGTGCTCCTGTTCGGGCCCGAGGGCCTTCTGTGGAAGCACCGCAAGCTCATGCCGACGATGCAGGAGCGGCTCTTTCATGGGGTGGGCGCGGGCGACGACCTCGACGTCATCGACACCCCCCACGGTCGCATCGGCGGCTTGATCTGCTGGGAGAACATGATGCCCCTGGCGCGCTACGCCGTCTATCGCGGGGGCGTCCAGATCTGGCTCGCCCCGACCGCCGACGATACGGACGGCTGGGTCGCGAGCATGCGGCACATTGCGCTCGAATCCGGCGCGTTCGTCGTCTCGGTTCCGCAGTTCATCCCCGCCGCGGCATTCCCCGATGACTTCCCGGCGCCGGTGCCGGAGGGAAAGGCCGTGTTCGGGAAGGGCGGGGCCGCGATCATCGAGCCCGCCGACGGAGAGGTCATCGCCGGCCCGCTCTACGGCGAGGAGGGCATGGTTGTCGCCGACTGCGATCTCCGCGTCGGGCTGCACGCCAAGCGATGGTTCGACGTCGTGGGTCACTATTCGCGGCAGGACGTCCTGCCACACCTGGTCGCCAAGCCGGTCGAGGACGGCGCACCCGCTTCGGCCGCGAGGCCGCGGACGACACACCCATCCGGCTCCTGACGGCGGGCGTCCGCCGCCGCGGCCGCGACTACGATCACCCCACCTTGCGCTACCCGGTCGAGACGTTCACGCCTAGCGAAGAGGGCCTCCTCCGTCCGCACTTCACCAACCTCGACCGGCCGGTCTTCTGCCTCGTCAACCTTCCGGAGACGGTCAAGGGGGCGCTCTTTGCCCGCTACTCCCGCTATCCGGGGACCCTTCGTCGCCTGTTCCTGGACGAGTTCGCCGCCGACGTTCCGGACGCCGGGCACCCGTTCGACGGCGCGGAGGGCAAGCGCGCGGCCGATCTTTACGAGCGCGTGTTCATGGGCTACGGCGATGACTCGATTGCCCAGGTCGGCGCGGCGCATCTGGCGTGCGAGTGGGTTTCGAACATCCTCACCAAGGTCCTTCAGCGCGGGCGCCTGGCGGCCTACCTCGAGCAGTCCACCCGGTACATCCCCTATGACCAGCCGATGCCCGATGGGGCGCGCGGTGGCTATCGCTACTACCAGGACGAGGAGCTCGGTGAGCAGTACCGCGCGACGATGGACGAGCTCTTCGCGATCTATGCCAGCGGCCTCGAGACGGTCCAGGCCTGGGCCGCGGAGCGCTGGCCGCGCCGCGAGGAGCCCGAGACGGCATGGCGCCGCTCCATCCGCGCGAAGGCGCTCGACCTGCTGCGGGGCCTGTTGCCCGCGTCGACCCTGAGTCATGTGGGCGTCTTCGCGTCCGGTCAGGCCTACGAGCAGCTCCTGCTGCGGCTGATGTCATCGCCGCTGCCGGAGGCTCGCTCCTACGGAGAGATGATCCATGCCGAGCTCGAGAAGGTGATCCCGAGCCTCGTCGCCAGGGTGAAGCGCCCCGACCGCGGCGGCGAGTGGATCGACTACCTGCGCCGGCGGCGCGAGACGACGGAGCGCGCCGTCGCGCGGCTGGGCCTCGATCGGCCGACCGCGAGCGACGCGCCGTCGGTAGAGCTGGTCGCCGTGGAGGGCAGTGAGGAGGACCTGCTGGCCGCGTCGCTGTTTGAGTCCGCGGCGGTCAGCGAGGCGGAGATCCGCCACCGCATCGATGCCCTCGACCCGCTAGAGCGAGCCGAGCTGATCGCCGAGCTCGCGGGCGAGCGCCTGAACCGCCGCCACCGCCCCGGCCGCGGCTGGGAGGCGGTTCGCTACCGCTTCGAGATCGTCTCCGACTACGGCGGCTTTCGCGACCTCCAGCGCCACCGGATGCTGACCTGCCAGTGGCAGCGGCTCGGCCCGCACCTCGGCGCGGGCGTGCCGGAGGAGGTTCGGGAGGCCGGTGCGGGCGCCGCCTACGAGCGGGCGCTGGACGTCTCGCGGGGGGAGTTCGAGCGCCTTCAGGCCACCGGGCTCGAGGAGGCGGCGCCCTACGCGCTGTGTCTCGGCTACCGGATCAGGTACGTCCTGGACCTGAACGCGCGCGAGGCCATGCACCTGATCGAGCTTCGCTCGGGTCGCGAGGGCCACCCCACCTACCGCGCCGTAGCGCAGGCCATGTACGAGCGGATCGCCACCGTCCACCCCGCGATCGCGCGCGCGATGGGCCACGTCGACTCCTCTCGGGAGCCGCGCCTCGAGCGCATCCTGAGCGAGATCCGCACGCACCGTAGGAGGATCGCCGCCGCACGCGAATGAACCGCAGCCGGCTGGCATCCGTATCCCAGCCACTTGGCGAGGGGCCAGCGGTCAACCACGATCATTCGCGTGACGGGAAGACGGATCGTGCCATGCGCCGTCGCCGCGGCCGCTCTGTGGGGAGTTGCAGCGCTGGCGAGCGATGAGCCTCCGGCCGCGCCGCGAGGCCCAACGGGGGTCACCGGCGTCACCGGAGCGACTGGGCCCACCGGATCGACCGGAGCAACCGCCGCCACCGGATCGACCGGAGCAATCGGCCCAACCGGCGCTACCGGAGCAAACGGCCCGACCGGCGCCACCGGCCCGAGCGGCGCCACCGACCCGAGCGGCGCTACTGGAGCAAACGGCCCGACCGGTGCCACCGGCCCGACCGGCGCCACCGGCTTCGTGGGCCTCCAGGCGCGCGCCGCGAAGGCAGCGAGCGTCGTCGACATCGTCGGCGAGGTACCGTCTCGCTACGCCTACTCGCCCGCGTCGGTGACGGTGTCGGTCGGCGACCGGCTCACCTGGAGGAACGAATCCGGAGCGCGCGAGGGGCACACGGTGACGGGAGACGGCCTCGACTCCGGAACGCTCAAGCGGAGCGAGAGCTACACGTTCGAGTTCAACAAGCCCGGCACCTACAAGTACAAGTGCGCCTTCCACCCGTACATGAAGGGCACCGTGAACGTGCAGGAGCAGTCCGGCGGCGGCGGAGGTGGCGGCGCGGGCCGCGACTCCGGCCGCGGGGGCCGCGGCAGCGAAGCGTCGGGGGGCAACGGTGCCAGCGCCGCGAGCGCTGATCCGAGCGGAGCCGGGTCGGAGTCCGTGGCCGGTTCCTCGCCGCGCGCGGCCGGAAGCTCATCGACGCTTCCCTTCACGGGGTTCGGCGCCTCGCCGCTGGCGCTGGTGGGCGCCGGCCTGCTGCTGCTCGGCTTGGTCCTCCGCCTGCCGGGGGTTCGCGACCGCCTCAGGCTGATGTAGTTGCCACCGGCTTCGCCTCTCCGACCGCCACGCCGATCAGAGCGCGCATGAACGCCGGCAGGTCCGGCGGTCGGCGCGAGGAAATGAGGTTGGCGTCCACGACGACTTCCGAGTCCTCCCATTCCGCGCCGGCGTTTCGCAGATCGTCGGCGATCGCGGGGACGGACGTCACTCGCCGGCCCTCGACGATGTCCGCCGACACCGGTACCCAACCGGCGTGGCAGATGAAGGCGATCGGCTTTCCGGCGCCGTGCATCCGGCGGACGAGCTCCTTGACGCCGTCGTCGGTCCGCAGCTTGTCGGGGCCGAACCCGCCGGCGATCACGAGGATGTCGAGGTCCTCGGAGGTGAGATCCGCCGCCGCCTGATCGGTCGTCAGCTCGATCCCCTGCTTCCCCTTGAGCGAGGTGCCGCCCTCGATCCCGATCAGCTCGACCGTAGCGCCCGCCTCTTGCAGCCGGTAGTAGGGATAAAGGGCCTCGGCGTCCTCGAACAGCGGCCCGATCATCACGGCGGCCCGCTTCCCGGCAAGCGGCTCGTGCTCGTGGTGCGTCATCTCCACCTCCAGCGTCGGTTGGCTCCGGCTCCTACCGAGGGTAGAGAACCCACTCCATTGCGTCGTTGTCGGATTAAGCGCCTCTTAGGCAATTAATCCGACAATCCCGGGCGTGACGGTCACGTGCGGCGCTTCCGCTTCCGCCTCTGAGGCTGGCCGCCAGACCGGGTGGCAGGGGCGCCGCCGCCTTCGCCGTCTCGCTCGACCTCCTGCCCCTCGCCCTCGATCGCGCCGCCGCGCTCGGGCGGCGGGTCCTCCCCGGGGCGCCGCAGCGCAACCGCCTCGCCGGCCTCCCATGCCGGCGGGCGACCACCCGGTACCCTGCCGACGAAGAGGAGCCCGAGGAAGCCGGTCCAGGCGAGCATCGCGATCACCGCGATCGGAAGGATGAGGATCATCGACGCGCCGAGCGCGATCCCGAGACTCCCGAGGAACCTCGCGATGAGGCCCGTGCGCAGCGACTGCAGCGGCACGTAGACCATCATCACGATCAGCCCGAGCACGGCGGGAAGCAGAAGACCCTGGGATGCCTGAAGGGTCCCGTTGTTGTCGGTGGCATGGGTTGCCTCGGCGTCAGGCGGATGGGCGTCCGTATCCGAGTCCGTCTCGTTGTCGACGCCCTTGGCGTTGAGGTCGCTCACGATCTTGCTCTCGTCCTTTGTCGGGTACTTCTGGACGGAGTAGAAGTCGCCGTTCGCCTGCTCGACCTCGAGCGAGTCGTCGGCCGTGTAGAGGGTCACCTTGGCGATCTGCGACGGCTCCCGTGTCACCTGGCTCTGGAAGGCTGCGTAACTGCGATGCCGCTCGGGCGGAAGCTGCACGAAGTCCGACGCCGCCTGACCCGCTCCGATGGCCTGGACGACGCCCTGGGCGCCGAAGAGAATCGGGCCGAGGAAGACGAAGCCGACCATCGCGGCCTGGACGCGCGGGCTGCGCGCCTTCGCGGCGAGAAAGAGGTACAGGATCGGGAGCGGCAGGACCAGGAAGCCGATCCCCCTGACGACCGCCGAAACGAGAACGGTCCCGGCATGATCGTGAAGCGAGGTGAGCTGCTCCGCCTCGCTGTTCCCGCCCGCGATGTCCGCTCCCTGGACGATGATGATCGAGGCGATGTAGAGGACGAGTGGCACCAGGGCCGCGATCGCCGCCGGAAGCGCCCAGCGGCGCTCGCGCTCCAGGATCCGCTCTCGTTCCATGAACGGAGCCGAGCCTCAGTCGACCGGAGCCAAGCGGCTTCGCCGGCCGCGCTCGTCGCGGGAGCGCTCGAGCTCGAAGGCGTCGGCCGTGGAGCGGATGGGGTAGTAGTCGGATTCGCCGGGTTGCAGGATGCGCGAGGCCCCGTCGCCGACGGTCAGCAGCAGGTCAAGCGCGGGCGCAGCGAGACCGATCAGGCTCTCGAACCGCCGCTGCCACAGCCGCTGTTCCGAGGTCATCGGCATGGCTAGCCGCGCTCGTGGAAGAAGAACTCCGGGAACGCGCCCTCGATCACGTCGTGGGTCATGCGCTGAGCCACCTCGAGGTTGCCGGTTCGCACGGCGATGTCGTCCAGCGTGACGATGCCCACGAGCCCCTCCCCACCCACGACCGGTAACCGGCGGATCCGATGCTGGACCATCCGCGCCGCGGCCTCCTCGAGGTCCATGTCGGGCTCGCCGGAGACCAGGGGGCGGGAGGAATGCCGGCCGGCCGGCTCCGAGAGCGGGCGGCCCTCGGCCAGCACCCGGACGGCGAGGTCGCGATCGGTGACCATCGCCACCGGATCGCCCTGAGGATCGCATAGGATGACCGAGCCGACCGAGTGGTCGCGCATGAGTTGCGCGACGTAGAGGACGTCGTCCTCCGTGCCGGCGGTCACCACGCCGCTGGTCATGATGTCGCGGAGCCGCATCGGCCCGTACCGTAACGGAAGCGCGTGTGCCGGCCTGCCGATCGGCGTCCGGCCGGCGGGCGAGAGGCGGCAGCCTAAATAGCATCCTCGGCGATGGCACAGAAGGCGGAGCAGACGGGCCCGATCGCCGTCTACGGCGCCACGGGCTTCACCGGGCGGCTCGTCGCGGCCGAGCTGCGGCGACGCGGCGCCCCGATGGTCCTCGCGGGACGCAACCCGGCGAAGCTCGAGATCCTGGCGGAGGAGATCGGCGACGGCGAGACGCGCGCGGTCGGCCTCGACGATCCGACCGGACTGCGCGAGCTCCTCGACCCGTGCGCTGCCGTGATCGCCTGCGCCGGACCCTTCCGCTTGCATGGCGAGCCCGTGCTCGCGGCCGCGTTGGACGCCGTAACCCACTATCTCGACACCACCGGCGAGCAGCCGTTCATGCGCCTGGTGTTCGAGCGCTACGGGGATGCGGCGGAGCGCGCGGGCATCGCGGTGATGACCGCGATGGGCTTCGACTATGTGCCAGGGGACATGATCGCGTCGCTCACGGCGGGAGGGGAGCCAGTGGATGAGGTCGCCCTGGCTTACTGGGTCAGAGGCTTCCGACCGACCCGAGGGACCGCCCACTCGACCTTGGAGATCTTGGCCGGCGGCGACGTCGAATGGCGAGACGGCCGGCTCCAGTCGGGCCCGCAGAGTCTCGGAGGCGGGACGTGGGACTTCGCCGAGCCGATCGGCCGGCAGCGGATGGTCCGATATCCCGCGGGGGAGCAAATAACGGTGCCCAGGCACGTCCAGACGCAGCGCGTGCGGACCGTGCTCAGCGCCTCGACTCCGGTGCCGCTCCCCGGTCCGGCCGCCTCGCTCGTGATGGCACCGTTTCAGCTCGCCGTGCGCACGCCCCTTCGGCGCGCGCTGGAGGCGCTGATCCCCCGGCTGCCGGAGGGACCAAGTTCCGACAGCCGCCGCCGCAGCCGCTTCGTCATCGAGTGCGAAGCCCGCCGGGGCGGCGTTGCCAGACGAGGTCGCGTGAGCGGATCGGATCCGTACGGGCTGACCGCGCGTATCATCGTCGAGGGAGCGCTTCGCTGCACCGCGCCGGGATACGCCCGCGGCGGAGCCCTCCCGCCCTCGCACGCGTTCGACCCCACCAACTTCCTGGGCTCGCTTCGCTCCGCCGGGCTGGAGTACGAGGCGCCACCCGCAGCCGGATAGTGGGGCGGCCGGAGGTCGACAGGACGTGCCCCGCGTGCGGGCAGCCGCTGTACGGGTGGCTCCAGCTCCCCACCCCCGCAGGGCCTTCCCTGCTCCAGCGCTGCGAGAACTGCCGACTGGGCCTCGCCGCCGGGCTGGGGCCCGAGGATGCGGAGAGCGAGCTCCTCGCCGACGCGCGGCACCTGCCGGATGGGGGGCTGGAGGTGCGGGTCGCGAACCGCGACAGCTGGCAGGCGCGGCTAGGCGGCCTCAACTGGGCGGGCGTGGAACCGGGCCGCGGCCTCTATCCCACCCCTCGCTCGCTCGAGCTCCTCGCCGAGAACGCCGGATTGACGCTGACTCGGCTGGAATCACCTCGCTGGGGCACCGGACAGCTCTGGATGTGGCAGACGCTCGTCAACGCCTTCACCTTCACCCACAACTTCGCCCTCGGCGTTCGCGCGGGCCTGATCCGCCCGGGGGGCGGTCTCAGCGCGCGACTCAAGTACGCGATGGATGCGGTCGTGACCGTGCTCGCCACGCCGCTCATCCTGCTCGTGTCGGTCCCGCTGGAGATCGTCGCGGCGCTCGCCGGGAGGGGCGGCGTGCTCGTCGCGACCGTGAGAGACAGAGCGGCGACGGACCCAGCTAAAGCGCGTGGCGCCAGACGCGCTTGACGATCGGCAGCGCCAGCATCCGGGGGGCGTGCTGGCCGGTGAGCGCGCCGGCCCGGTTCAGCAGGCCTGGGACGATCGCCCGCTTGCCGTGCGCAGCGGCATCCACCGCCTGCCTGGCGACGGACTCGGCCGACATCCAGACGATCCCGGGAGCCTGCTCCTCCGCACGCTCGAGTCCCGCCACTTGCGTGAACTCCGTCTTGACCGGACCTGGGCAGACCGCGGTCACTGTCACCCCCGTCCCCTTCAGCTCCTCGTGCACCGCCTCGGTCAGGCTCAGCACGAACGCCTTCGTGGCGCCGTAGGTCGCGGCGCCCGGGAGGGGCTGGAACGCCGCGGTCGACGCGATGTTGATCACGGCCCCGCGACCCCGCTCCACCATCTGCGGCAGATAGACCGCCTGCAGGTCGAGGAGGGCCGCGCAGTTCACCTCGACCATCCCGAGGAGCCGCTCGCGCTCCGTTCGGGCGAAGTCCTCGCCCCCGCCGAACCCCGCGTTGTTAACGAGGATCTCGACGTCGACGCCGAGCTCGCCGATCCGCCGGACCAGATCGTCGCGCGCCGCCCCGTCCCCGAGATCGGCGCCCAGCGCCTGCGCCCGGACGCGGAACTCGTCGGAGAGCTCACCGGCCAGTGAGCGAAGGCGGTCCTCGCGCCGCGCGACCAGCGTCACGCCGTGACCGCGCCGCGCGAGCTCGCGCGCGATCGCCTCACCGATTCCCGCCGAAGCGCCGGTGACGAGAGCGGTCGACGCCTCGCTGGGTTCGGGCAGCGCCACGGTGCCCAGGCTATCCGCTGAAGGCGCCGAGATTCCCCGGTCCCTAACACACCAGCAACGGCACCCAGCCAGTATCGGGGGCTGGCGCCCCCGCACGAACATCACTTACATGGAAGGAAGCGAGGGCTTCAACATCTTCGGCGACCCGGACGAGCTCCGCGAGCGCTTGAGCGAAATGGCCGAGCAGATGCAGGGTGCTCAGCGCGTGGCGTGGGCGGACAACGCCATCAAGCTGGCGGTCGACATGACCGTGGCGGCCATCAACCGCCTCGACCTCTCGGGCGGCAGCGACCAGCAAGCGGTCCAGGTTCGGGACGCGATCAGGATCGTGTTCCCGGAGGCGGTCACGCTCGTGCGCGAGGCGCGCGAGGGCCTCTCCTAACTCATCGGTCTCGGCTTCGGCACACCCTGCGCGCCTCTCGCGCGCCGTGCGGGCCTAGGTTGGGCTCATGCGAGCCGGAGCGGACAGCGGGGCGGCGACGATCGAGCACGTGGGCCTCGTCGTGCTGATCGCCCTGCTCGCCCTCGGGGCGATCGCCGCGCTTGTCGCGGCGCCGCCCACGGAGGAGGCACGCCGGCTCGGCTCTCAGCTCGACCGTAGGATCCGCTGCCCGGCGCGCCTGCCGGAGCCGTGCTGGCGGGACCCTCTCACCGAGGCGTACGGCAGGCCGGTGGGCGGCCTGTTGCGTGCTCTCGCGCCGCAGCCGCATCCCGTGTCGGGTCCGTCTGGAACTCCCCTCCTGCCGGTCGACTTCCGCTACTGCAGAAGCGAGAGCTGCGCGGCCCCGGGCGAGCGACGCGGGCTCACCGCATCGAATCGCCGCGTCACCGCCTTCACTTCTGTCGTGGACCAGCGGCGCTCAGGCGGGGACGTCGAGGTGAGCTACTGGCTCTACCGACCTGGACTCGGGTGGGACCGCGCCGCGCGCACGGCGACGGCGGCCGACGTCGAGCGCTACGCCTCGACGCCGCTCCTTGAGAGCGCGAATCCGGTCCTGGTGCCGCTGGAGACGCTCTACGGGCGCGATCACTACGAGTTTTCGCCCGGCGAGGAGCCGCCGTGGCGCTGGAAGGTCCAGAGCGTCTACCCCGGGTAAGCGTCTACCACTCCGCGTCGTGGTGCTCCATCACGCCGAGGCCGCGTGTCAGCTCGATGCCGCCGGGCAGCGCGCCTGAGAAGGTTCCCAGCGGCTGACGGTAGGAGTAGCGGACGAAGAAGCGCCGCTCCTCGCTTCGCCGCTCGCACTCGCCGGAGAAGGTGAGCCGGGCACCGTCGGGGGAGCGGATCGCGTCCAGCCCCTCGAACTCGACCGGACCCGGCTCACTGGGCTCGCCGTCGATCCAGATCGCGCGCTCAGATAGCTCGGGGGGATCGTTGATCCCGCTCACGAGGTTCCAGCCGACCGACCTCCCGTCGGCGGTGGTGCCGACTCCGGCGGACCAGCTCCAAACCGTGTGGCGCGGGTGATAGCCGGCGGACTCGTCCTCGACGCCCCGCGCCTTCGCGACGAGCCGGTGCGCGCCCAGCCGGACGTCGCAGTCAACGGGCACGTCGACCCGCTTTCGCGTCCACACGTACTGCCCGTCCTCTGTGGGGCACACCGCCTCCACCCAGCGGCCGCCGCCGAAGCGCAGAAAGGCCCGCACGTCTCCCGCGTCGGGATGCTTCGACTCGATCCGGACCACGGATCCCTCATCCGGGGCATGCAGGATCTGCCCGGTGCCGTCCCGGCCCTCTGTCCACACGTCGCCGCGGGCGCCCGGAACCAGAAGCCTCGTCCCCTCACAGGTCCTGCGCTCGCCGCGAACGCAGACAATCCAGAACGTCTGGCCCAGCGGCCCGACGTTCACCCGAGCCGCGCAGACCAGGAGCTCGTCGCTGAACGCCCCCACGTAGCGCCAGCGCTTGCGCCATACGCCGCCGCGGCGGAGCGGCAGGGTGTCGTCGGGCGGGAGCGGCAGATCGGGACGGCCTCTGCCCGGGCCGCGCCAGGGGAGCGATGCATCACTCAATGCGTGCGACGGTGTCGCCGGCAGCAACCGAGCCGCCCTCCGTGACAGTGAGGTCGGTGATCTTGCCCGCGCGATGCGCTGTGATCTCGTTCTCCATCTTCATCGCCTCGATCACGGCGATGAGGGCGCCCTCGGCGACCTCATCGCCCTCGCTCACCGGCACCTTCAGCACCGTCCCCTGAATCGGGGAGACGAGGACGTCGGTGCCCCCGGCCGCCGTCCCACCGCCGGCTGCCCGCTCGCGGCGCGGGGGGCGCCGGACTCCGGCCGCCGGCCCAGCATTGCCCGCCGCGGGTACTGCGGCGCCGATGACCCTCACACTGTGTAGGCGGCCGTCGACCTCGACCTTGTACGTGCGGGCCATGGCCTCCTCTGCCTCGCCCTCGCCGTCCGCGGCAGCGGGGGCCGCGGCTGGCTCCGGCTCCAGGGACGCAAGGAAGCTGCGGTCGCCGATCAGGTCACGGGCGGTCTCGGCGTTCCGCCACTGGTCGCTGGCGAGGATCGCCTTGTGGAACGGGATCAGCGTCGTCACGCCGCCGATCTCGTACTCGCCGAGTGCGCGCAGCATCCGCCGGGTCGCGTGCTCGCGATCGACGTCCCAGGCGATCAGCTTGGCGACCATCGGGTCATAGAGCGGCGTCACCTCCGATCCGGTGCGGACGCCGGAGTCGACCCGCACGCCCGGTCCGGCCGGCTCGATATATCTGGTGATCTTGCCCGGTGCGGGGGCGAAGTTCTTGTGGGCGGCTTCCGCGTTGATCCGGCACTCGATCGCGTGCCCGCGAAGCTCGACGTCCTCCTGTGAGATCGAGAGTTCCGCGCCGTCCGCGATCCGCACCTGCTCGCGCACGACGTCGATTCCGGTGACCATCTCGGTCACGCAGTGCTCGACCTGGACCCGGGTGTTCATCTCGAGGAAGAAGTACTCATCCCCTGCCTGAAGCCCCTCCACCGTGCCCGCGGAGCGGTACCCGACCGCGGCGGCGGCCTCGGTCGCGATCATTCCGATCCGCTCGCGCATTTCGTCCTCCACGTGCGGGGCGGGAGCCTCCTCGATCAGCTTCTGATGGCGTCGCTGAATCGAGCAGTCGCGCTCCGCCAGGTGGATCACGTTGCCGTGCGAATCGGCTAGAACCTGCACCTCGACGTGCCGGGGGTCCTCGAGGTAGCGCTCGAGATAGACCCTCGGGTCCGAGAAGAACTTCTCTCCCTCCCGCGAGGCGCCCTCGAACGCGTCCTCGAGCTCGTCCTCCGAGTAAGCGACCCGGAACCCCTTGCCCCCGCCGCCGCCGGATGCCTTGCAGGCGATCGGATAGCCGATGTCGGCCGCCTGCTTCTTCGCCTCGGCCACGCTCTCCGCGGGAGAGGTCGTGCCGGGGACGATCGGCACCCCCGCCTCGGCCATCAACTCGCGCGCTCGCGTCTTCGAGCCCATGGCCTCGATCGCGCTGGCGGGCGGGCCGATGAACACGATGCCGGCCTCCTCGCACGCGCGGGCGAAGTCGGCATTCTCGGCCAGGAAGCCGTACCCGGGGTGGATGGCCTGCGCGCCAGCGCTTTGGGCGACCGCGATGAGCCTCTGGATATTGAGATAGCTCTCCGCCGGTGCCGCGGGGCCAAGCAGGTGGGCCTCATCCGCCTCGGCGACGTGCGGCGTGTCGCGATCGGCCTCGGAATAGACGCCCACAGAGACGATCCCCATCTCCGTCAGAGTGCGCATGACGCGGATGGCGATCTCACCCCGATTGGCGACCAGGACCTTCTCGAACATGGCGCGTGAGTCTATTTGGCGCAACCACCTTGGCTGGCGGCCGAGGAATGCCTTGTGCATCTATGCGATGTAGAAACGCTCCTGTCGGAGCCGCGGCATTCGTGCGCATCTGAGCGACTCGTGCAGGGTTCGGCGGGTATATGCCATCCGGTGGCCGTTACGACCGAGATCCGGCCGGGATTTGTGCTCGCTGATCGCTTCCGCATCCGCGATCGCCTGGGCCACGGGGGCACCGCCGAGGTGTTCCTGGCTGAGGATTGCGTGCTGTGCCGCGACGTCGCGATCAAGCGCCTGCACCCCGAGGGCTCGGAGGCAGATATTCGGCGCTTCCGCCGCGAGGCTCGACTCGGCGCAGCCATGAGCCACCCCAACCTCGTAACGGTGTTCGACACGCTTTCCGTCAGCGAGGGGCTCTTCATCGTGATGGAGTACGTACGGGGACGCGCCCTCGCCGATCTGATCCCCGCTGGCGGGATGGATCCGAGGCGGCTACTGGAGATCCTGCGACCAGTGGCGTCCGCCCTCGACTACGCGCACCAACACGGCGTCGTTCACCGGGACGTCAAGCCGGCGAACATCCTCATCGGCGAGGACCGGACGATTAAGCTCGTCGACCTGGGCACAGCGACCGCCGGCCACCTGACTCAGATCACGGCCGAGAACGAGGTCATGGGAACGCTCCCCTACATCGCGCCGGAGCGGCTGTCCGGGGAGTCGGTGGGGGAGCCGGCCTCTGACGTGTACTCCCTCGCCGTGGTCGCCTTCGAGGCACTAACCGGGCGAACACCTCATCGTGCCGATTCGCCTGGTGAGCTCCTCGATAAGGCCGTGCACGGCCCCCCACCGGATCTTCTCGAGGAGTGGCCGCAGGCTTCACCAAGGCTGGGCGCTGTGCTCGCGCAGGGAATAAACCCGGATCCGGACCGACGGCAGCACACCGCGGGCGCGTTCGTTCGCGATCTCGAGGCAGCGCTCACCGCTCGAGCCCAGGAAGTGCGACCGCACAGCCTCGCGCCGACGGCGCCGATCACGCCGCCGACGGTGCAAGCGTCGGAGCCCGCCGCGCAAGGAAGAGCGCGGCCCTTCGAGTTCGAGCCGAGGCGAAGGCGTCCCCGGTGGCTCGTTCCCGCCGTCGTTTGCGCCTGCTTACTGGTCGCCGGAGGTGTCTGGCTTGCCATCGCGGCGGGCGGAGGCGAGTCCGGTACCGGAGCGCGGAAGGGACAGGCGGCAAACACGCAGGAGGGCGGACCGACGGAGGCGGCTGCCGGGGGGCAGCCGGCGGCTACGACGACGACCACGACGTCCTCAGCCGCTTCGCCCGCCGTAGCCGCATCGTCCTCCTCGCCGGACGCCAGCGTCAGCGGCGCACAGCTCAACGAGGAGGGCTATGCGCTGATCCAGCAGGGCCGCTACGCGGAGGCGGTTCCGGTCCTTCGAAAAGCAGTTGCGGCTTTCCCTCGCGGTACCACCGACATCAACTACGCCTACGCGCTCTTCAACCTCGGCCATGCTCTGCGGATGGCCGGGCATCCTGAGAAGGCGATCCCTATCCTCGAGCGGCGGCTTGAGATTCCCGATCAGACCGCGACGGTGCAGGGGGAGCTCGACGCGGCCCGCGCGGAGGCCGCTCGATAGGCGTCTTTCTAGTCCGCTACGCCGCCCGCAGGTGGCGCTCCGGCTCGCCCATCCAGATGACCTGGTCGCGGCCCGGGCCGACGCCTACGAGGCGGATCGGGACACCCAGGCTCTCCGTGATGAAGTCGAGGTAGTCGCGGGCCTCGCCCGGCAGCTCCGCCTCGCTGCGGCAGGCGCCGATGTCCGCGTCGAAGCCGGGGAGGTCCTCGTACTCGGGCTCGGCGGCGTGGAGCACCGACTGGTGGTACGGGAGCTCGTCGAGCCGGGCGCCCTCGCTTGAGCGGTAGCGGACCGCGACCCGGATCGGGTCGATGCCGGCCAGGACGTCCAGCTTGGTGACCGCCAGGGCGGAGAGCCGGTTCAGCCGCGCGGCGTATCGCAGCCCGACGAGGTCGATCCAACCCGTCCGGCGCTCGCGACCGGTGGTCGTGCCCCGCTCGCCGCCGCGCTCGCGGATGTAGGCGCCAAGCTCGTCATCAAGCTCGGTTGGGAACGGACCCGCGCCGACCCTGGTTGTGTAGGCCTTCGCCACGCCCCAGACCTCCGCGATGTCGGCGGGGCCCACACCTGCGCCGACGCAGGCCGCTCCGGCGACCGGGTTCGACGAGGTGACGAAGGGGTAGGTCCCGTGGTCGAGATCTAGCAGCGTGCCCTGGGCACCCTCGAAGATCACGGCGCGACCGGAGTCCAGCGCGTCCCAGCAGAGGTGGGCGGTGTCCGCGATGAAGGGCTCCAGCCGATGTCCGTAGCGCAGGTACTCCTCGGTCATCGTGTGGAGATCGAGGCGCGGATCCTTGGCGAAGGGCCGGAGCATCTGCTTCTTCGGCTCGAGCGCGGCCATGATCTTCTTGCGGAGGATCTTCGCGTCGAGCAGGTCCTGGATGCGGATCCCTAGGCGCGCCGCCTTGTCCGCGTAGCAGGGGCCGATTCCGCGCTTGGTCGTCCCGATCTCGAGCTTGCCGAGCTTGGCCTCACCGGCGGTGTCGAGCATCACGTGGTAGGGCATGATCAGGTGGGCGTTGGCGGAGACCCGCAGGCCGCTCACATCGATTCCCTGCCGTCGCAGCGCCTCGAGCTCCCCGATCAGCACTCCCGGATCGATGACGACCCCATTGCCGATCACGCACGTCTTGCCGGGGTACAGGATCCCCGAGGGGATCAGGTGGAACTTGAATTGCTGCCCGTCGCGGACGATCGTGTGGCCCGCGTTGTTGCCGCCCTGAAAGCGCACGACGACATCGGCCCGCTCCGCGAGCAGGACCGTGTGCTTTCCCTTGCCCTCGTCGCCCCACTGGGCGCCGACGATGACGATTCCGGGCACGTCTGATGATTATGAGGTACGCGAGCGGCGGACCGAGGACCCTGAACAGGTCACGCGAGCGATTCGCGAGCCGAGCCCCGCGCCTCAGTCCTCGCAGAGATCCGCGACCTTGGCGTCGCTGAGGCGGGCCACGTCACGCGGATCCAGCAGCACCGAGTGCCGGTGGTCGCCGCCGCTGCAGAGGATGCGGTCGTGCTCAAGCAGGCGCTCATCCAGCGCCGAGCGCGCCCGCTTGACCGGACCGACCGGCGGGACCGCTCCCACCTCGAACGAGGCGAAATCCGCCTCCATCTCCGCCTCGGACGCGAGCCTCAGATGCGAGCTTGCCTCGAGGGCTTCTCGGGCCTTGTGCAGGTCGAGCCGATGGGACGCCGGGATCACGGCAAGCATGTACCCTCCGTCTTCGCGCAGCACCATCGTCTTCGCCGCGTGATCCGGGGCCACGCCTGCGACCTTCGCCTCCTGCGCCGCGCTGAACGTCTGCTCGTGATCGACGACCTCGTGTGCGACTTCCTGCTCGTCCAGGTAGCGGTGCACCGTGTCGATGCCAGCTCCGCCTTGCGAGCCCGTCTCCATAGCTCCTCCTTCCTCCATCAATCGTACGCCTGTAGACCCGTGGCGGGGCGCAATGATGCACCGGGGTCCTGCCTGAACGACTCGCTCGGATGCGCCGGATCGAGCGGCGCCAGGTGCCTTCCTACGCCACCCGATAGCGCAGGTCTTCGCCGAAGAGCGGGAGCGGATCGCCACAGATCTCCACCAACCGCGAGACCGTGCGCGGGCCGATCTGTTCCTCGAGCGCATCCTGACTCAGGTTCGTCGTCACGACGATCGACCGCTGCGTCTCGTAGCGCTCGTTGACGATCGCATACAGCTGCTCCAGAACCCAGTCGCTTCGCTTCTCGGCACCGAGGTCGTCGATGTGGAGCAGATCGATCCCTACCAGCCGCTCGAAGAACTCCAGGTAGGACTGCTCGCCCGCCTCGGCGTCGTAGGTCCGCCGGATTCGGGAGAGCAGGCGCGGGAGCGAGTAGATCGCGACGGTGTGGCCCGTCTCGGCCGCCGCCTTCGAGACGAGCATCGCGAGCGTCGTCTTGCCGGTTCCGACATCGCCCATCAGCCACTGCCCCTCACCGTCCGCCAGCCGCTGATCGATGTCGTCCACGAACTCCTTCACGGCGCGATAGACCGGCGCTCGCGCCGGATCGCGCACCATGTCCGAGACCGGCGGGGCGTCGAAGCTCACGGTCCGGTATTTGCGCGGGATCGCAGAGGCAACCCCGCGAGCCCGCCGGCGCGCCAGCCGCCGCTCGCGACACTCGCACGGCCGCGCAACGTCCTCCGGTCCGAGGATCCACCCCGAGCCGTCGCACACGCCGAGCGGGCACGCCTGCTCGCCATCCACCCCCGCGCCCGTCAGGCGCACCGGTCGTGGCGTCTGGCTCACGCTTCGTCAGCGAAATCGTCGGCCAGGTCCATATGCGGCGAGACCTCACCGGGCTTCTGCTCGATCCCGGGCTCGGTCCCGCGAGCCCGGTCGACGAACCGCGGGTACTGCTCGAGGAACACCACCGGTACGTCACCGGTGGGGCCGTTGCGGTGTTTGGCGAGGATCAGATCGGCCTCGCTGGGATCGGCGTCCTCGTCGTACCTCGACGCGCGGTAGATGAAGATGACGACGTCGGAATCCTGCTCGATGGATCCTGACTCCCTCAGGTCGGAGAGCATCGGCTTGCCTCCGGGCCGTTGCTCTGGCGCGCGCGAGAGCTGTGAGATCGCGATCACGGGGACGTTCAGCTCCCGCGCCAGGATCTTCATCCCCCGGCTGAACTGACCCACCTGCTCCACGCGGTTGGCGCGCGGGTCCTCGGCACGCATGAGCTGCAGGTAGTCGACGATTACAAGCCCCAACCCGCCCTCGCTCGCCGCGAGACGGCGCGCCTTGGCGCGCAGCTCGAGAAGGCTCAGGTCGGACGAGTCGTCCAGCCACAGCGGCACCCGCTCGAGCTCATTGCACGCGCGGACGACCCGCGGCCAGTCGCGTGCCGCGACGTTCCCCTTGCGCAGCTTGTCGTTCGGGATTCGCGAGCGACACGCGATGAAGCGGTGGGCGAGCTCCGCCTCCGACATCTCGAGGCTGAAGAAGGCGACGGGCTTGCTGTACTTCGAGGCAACGCTCTCGGCGATGTTGCACACGAGCGCCGACTTTCCAAGCGAGGGGCGGGCGGCGATCACGATCAGGTTGCCGGGCTGAAAACCGCCGAGCTTCGCGTCGAGGTCGCGGAACCCTGACGGCGTTCCGGTGATGTCCTGGTCGCCCTTCGCCAGCTTCTCGAGGCGGTCGATCTCGTCGCTGAGTACCTCGGCGACACGACGGAAATCGCTCGCGCGCTCCTGGTGAGCGACCTTGAAGAGAAGGCTCTCCGCGCGCTCGACGAGCTGCTCCGGATCGCCCTCGCGCTCGTGGACGGACTTCTGGATGCGCTGCGAGGCGGCCAGCAGGCGGCGAAGCAGCGAGTTCTGCTTGACGATCTGCGCGTAATGGCGGGCGTTGCCCGGCACCGGCACCGTCGAGGCGAGCTCCGACACCGCCTCCTTGCCACCAGCCTCGGCAAGCTCGCCCCGCTGGGCGAGGAACTCCGAGACCGTGAGTGCGTCGACGGGCTCGCCTTGCTCGTAGAGACCCGTGATCGCGCGGAACACGATCCGGTGGCGCTCGCGGTAGAAGTCCTCGTCGTGCAGGCGGACGTCGAGAATCACCGGCGCGATCGCGCTGTCGGAGACCATCATCGCGCCAAGCACGGAGGCCTCGGCTTCGAGGTTCTGGGGCGGGACGTGGGTCTCGGCGGTCGCCATGCGGGGGTCGTGGTTGTTCGCCTCGGAGCGCATCGGCTCCGTTAATTAGAGGGCCACCGGCGGCGGATTCGCCCCCGCATCTGCCCCCTATGTGTACGTGAGGGGCGTCAGCCCCCGAAACTGGCCGGTGCCGTTCCGGGTGCCAGCAAAGCACAGGGGCACCGACCTCGCAGGGGGTGTTCCCGCAAATGACGTGAAAGACGTAGTCGGCGAGCGGGTGGGTTCGCCGCGAGTTGCGGAGTCCTACCGCGCCCGGGCGATTTCCGCCGGTTCCCCTCCTTCTCGCCGGGTACGCTATTTGCGGGGAAATCGACCAGGTGGCCACGGGTCGTCTCCCGCTCGATTCCGTCCCTTTCCGTCCGGCCTGGACTCACGTTGGACTCAGCCTGGACGCTGCGGAGCTCGCGTTCCAAGTCAAGCAGGGATGCCTCGTCGCCTGGAATCAGGTGCGCATAGCGGCGCAGCGTGAAATCCGGCGAATGATGGCCCAACAGCCGCGAGAGCTGAACGATGTTCGTCCCCCTCGCCAGGTGGAGACTTGCATAGGTGTGCCTCAGCGCGTGGTAACCGGCCCACCCTGCGCCTGCCTCCTGCATTGCCGGCCGCAGTCGGCGCGTGTGCATATTCCGGTAAGCGAGCGGCGTTCCGTTCCTAGACGGAAACGCGAGGTCCTCCGCCTCGCCGCTCGTCCCCGCTAGATGCGCCTGCAGTTCGGCCGCGAGCGCCGCTGAGATCGGCACGTGACGGCGCCCGTGGCGGCTCTTGGGCGTTTTGAACCGCTGCCCCTTCTCGGACCATGCCCGTCGTACTTGAACGCGAGGATCGGCGATGTCCACGATGAGGTCACGGCGCCGCAGCGCCGCAGCCTCACCCCAACGGAGGCCGGTTCCGGCGATCAGCCGCACCATCGTCCGGTGGTCGGGGTGGCGCCGCGGAGCACGGGCTCTCTCGCCTCTCCATGGGCACGAGCCAGGACTGGGAGGTCGCGGCAGACGAAGGCGCCACGATCCTCCGCCTGGGTACTGACCTCTACGCGTAGGGCAGC